>JAKSLF010000009.1 GCA_024401355.1 Bacteroidales bacterium | reverse complement strand
AGAGGCAAGAATGTAGCTACAGCATTTATACCATAAGCGAGCTGGTTCCATGTAGACAAAGCTCCCATAGAAAAGCCGCCATAAGCACGATGCTTACGTGAAGCCTCAATAGCAGCAACATCGGTACCCTCGAGATATGTATTATAAGCCTTTTCTACAGCAGGGATGAGAAAATCCTGCAACTCATTATGGTATTCAGTAGTAAGGCGAATAGCATCTTCCATCTTGTTGGCACCTATATTTTGATCATCATCATAGAAAGTAGGACACACGACAATGAAAGGAGCCATCTTCTTCTCAGACAGCAGATTATCGAGTACATCGCGAAGCTGGAGCCAATCAGAAGGAGGAGTAAGGAATGAAGTAGTATTGTCGCCACCTCCATGCATAAGGTAGAGAACATTATACTTAGTCTTCTTATCCTTTGCCTTATATCCATAAGGGAGATAAACCTGAGCACGCTTCTGCCACTGCTTGCCATCGCGCTCGACATTATAATAGAACGTCTCAATCTTACCCTGCTTCTTAGAAGGCTTGTAGCAAGCAGAAGGAGGCAGCTGCATGTCCTGTGCACACAGCAAAGGAGAATGTTCGTACTGAAGGACAGCCTCAGCATATCGGCGACCAAGTTCGCGATAGCCTTCAGCATTGAAATGAAGATGATCTGGTCCGCAAGGAAGACCATCAGCAGACACCACGCGAGCAGTTGGGATAGTCATAGGCAAAGCCTGAATCTGTGGATTCATAGCAGCGCAAACGCCACCGACACCAGCGCTTACAACCTCACCTGCAATCAAAGGAACATCGACAGCCTTGAGATGAAGGTCGTCAAGAAGATCGTGATAAACCTTATCAACCTTGACAGCCCACTCAGGGTCACCTGTATTGGAGCATCCCTGATGGAGCAAAATGCCCTTAATGACACCCTGATGGCTAGCACGGAGGGCACACTCGAGAACACGAGTGTATGGAAGGCCGTCGTAACTTGACATTATATTCTGGAACCAATCAGGCTCGTTGACAACAGTCAGTGGATCGTACTCCTTGAAAAGATGTTCGATACGAGCTCCACCCACAGCGACGTGGATTACACCGATCTTAATAGAATCAGGAGTATTCTCGACCATAGTACGACCGAAATAGTCGGCAGGAGTAAGTCCGGAGAATGGACGGCAAAGAGGTGGCTGAGCGACATACCACTGGTACATCTTTCTGCCTTCACCACGATAATTTGCAGTATTAGCAGGGAAATCGACAGCGGCCATCATCTGGAAACGGGCATTATCCCATTTGTAATCCTGCTCCTCTGGCTTAGCTGCGCCTTCCATATTAGACTGTCCTATACAGATATAGATATGGAAATTAGGGTCAGGATTAGAAGCAAAACGAGTTGACTGCGAAAGGAAATCCTTAGTTTCCTTGGCACCGCCATACATTTCAGAAGCATCGCCCTGAGCATTGGCAGAAAGCGAGAATGCAGCAAAGGCAGCTAACAACAACTTCTTCATGACATCAAATATCATTAAATGAACAATTAATTACTTAAAAATAAGAGGGACAAACTGGTTAAGACAACGACGCCATGTAAGCCACTCATGAGCAGTACCCTGCGACTCATAGTAATGAGTCTTGATGCCAGCATTGTTAAGATTTTCATTAACCTTCTTGCTGCCAAGATTTTCCTCTGTACCAGTACCAATAAAGACAGTCTTGAAATCCTTATTGAACTTATCAGCATTGCTCCACACACCATTGAAAGCAGTCTTCACATCGCCCTGAGCGAGACTGAAGATAGCTCCACTGAATGAGCCGAGGTGAGCGAACTTATCTGTATTGGTCATAGCGATATTGAAAGACTGCCATCCGCCCCAAGAGAGACCTGCCATAGCACGGTTTTCACGATTAGCCTTAGTACGGAAAGTCTTGTCGATATATGGAATAAGATCGCCAACAATAACCTTGAAGAAACTTGCACCAAACTCATCAAACTTCTCGCCAGGCTTTGAGCCGAAGCCATAATCACAGTTACCATTATCCATAACGACAATCATAGGCACAGCCTTACCTGAAGCGATATTATTGTCGAGTATATTAGCCATTTTGCCCTGAGTGTGCCATCCAGTTTCATTCTCAGCCATACCATGCTGGAGATACATCACAGGATAACGCTTCTTAGGGTTAAGATCGTACTCAGCAGGAGTATATACGTAGCAGTGGCGAGGACGATTTTCGATAGAGCTCCAATACTGACACAAACGGACCTGACCGTGAGCCACGTCTTTATTATAAGTATAATAAGCAGCCTCCTCGGCAGTTTCTGGAACCTCTATTTCGCTGGCATAAAGTCCGCAACCATATACAGTATGCGAAGAAGGATCGCTCACGCGTGCACCGTCGACCTCAATGAAGTAATAATGAGGACCGACAACAAGAGGATCGGTAGTGGCAGTCCAAATGCCCTCACCATTGTTGGTCATAGTGTACTTCTTATTGCATATATCAACAATCACATCCTTAGCATTAGGAGCCTTAACCTGGAACATTCCGCGGCTGTCGCTAGTAATCATAGGATACTGAGAAGTAGGAATATTAGTAGAGGCAGGAGTAGCCTGAACATTGCTCTGAGCTACATACTGCATTGTTCCGTCGGGATTGTATGTAAGCTTATCGAAGCAAACCGAACGACGTCCGATAGCACCCTTATGTCCATCGAGAGTAACAGTAGCGTTGTGGTAGAAGAGGTACCACTGACCCTTGAATTCGATGATACCAGGATGGATAGTGAAGCTGTTTTCAGCGCTACCTGTAAGCTGTCCGCAATGCTTCCATGGTCCACGGATATCCTTTGCCATGCAGTAGTCGATAGCCTCACCGAAACCCAAACCCTGAGAAGCGTAAGTAAGGTAATAAATGCCATTGCGCTTATGGAGCCATGGACCTTCAGTATATCGAGGCACATCAACAACCCAGATATCGCCATCGAGTTCGACCATATTATCCTTTAGCTTAGCCATGAAACAAGTGCCATTACCCCAGCACAAATAAGCCTGACCGTCATCGTCGATGAGAACAGTTGGATCGATATCATTCCACCATCCACGTGTACCGTTATCAGTCATCTTATCATTTACAAGAGGCTTGCCAATAGGGTCAACGAAAGGTCCTGTAGGACTATCAGAAACCGCAACACCTATAGCATAACCAGAGAAATCGCCAAGTCCCTGAGAAGTGGTATAGTAGTAGAACTTGCCATTACGCTCAACTACCTGTGCCGCCCAAGCGGTTCCAACACCAGCAGTTTTTGTATCACCCCACTTATAGTCAGCAGGAGAATGTACAGCGCCATGGTCGGTCCATGTCTGCATATCCTCGGTGCTATAGCAAAGCCACTCGGTAATATTGAACTCCTTACCGCCACTTGCCTTATCCTGACCTTCATAATATTCGTCGTGACCAACATAGAGATACAAGCGACCGCCAGACACCATAGGTGCAGGATCGGCAGTAAAATTGTCGCGAACAAGCGGATTACCTTCAAACTTGAAAGTCTTTTCCTGAGCAGCGACAGACACAGAGCAAGCGGCTCCGAGTGTCAATGCAAAAATAGATCTAAAATTCATAGTATAGTATTGTAATTAATTCATTTCAAAATAATTGATTCACCAGCTTTGAGAGTTATGTCATACTCAAAAACTGGACGCAACTTTGGTGAGACAGCAGGAGCCTCCTTTGAGATAAGAGGCTGAGCGATCTGTGCCGAAGACATCAGAGGATTAGGATTGGCTCCTGATGCCTTCTGAATGCCATTGCCCTTAAGTGGCTGATAGCTACGAACACGGAAAGTGCCATTGTTACGAGCAGTTATCTTAGCAGAAGTGATTTTACCCTTCTTCCATTCAACATCCACTTCGTAACCTCCACGAGCGACAAGGCCCTTGACAGAGCCATCTGCCCAAGCATCAGGCAGAGCTGGAAGGAGGTGAATTGCGCCATCGTGGCTTTGTACAAGCATTTCGGCAACGCCTGCAGTATAGCCGAAATTGCCATCAATCTGGAATGGTGGATGAGCGCAGAAGAAATTAGGATAACAACGTCCCTCTGGATGTAGATGCATCCTAGAATCAGATGGAAGAAGAGTGATAAAATTACGAATAATCTTGTATGCATGATTACCATCGAGCATACGAGCCCACATGTTTATCTTCCAACCAATGCTCCATCCGGTAGCCATATCACCTCGCTGGTTCAACGTTACTTTTGCAGCATTAAATAATATAGGATTACTGTATGGCGATATCTGGTTAGATGGATAGAGTCCATAAAGATGCGAGATGTGTCGGTGCTGGTCGTTTGGATCATCATAATCTCCGAGCCATTCCTGGAGCTGGCCGTACTTGCCGACCTGCATAGGTGGGAGCTTAGCAAGAGTTTCTGTCAGTCGATTGATATAGCTCTGATCACCTTCGAGAATCTGAGTAGACTTGAGGGCAGCAGTTAATGCATCGAAGACAATCTGGTTGTCCATTGTGCAGCCTTCGGTCACAGATGTCGGGCTGTTGAGCGGTCCGTGCTCAGGTGACACAGAAGGAGAGAGGACAAGCCAACCGTGTGACTTCTCGGGACGAAGAACCGAGAGATAGAAGTCGGCAGCACCTTTTATGGCGTTATAATGCATACGGAGGAATTCCACATCGCCTGTAAAGAGATAATGCTGCCAGAGATGCTGAACTAGCCATCCTCCACCGTTAGGCCACATGCCCCAATAAGCGCCATCGATAGGGCCAGTCACACGCCAGATGTCGGTATTGTGATGAGCGACCCAACCATCAGCATTGTACATTATCTTAGCAGTAGAACGACCAGTTACAGCTAGGTCGTCAACCATATCGAAGAAAGGCTCGTGGAGCTCAGAGAGATTAGTCACCTCTGCTGGCCAATAATTCATCTCTGCATTGATATTGATGGTATACTTGCTATCCCAAGGAGCATTGGCACTAGCATTCCAAACGCCTTGAAGATTGGCAGGTTGTCCACCAGGCTGAGATGAAGAGATGAGGAGGAATCGTCCATAATTGAAGAGGAGAGCTGCAAGAGACGGATCGTTGCCTTGTGCAAAATTGGCGATACGGACATCAGTTGGCTGCTTTGAAGCTTCGGTCTGCGGAAGAGAAAGCACTACCCTATCATACTGAGACTTGTAGAAATTGACGTGGGCGCTGAGCAACTGAGAATAGGTCTTGTTGCGTACTGCGTCAAGATATTTATAACAGCGGGAAGCCTCATAGTCGGAGCCAACCTTATCATACGACTCAAAATTGGTAGACGCAGCAATCAATATTGTTGCTTCGGTAGCTTCACTCAGATCGTTGACAGTCTTACCATTGTTACGGATTTCGACCTTACAGCAGGCATTGAGTTTGCCTTCTACACCCTCGTGTTCTATGCGATCATAATCTATGAACATTCCATCAGGAGTACTCATTGCATGAGAAGGAAGTGGACTCTTGTGAGAGAGATGGAACTTGACAGCACCCTTCTTGTCGGCCATGATACGGATAACGATGACATTGTCGACAAGCGAGGCGAAAACAGTACGAGTGTAGCTGACGCCATTCATCTTGAATGTAGTCGTATTGACACCAGTAGAGAGGTCGAGCTGACGTCGATAGTCGGTCACCTCGCCCTTATTCTCCATATCGATGAAAATGGAACCTAGAGTCAGGTACTTCATACCATGCTGACCTGAGAAGAAATTGGCGTTAATGATATCATGAGCCTCCTGATTCTTGCCATCGGCAATAAGATCACGAACATTCTCGAGAACGCCAAGTGCCTCAGACTTATTATTATTATGAGGTCCGCCAGCCCAATATGTCTCCTCATTGAGCTGAATTTCTTCGCGATCTGGTCGGCCGGAGACCATGGCACCCATGTGAGAATTACCTACAGGAAGAGCCTCTGTCCATTCATTGGCCGGTATGTCGTACCACAAAATATTCTCCTGTGCTACAGATGAAATGCCATAAACCAAAGCAATGGCAGATATGAGAATTCGTTTCATCGGAACAAGTTGATATTTATATTTTCAAAATTAAACTACTTTGTTATAACGAACGCACCATTGCGAGGAATAGTGATGCGGATCTGGTTCTTTTTGATCTTGAGAGCAGTTTTGCTGCTAACAAGTTCGCCATTAACCACCTTATCAGAATAGAGAGAATCTCCATCAGTCAAGCCGAAATCAGAAGGATTTTTGATTATGGCAACGGCTGGCTCCTCATTGGCATTGACGCCGACAATATACCACTTATCACCACTCTTGCGCCCCATGATAATACATTGACCTGGTATACCGCCCATGAACTTTGTATCAGTCCATGTTGTAGGGACACTCTTCATGAAATCGACAGCCCAAGCTGGTGCGTCATTAAGATTGTTAGGCGCCATAGCGAAATGCTGGACAGGGCTTTGGAACAACACCGCAGTAGCGAGAGCGAACACATCGGAAGTGACACGCTTGCTTCCGTGCTGATTGTCGGCACTATAGAACTTGTTGAGAGTAGAACCGCCGAAATCCATTGAACCGACCGTGTTGCGGATGAAAGGGATAAGTGTTGCATCGAGAGCCTCGCGGTCGCATTCGCCCTGAGAGAAATGGAGATTTTCGCTAGCACGCACGGCCTCACTTGCTGCATAATTAGGATACATACGTTCCCAACCACGAGGGAGAGTGCATCCGTGGAAAATAACGAGGAGTCCGAAATCGTTGGCATCATAGAGGATATCCTCATAGAGCTGCATCATTGGCTGCTTGTCACCGCCAAAGAAGTCGACCTTAATACCACGAATGCCGATGCTCTGCATCCACTTCATCTCGGCACGACGAGACTGTTCGCGGTCCATAATTCCCATAGGAGACTGGAACGCATCGTTCCATGAACCATTAGAATTGTACCACAAATAGAGGCCTACACCTTTTGACTTACCATATTCAGCAAGTTCGGCAATTCGATCGCGACCAATCTGCTTATCCCAGAAAGCGTCGATGAGAATAGACTGCCACCCCATTGCTGCGGCGAAGTCGATATACTGCTTCTGGACATCGTAGTTTGTGGCGCCATCCATGCCTATAATCCAGCTCCATGCGCCCTTGCCGTAAGTATAGTCACGCGAAGCCTTGTACTTCTGTTCAACGAGGTCGAAGGCTACAGTAGTCTCTACGATAGGAGCAAGATGTGGAGCAAGAGTGATAGTACGCCAAGGAGTTTTTCCCTTGTTGTCATAGAGAGGCATAGAGACGCTTGTTGAACCATGACCATTAAGTTCCTCCTTCATTGGGAAGCCAATAGTATAAAGACCATCAGCCTCGGCCATCAAACGACATCCGACATAATTACCATCAGTACCGGTTTCACTTATGAGAATCCATCCGTCATTGTTATTTTTGAAAAGACATGGGAAAGTAAAACCCTGTCCCCAGCCGTTGGAACCCATAGGCTGGTCGATGTCGTAGTGAGTTTCATAGCTTGGGGCTGTACGGGCAAAGCCTGTCATAGGGAGCATCTGAGGACAAAGGAAAGTGGTTGTACCCTGAGGAAGCTTGAAACCAGAAAGTTCAGCATCGATGACACAAACATTAGTCTCGCCATTAGGATAGATAAGATAACGGAATGCAACATCGTTATTGCTGACACGGAACTCGACAGAATAGAGTTTCTTACCACCCTTGGAGAAATCGGCCACAAGAGAATTGGCCTCATAAGTAACGTTAGACTTCTTGATGTTTGGAAGAGAATAAGAGTCCTTTATAGTATTACGCACGACCTCCTTACTCATGTTCATACCATTGGCTAGATCACCCATGTTGGTGGAAAGGCCGAGTGGAGAATTAAGGAGGAATGGCACACCACCGTAAGTGACCGAATACTGAGGCTGTCCATCAGGTGATGACAGAGACACCTCGATCACACCGTTAGGACTTTTCACTTTGTGTTCATCTGGATTATAAAGGTCGATGCCTTGAAGTTTAAGCATCTTGGCTGCATAACGAGCACCAAGTTCGCGATAGCCTGCAGCATTGAAATGGAGACGGTCGAAAGCGTTGGTACAGCCACGTGAAGACACCACATGTGAGTTAGGAATCACAGAAGGGAGCTTAGCTATTACAGCATTATGAGCGATGCAAGAGCCCTGTCCATTGGCTTGAACAGTTTCTCCGGCAAGAAGAGGTGTCTTTGACGGGTCGAGATTCAGGTCCTTCATAAGATTGTCATAGACACTCTTGACCTGCTGAAGCCAAGCTTCATCACCATTGTTTGATTCACCCTGATGGATCAGTATACCTTTAATGACACCATCCTTCTGAGCGAGACGAGCCATATCGACAAGACGCTGGTATGGATTATTGTCATAGGCAGCAAGCATATTGACCATCCACGAAGGACACGTCTTGACATATTCAGCAATGCTGTCAGTCAGGAAAGCCTGAATCTTGCATCCGCCAATGGCAACATTAACAACTCCAACGGTGATATTTTCTGGAAGATGCTCCACCATTGTGCGACCGAAATAATCGGCAGGAGTAAGACCAGTTCCAGGACGGCAAAGTGGCGGCACAGCCGTATACCACTGACCTTTCGTGCGCCCTTCTTTCTCAAAATCGACAGCGGCCATCATCTTGAAACGAGGGTTCACATCTTTAGTATCCTGTGGTTCGATACGGGCATTTCCCTCCATGTTAGACTGGCCGAAACACAGATAAATATGAAAATTAGGATCCTGGGCGAATAGCGAAGAGCAGACACCCAAAAAGAAAAGTACGAGTAAAGATAGTTTTCTCATTATTATGATTGGTTATTATTTTATTACAGCAACAAATCCGCCTCGAGGCTTAAGAGTCAAAGACTGTGGCATCTCCGTGAGGTTGGATATATTCCATCCGCCATCTCCATCCTGGAAGAGGGATACTTGACCACCTACATTGGAAAGACCAGAAATGGAGGTTGCGACACCCTGCGAATCGTCCAGTCCATTAATGCCGGCAACATACCATACGCTACCATGGCGACGAGCCATGACAACTGATTCACCCGGATAACCGGACAGCAAACGTGTTTCGTCCCATGCAGTAGGCAACTCGGTCAAGAAATTTTTGATTTCATCAGGCTGAGAGAGATATGCAGAAGGGCGATCGGCCAAATGAAGCACAGCTGATTCGAACAGAACAGTAAGTGCAAGTTCATGAGCATCAGTAGTAACGTGAGGATACTGAGAATCAGTAAAAGTGCAAGGAGTGTAATCCATTGAACCAACCACACCACGAGTGAACGGCAAAGTCGCATTGTGAGCAGCTGCACGAGAAGTGAGAACTGGGCCATTATTATACCACTCTGCTCCATATACGGCCTCGGTGCTAACAAGATTTGGATAGGTACGCTGCCATCCACGAGGAAGAGTTGCTCCATGGAAATTGACAGTCAGATGGTGCTTGGCAGCACTCTCCAATATATCAATGCAGTAGTCCATTGTAGACAGCTTGTCGGCATCAAAGAAATCGACCTTAACTCCAGCGACACCTTTCTCTTCAAGCCACGAGAACTCCTTCTCGCGATCTTCGGTCTTATTAAGACGATAGAAAGGTCCAGGAGCGCCCCACTCCTTAATCCATGCAGTTGTTGAATTATACCACAAGATAGGACGGACACCTTTTTCTGCCGCATAGTTGATCGCATCGTCTATATTTCCACCGTTGGACATCTCGTCCCATTCGGCATCAATAAGGACATAAGGCAAATGCAAATCACGAGCCATATCGACATATTGCTTGATTATCTGGAAGTCATTGCTTCCATGATTGTACGCCCAATATATCCACGAAGCCACGCCAGGCTTAACCCAACTGAAATCGCCAATCTTGTTAGACTCGCAGACATCGGTCACAAGAGTCGACTCGACGACATCTGCAAGAGAGCCTACGATGGCAACACGCCAAGGTGACATCCAGCCTGACTCAACAACGCCGGCATTCTCCTGAGCGGCGACACGATATGAAAGGTCTCCATTGCTCCAAAGACTTGCTGCACTATTATGATGATGGACATCGGCCTCGGAAAGAAGGACAAAAGACTTGTCATTGAACTCAAAAAGAGCAGGGAAACCAAAATGCACACCCAGCGAATCGGTATTTGTATCACGAGGAGACGTCTTTTCCATAATAGAGTTCTGACCCTCAGCATAAGGCTTGAAGAAGCCTTCATAAGACTGCTCGTAACTCTGAAGCCAACGTTTCACTGAGCCATTCATCTTAAACAGAGAAGTCTCGCCATTGACGACACCTCCTTGAGGAAGTACATAACGATAGGCTATACCATCATTGTAGACACGTACAACAACCTGTTGAGTACAGCCTTTAGAATCAACAAAAGAGAAAATGCGTTCATTAGCCGAATTAGAACAATGAAGACGTTTGCCAGCAGCCATCATGTAGTCGTCTTTAACAGCAACGACATCCGAGACCGAAGTGAGAGTGACGCGTGCCGAATCATCAGTAAGCAGTTTCAGCGAAGACACTTCAAAAGATGCACCATTCCGATGAGAGATGCTAATACTCAATGATCCGTCGTGAGAAACAGAAGGAACAAGGGTAAGTTGTCCATCAGGAGATGAAAACTCCATAGATTTTTTACAGCTACTAAAAAGCATAGCAGTCAATGCAACAATTGCAAAGCAGAATAAAAGAGTACGTTTCATTAGTAATGGTTATGGTTTTTAATTCATAATCAAATAACTAAATACAAAGTAACAAAACAATGGTTAAAATGACCCAAAAATATGTTACATATACCTTTGTTCATGTTACAACAAAGCACAAACTAGTGCTTAAAGAGGAAAAAAATGCGCTGCAAGAGCTATCACAGCCTTGCAGCGCCACAATCGAATCACAAACAAATATGAATTTACCTCTATTACTTTGTTGCTTCACTCAAACCTTCAGCGAAGCCTGCATAGACATGCTTACGGTTGTAATTAATATCCCAGAGGCCAACAGGCTCTCCGCCTCTCCATCCAGAGTTTGCTGGAGCATCTGTCAAACACCACTGAGTAATACCATAGCGCTGAGCTGCAGGTATTATTTCGAAATATTTCTTTACAATCCACTTGTAGAACTCAGCCATCTTCTTGTGCTGCTCTTCAGTAAGTTCACTAGTCTTAAGAGGATCAGCGAACATATTGTCAGCAGCTACATATCCCATATCGAGCTCAGAAATACGGCAAAGCTTACCTGTTGCGGCCATTATCTCGAACATCTTAACGATAGAATTTTCGATAGCAGCCTGGTTTTCTGGTTTCTCATAGCAAGAGATGTGCATCTGAGTGCCGATACCGTCAATCTTGACTGTATCGTTCTCCCACTTAGAAATCCAGTTTACAAGAGAATTGAGCTTTTTATTACCATCCCACCATGACTCGAGGTTATAGTCGTTGATGAAGAGCTTAAGTTCAGATGCATTTCCGCCGAACTCAGCGAAATGACGGCGAGCAGAACCTACAGCAGTACGAACATAGTCGATATCGCCGAGATAATCTGTCCAGTAGAAGCAGTTCTCCTTGTCAGCCTCGCTTGCAGTACTTGCATGCTGGAGGTCATAGTAGCCGTCACCATCGTTATCAGCACCAGAGATAGGCTCATTAACAACATCCCATGCGACAACCTTGCCGGCACAAGCCTGCATCATACCCTTGATCCAGCTATCCATAGCTGCATAAGTATTGGCGTACATCTCTTCTTCAGTCTGAGGGAGACCGCCACCCTTGCTTTCTTTCTCAACCTGCCATACAATATTATCGAAATAATAAGTATTAGCATCGGCGAAATCGTTAAGGTTAAGTGCTACAGAAGACACACCATCAGCAGTAACATTTCCTTCAAACACATGAGTAGTCCACTCAGTTGTGAAGTTAACATTACCAATGAATGCCCAATGGATATAGGAACCAGGAGCGCCATGAGCTTGAGTACCTATTGAAGCCGGCTTATCAGCCTTGACATCCATCTTGAAGACAATCTTGTCCTTAGTTCCCAAAACCTCCTTAGGCACGTAAACGAAGAACTGATTGTCCCAAGCCTCAGCAACCTTGGCAGAACATTCAAACTTGATACCTTTAGAACCATCATTACCAGCACCAGCCTCGAAAGTTGGATTTACATCGCTCTGACCATAATGACGGCAAACGAAGTTAGCATTTGCTGCACCTTCACAATCGCTATTTTCCACGATATCTGCCATGTATTTTGTTGGGCCCGCAGGTCTTTCCTTCTCAATCTCCCAAGAGATATTGTCGAAGTAATATACATTAGCATCGGCGAAATCATTAAGGTTGAGTGCAATAGACGATACGCCATCAGCAGTAACATTACCTTCAAACTCATGAGTTGTCCAGTCTGTAGTAAAGTTAACATTACCAATAAATGCCCAATGGAGGTATGCACCCGGAGCAGCATGAGCCTGAGTTCCTATTGACGCAGCCTTATCAGCCTTAACATCCATCTTGAAATGAATCTTGTCTGTTGAATTCAGAACCTCTTTAGGAAGATAGATGAAGAACTGGTTATCCCATGCCTCTGCCACTTTTGCAGTACACTCAAACTTGATGCCCTTTGAACCATCCTTACCAGCACCAGCATCAAAGGTAGGGTTCACATCATCCTGTCCATAGTGACGGCAAACGAAGTTAGTGTTACCAGCGCCCTCACAATCACCATTTGTGATAGCTTCTGCATAATACTTTTCCATGTTATTACCGCCACCCTCAATAGGATGGTCAGCAAGGACAGTCTCCTTGAGCCACTTGTTGGCCTGCTGTGAATGCCAAGCAAGAGTATGGCCATAGACAGTCAAACCAGCAGACTTAGCTTTGTCTACGAAATCCTCAACTGTTGAGAAATCCATTGTACCATCATCACCTACGCAAGAAGCCATTTTCATTGCATTACCGGCAACAACTTCGTCAAAATTTGACGATGCCAATGAAAACTGAACACCACTTTTATTGAACTCAGATGCTGTAACACCAGCACCAAGCTTGAAATTACCAGTATTTGCACGGTTGATATAATCCTTGAGAGGAGCATATTCAGAAAGATATGCATACTGCTGCAATGACGCAGGAGCATCAACCTTAAATGTCTGGTCGAAATCATCGGCGCAAGCGCTGGCAATTACTGCCAGGCCCGCCAATAATAAAATATTATTACATTTCATCTTGTTTCGCTTTACAGTTTATAATTAGCCGTAAACTCCTCCTTTGCTACACCGCTGTTGGTCCAAACAAGGTTTTCTGTACAAGTCAACTTATGAGCTGCAGTCTCAATTGTATAAGAGAGACTAATCAAATCACGATCCTTGTCACCCCATGCCTTCTTTGCGCCATTTGGTGTATAAACTCCATTTCCGGAAATAGTGACACCTTCAGTGAGCGAAGATACAGTGCAGTTATTAGAGTCATCAAAAGTCAAAAGCATGTCACACTTGAACAATTCATACTTTACAACCTGCTTGCCACCTTCGTTGACTGTATAAGGTACATTGTGCTCAACAGTGTATGACACTGAATTCAACGACTTGGTCTTTGTAGAACATACAATACCATCTGTTACAGGATCGAAATGACCAACCCACTTTGCAGTCGAATCGGCAGGAAGCTGAACCGCCTGATTAGAGTCGAGAGCATAGTTTCCACAACGAACAAAACCAGCATCGTATTTTGACTTATACTTGACAGCATACATGATATAGTTCTTTGGAAGAACCTTCCATGCCTCTGCATTAGCGAATGCTGGCTGAGCGCCATCTTCAACAGGTGTACCGCTGCTAATCTTAGCATTACCACGAACGCCAGTCATAACCAAAGGAATCACGTAAGTGTTCTCTACTGACTTTGGGTCTGCGAAGAATGCATCTGTAAGCTGCACCTCAATATCGCCAGTATAAGAACCCTTGTAATCGAGCTGGGAACTAGAAAGAGAGTAATATGACTCTGGCATAACCTGAACAGGTGAAGTAAATGTCTCATCGAAATAGACATTGTCACAAATTTCAGGAGCAACCCTCACATCAACCTTGAGACTCTTACCTTTGTACGATCCACCCATTGTTGACTTGATAACGCATTTGTGCTGCTTATCCAATGTAGTGTCATACTCATCTGTTCCAAGAACGATTGTACGCACAGGTGTCTGATAAGCGAAATACACAGAAACGCCGTCCTCATAATCAGGGAATTCAATATCCTGATTATCGCATGATGACAGGGCCATTGCAGGCATTGCCAACACTGCTGTGTATAATAAATTCTTGATTTTCATCTCTAATTTGTTTTATTTGTTTGTTTACTGCCAGCCGTCATTCTGCTGGAGGTTACTAAACTTCTGAGTTTCGCTGAAGTCGATAGGACCATAATACATATAGCTGTCAAACTTCAATTCGTCAACCTGGAATACAGAATAAGACAAACTATTGTCAGCGTTCTTGGTAATTCTCATGCCGTTTACAGCAACTGAGAGGTCAGACTTCCAACGACGAAGATCGAAGAAACGCTTATTCTCGAAACAGAGTTCAAGACGACGCTCATTACGGATAAGTTCACGCATTGCGTCCTTGTCTCCCTTGATGCTTTCAAGGTATTGATCACCACCTGTGATACCAGCACGATGACGAATTGCCTTGATTACATCGTATGCAGAGCAACCAGCACCACCATCGGCAGTTGGACCATAAGCCTCGTTAGCAGCCTCGGCATAGTCGAGATACATTTCAGTATAACGGATACGAGCAGTATAGTGTTTCATCTCGTTCTTGTTTGCACCGAGAATAGTCTTCTTGTTAGTAAGCTTTCTCATATAGTAACCAGTACGAGTTGACTTTCCGTTCTGTACACCAATAGCATCGTTACCACTTGTAACATCGAGGTATGTAACCTGGTCCTTATCTGTAGCAGCATCTGGACCAATCTGGCTACCATTAACCATTATATAAAGATCGAGACGTGGGTCACGACCAGCATAAGGGTCATTAGGATTGTATCCTGATTTAGCATCAGTGATAGGATATCCATTAGCCATTGGGAATGCATCAACAAGGTTCTGAGTAGGACACCAAGCACCATTACCTTCCTGTGTTGGAGGGAATGCCGACTGCTCTATAGAGCTATTGGCTGATGGCTTGCCAGACTTCCAGAGAATCTCATCAGGATTGTCATAAGCCTTCAAATCCTCAATCTCTCTGTCATTGCAATACCATACATTTCCATTCTCATCAAAATGTGACAAACCACCGACACGGTTAAGCACAGCAGCACATGACTTAGCAGCCTGCTCCCATGATACAGCATTGTATGCAGGACTAGCAGCCATAAGGTCGAGCTGAGCCTCAATAGCCTCAATAATCTTGTAGTCCATCATACCAATATTAGACTTGCCGAACACATAGTTGTAAGCAACATATATACCGCTTCTGCCATTAGCCATCTGACGATACTTTTCAGGCACCTGGCTATCACTTGTCCAATCCTGATAAGACTCTGGGAGAAGAGCCTTTGCGTCAGCGAAGTCTGCCTTAATCTGCTCGAGACATCTTGCATAAGTATCACGAGACTGATTAAAATTGCTAGAAGCCGTCTCTGATGAGAGATGCAAAGGCACACCCATCAACTGGCCACCTACCATACCTGCATGATTCTTCAACAAGTGGTAGTGGAACATACCACGCAACGCCTTACACTGAGCAGTGAAGAAATCCTTATACATCTGATTACGTACTGTTTCAGCATCCCAAGGCACCAAGTCGATGTTCTCGAGAGTCGTATTCAGATACTGGATTGCATGATAGCAGTTTCTCCAACTTGACACAGGGTTCTTTGTACTTGCCCAGCCACCTGTTGAAATTACTCTCCAGTCATTAGATGCATCATTCGACAACAAGTCATCTGTAGCAAGATCCGAATTAGGTGTACCTTCAGTCGGAATCAAAGCATACGCATTACCGAACAATTTCTGTGCATACGCAGGATGAGTATACATTGTTGACACATCATTAGTGTTCTCAACACTTGCGTCAATAACGTCGTCGCAAGATGCCATCGCCACTCCTAATGTTGCAGCCAATATAAAATATCTACTTTTCATCTTTTCTATTCAATTAAATTAGAAAGAAACCTTTGCACCAAGATTGAAGAATCTTGTCTGTGGTGCCGAACCTATGTTCAACTCCATGTGCTCACGCTCCTTTGATATCTTGAGCAAGTCGCTACCGCTAACATATACCGAAAGACCGCTGAATACCTTGTTGCCTTCGAATACCGATGAAGCAAAATCGTATGTCAACTGAACCTTAGAAAGGTTAATCTGGTTCTTCTTGAATGTCCAGAAGTCAGATACTGCACGGTTGTTAGCCTGCGACCCTGTAGTAAGACGTGGATACTTTGCACTTGAAGCTGTTCTTTCTGTCCAAGCATCACGTACTGCAGAAGAGTACTTTTCAGTAGTCTGTGGACAGTAGTATGAATTGTTCTTTGTACCGAGACCACCGAACTCACCATTTCCGCCTACAAAGAGTGTGAAATTAGCATATTTGGCAGTGATGTTGAAGCCAAGAGTCATTGGGCTATACTGATGTCCGAGTTCAATCTGGTCAAACTGGTCAATCTTGTTGTCACCATTCTGGTCCTTATACTTCAAATCACCAGCCTTAGGAGTACCACCGAATGATTTCTGATCAGCATGGCTAGCTACATCAGCATCACTTGTGAAGAAACCAAGACATTCATATCCCCAAAGACCATCAAGGTATTTACCCTGACGTTTCTGATAATCTTCACTATACTGAGTATCATCACGCTTCTGAGCCTCATTGGTTACGTACATGCCATTAACACCAATTGAGAGACCTACCTCCTTAATCTTCTTATTGAAGTTTACAGAGAAGTCAAAACCCTTGCGCAAGTCCTCATTGTAGTTAATATTAGAATAGAAAGAAGAGTTTGCATGATCAGAATTAATCCATGCCTGCATGTATGATGGCATGATATTGTCTGTCTGTATAATCATACCCTCCATTGATGTTCTAAACAACGAAGCATTGAAAGTAATCATTCTATTCAAGAGTGCAGCATGCAAACCAAGAGACATCTCCTTACGCTTGATAAAGTCAAGGCTAGGGTTTTCACCACGTGTAGACACTACAGACTGGATTGACTCGTTGCCTGACCATCCCCACCATGCGCCTTCAGTCTCTGAATACGAACCTACGTAAAGAGTATAACCATCTATAGCTTCATCTGTATTAAGCTTGCTGGCACTTGCACTAATAGTCAAATCGTCAAAGATTGAACCATCAAGGAATGATTCGTTAGCAGCATTCCAACCTACTGTAACAGATGGAGCAAAACCATTACGAGTTTCTTTTGGCAACTTAGCCGAGTGAGTTACTGCAGCATTAAAATCAAGGAAATAACGCTTTGCAAAATCATAACGGACATTGAAGCCAAGGTTTGCATCACTATCTGAGTGATACTTACCAGGAACACGGTTCTGGAAACCATCTACTGCAACAACAGCACCAAATGTATGATCATCAAACTTGCGGTCATAATTGAAATGAGCGTTGAAAGCGATAACCATGTCACTCTTAGTGTTGTAGATGTTCTGAGTACCAGTGTGAACGTCTTTTGTCTCATAGTTCTCAAGACCTACAATAACTTCCTTACCATTGAAGTTTGACCAAATAGGCTCGTAAATAGCATACTTCTCTTCGTAAACGATATCATAAGAAGTCTTGTAGTCAAGAGCGAACTGAGTATCAAATGAAAGTCCTTCAGTAAGTGGAGAAAGATCGAAGTTCAAACCTGTATCGAACTGGAACTGACGGAACACACCCTGATTGGTACCAGCAGCATAAACATTGGCAATAGGGTTTGCCTTATCGGTCTGCGTACCACCAAGGAAACATCCATCTACGGTGTTACTCATGTTAGCGATAATAGCCTGAGCGTCGTCAGAATTAGAATCGACAAGCTTGATAGGGACCAAAGGGACTACACGATTAGGACGAAGTCTCTCAGCCCACTGGTAGTATGTAATCCAATTGTCCTTCTCAATCTCGTATGCACGATGTCCCTTTGCGTTCTTGAAAGACACATTGGCATCTACGCGAGCACTGATATAGTCTGTGATATCAACATCTACATTACTGCGTACATTGAAACGGTCCTCATAACCCTTCTTCTCAGAACCGAAGTCGAGAAGAGTACCCTGACGATAATAGCTGATGTTCGTATAATAACGGGCACGCTGATTACCACCGATAATCTCTGCTGTAACATCTGAACGGTTATAAGCCTTCTTCATGTAGTCAGAAGAATACAAGTCAACATCAGGATAACGGTAAGGGTTTTTGCCTGATGCATAGTTGAATATCTCTTCATGGCTATAGATAGGATCTTCGCCCTGGTTGTTACATGCCTGATTGTAGTAATACATATATTCAGCAGAACCAAGATATTCAGGGAATGACTTAGCCACCGCAAAACCAGTATTAGCACGAACATCAATCTTCAAATCCTGCTCTACACCACGCTTTGTTGAAATAAGTATTACACCCTTAGCAGCATGGCTACCATAGAGAGCAACTGCATTAGCACCCTTCAAAAGTGAGATAGATGCAATTTCATCTGGCTTGACATTGTCAATATCACGCTTTACACCATCAATGAGAACGAGGTATGAATCGTGACCCCAAATGTTTCCATTCCAACCAGCGAGATATGCCTGCAAGTTGTCACGAGAATATGTGAAGTAGTTCTTTGTAAGAAGGTCTTCCACATCTACAGACGAAACGCCAACCATGACCTCAGATTCAGAAGCATCGCGGAAAGCAAGCTGCACCGTCTTCTGAGGCATAACGCCAAGGCTATCTGAAACGGCTTCAGACTCCTGAGCGACAGCCATCGTCGCATTTGCAGCCATAAAAGCCGCAAATAGTGATCTATATTTAATATATTTCATTTTACTCATTATGATAGATTATTACCATCCTGGATTCTGGCTGAAAGCCTCATAGATATATACTTCGCTTTCAGGGAATGGGAACCAGTAGTGCTTAGCGCCATACTGACGTACAAACACTTCTGTTTCTGACCAATCCTTAACCTCAGCATCAGCAGGGTCATTGTTGACATACCAATCGTCAGAATGTACACGACGGAACTGCTGAGCGGTCTTAACTGTATAAGGCTTCTCTGTCAGAAGCAACCAACGCTGGAGGTCATTGAAACGATAACCCTCGAAAGCAAGCTCAACTGCACGCTCACGACGAACCTCATCCATGAACTTGTTGGCATCAGATGTGTACTTAGCGTTAACACCTTCTGCACCGCAACGCTGACGAATGACATTGACTGCCTCGAGAGCATTCTTTGAATATGTAGAAGCCGAATACGAAGAACCGCCTGCTGCTGCACCAGCCTCTGCATACATCAAGTATACTTCAGCAAGACGCATATATGATAGATACCACTTGTATCCCTTACCCCAGTCCATGTAGTTATCTATCTTGTTGCACTGGTGAGGCACAAACTTCTGGCAGAAATAGCCAGTGTAGCTACCAGTCTTTTCTTCACGCATAGCGCCATCTGTATAAAGTGTAGCATACTGGTACTTTGCAAGTGAATTTGTCTTATCAATATCCTTAACTACATATCTCTGACCATCGAAGTTGATGTCATGATAGAAACGTGGGTCACGATTTTTGAAAGGATGTGTAGGGTCGAAGCCTGATTCAGGGTCATCAAGAGGCAGACCGTTTGCCATACCATAATAATTGACATAGTTGGCAGTTGGGACCTGTGACATTGATGAGTTATCTGACAAAGCATCAACACTACAGAGCCATGTCATTGCAGCACCCCATGCAGCATCATTGTCCTGACCTGGGAGTGGACCACGCATCATAGCCTCTGTTGAACCTGGCATCTTGAAGTTCTTCTCAAGAGTATAGAAGATATCTGAATAGCAGTTATCAGCACCCTTTGCCTTTTCATGGTCATAAATATTATCATAGTCAAAACCAACAAGAGCATAAGGAGTCTTGCCTGCCTCAATTTCTGACAAACACTTACCGAGCACCTCTGCAGCCTGCTTTGCAAGATCCTTATCGTAAGAGTAAGTCTCTTTGCCACCTGTCTTAGCACCTACATTCGACAATGGGCTGGCAGCGAAAAGCAACATCTTACCCTGATAACCGAGAGCCGTAGCACGAGTAATACGTATCTTGTTTGAAGATGTAAGTTTCTTACCAGTAACTGTCTTATCCCAGTTGTCTGGAAGAAGCTCAGCAGCCTTGCCGAAATCTTCTGCAGCACGAAGTGCACACTCCTTATATGTAAGACGTGGATACTTAAGCTCACCGCCACCAAGAACCTCATCAATATATGGGAGACCACCAAGGTAGTTCATCAACTCCTCATAATACCATGCACGGAAGAAATAGAGCTGGCCTTCGATCAAACGACGCTCCTCAGCTGTAGCATCAATCATACGATCCATATTTGCAAGACCGAGGTTCGCCTTACGGATACAATACCAGCCGCCCTGCCACATGTGATGTGCAAAACGGTCATCACTTGTATGATTCTGATTGCCACCATACAGCCAACCAGCAAGCCAAGATGTATAATAGGCCTTGAAGTCGCCATTATCCATCGTTGTTGTGATATTGGCCGATGAAGCACCAGTAGAAACGTACTCGTCCTCACCCCAGTTGAAATACGTTGTCCAATAACCAGTAGCCTTGTTAGGGATATCATTATACATCTCCTCAACAAATCCCTGGAAATTTGTAAAATTCTTGAAAGCATCTTCCATCTTAACATCAGAGTCTGGCTCTTTGTCAAGATAATCCTCGCAAGAAGACAATCCGACAACAGCTACTGCTGATGTTGCGAAATATGCTATATTCTTAATAATATTCATTGTTCAGCTTTTAGAAAGAGAATTTCAAACCAAAGTTAACACGCTTAACTGTTGGGTAAGCACCATTGTTAGCAGCACCTGTACCTGAGATATAAGACTCACGGTCATCAGGCATCTTTGTCCACAACCACAAGTTGTTACCACTAACATAGAGCTTCAAGTTCTTTAAAGTCAACTTGCCAACATTTACCTTACTGAAAGTATAGCCGATTTCAGCATTCTTAAGACGAAGGAATGAACCATCGTAAGTGTACTGCTGACCGTCTGCACCATCATAAGTCTGAACAGCATAGAATGGAGTGCGGTAATCTGCACCAGTGTGATTCTCTGACCACCAAGTACCAAGGTCATAAACGTTATCAAGCTGAGACTGGAATGATGTCAAAGGCACATTACGAGTCACGTTGCTAACGCCATAGAACTGAACGAATACGTTCCAACCCTTCCAGTCAGCACCGATAGATGCGTTGTATGTGTTCTGTGGAATGCTTGAATAACCAACAGGAGCCTGATCGTTCTGGTCGATAACACCATCAGCGTTGAAATCTACTAGATAGTAATCACCAGGCATCTTGAACTGGTCTTTTGTTGCAGCAGCAGGGCTTCCATAGACATCATCGTATGTCTGAAGGAACTTGCCACTGATATATCCACGGTTTTGGTTAAGGGCATAACCTGCTTTCTTACGGTAGTCTGGCAACATCTCTGCATCATCCATGTTGACAACATTGTTCTCTGCATGAGTAAAGTTGATGTTAGCCCAAGCACGGATACCATTGCTGAAAGTCTTGTTCAAACGAACTTCAACCTCAAAACCCTTGTTTGATACTTCACCAAGGTTAGCACCTGGAGCTGCCATACCAAAATACTGAGGCACAGCTCGGTTTGAACCTGCAATATAAATATCTGTACGCTTGTCGCGGAAGAATTCAACGCAACCTGCTACGAGACCATCGAGGAATGAGTAGTCGACACCCAAGTTAAACTTGCGAACAACCTCCCACTGAGCATCTGGGTTACCGACCTTAGTCTCACGATAGATTTGATAAGGGCTGTTCTCCTTATTCTCACCCATGTGTACTGTACCTTGATTTGCAGCGAACTCTGATGCATACGCGAAACGAAGACCGTTTGCAGAGTCATCACCGATTTCACCGTATGAAGCACGTACCTTCAAAAGGTCAATTATCTTTCTCTCACGGAGATTATCCATGAACTTCTCACCCGAGATCATCCAACCAAGGGCACCTGAGTTGAAGAATGCGAATCTATTTCCTTCAGCCCACTTCTCTGAACCGTTGTATGCACCGTTGTACTCTACGAAATAACGTGAGTCATAATCGTATGTAACACGGAATACCCAGTCCTCACGGTGTGATGGAATACCTGTACCTGTATTGTACTCCTGACGACCAAATGAACCCATGGCAGTAGCATTGTGTACGCCAAACTGACGACCCCAGAAGAGACGTGCCTGATAGTTCAAGTTACGTGTTGTAGCACCGTTGTTGACCTGACCACCATTTGTTGTCCAGTCCATCTCCTTATAATATGGCAAATAGTTGCTCGAAGATGAAGGCTGGTGTGGCGACTCCTCAGATCCTGTGTGAGGATCATAGTACTTTATGTTCCATGCCTCAGGACCTTTATTTGCCTCGTTAATACCAAGGCCGCTTGAATTGAAGCGGTTATCCCATGATACAAGACCAATAAGTTTCAAACCCTCTGTCAAGAACTTGAGGTCCTGCTCAAGAGTAAAGTCAGTGTTGATTGTTGTTGTTGTTGACCTCTGTACACCACCTGTAGCGACACTCATTGCAGAGTTGGTCTGATTCTCCTTCTTTGAATAGCCCCAATAGCCATCAGAATACTGTGGAAGATAAAGGTTTGGAGCAATATTATAAGCTCCGGCCCACTGCTGAGCCATTGCCCATTCATCTCCTGCACCGATACCACCACGTGCGGTTGTCTTCTGGATTCCTGTTGAACCAGAGAGGTTCGCCTTGAGGATAGTTGTTGGAGTGATAGTGAAGTCAAGGTTAGAACGCACTGTTATCTTGTTATAACCGAAACCGCCCTCATATCCACGACCATTATCAAAGTCCTTGAACATATCGCCTTCGTTGACAAAGTCAGCAGATGCAAAATAGCGGACAAACTTTGTACCACCACCTACATTGATGTTTGCCTTGTAAGACATTGCACGCTTCTTAAAGAGGTAATCCTGCCAGTCTACATTTGCATAACGCTCTGAATTAAGGACGCCATTCTCATCGCGGCCAGACTGGTTGCGATACATATTAATGAACGCCTGCTGCTCAACATAGTTCCATGAAGTAGGCATAAGGTTGAGCTCATGTTCGATTGCAAGGTTTCGAGCCATGAGAGCATCGTATGAATCAAGCTTACCAGGAAGCTTCGACACCATCTTCATCGTAGCGTCAAACGACACATTAACCTGAGCCTTACCTTCCTGACCACGTTTTGTAGTAATAAGGATTACACCATTTGCACCCTTCACACCATACACGGCAGTTGCCGATGCATCCTTAAGTACAGAAAGTGTTGCAACTGACGCCATGTCCACTGAAGACATCGGACGCTCGATACCATCCACAAGAACAAGTGGATCAGAGTTATTTGGAGAAGAAGAACCACGAATAACGATCTTCACCTCCTCCTGACCTGGCATACCTGATGATGTTGTTGTAATAACACCTGGCAAGTTACCTGTCAACGCAGCTCCAATATCAGAAATACCGGCGGCTCTTTCGAGGGTTTCACCTGTTGTCTGAGTGATAGCACCTACGACAGAAGCCTTCTTCTGCTGACCATAACCAACGACTACGACCTCTTCAAGCTCCTTTGAATTATCCGACATCGTAACGTTGTAATTAGCACCCGGACCAGCAGTCACGGTCTGGTTGTCAAAACCGATAAATGTATATACCAGCTTGGCTCCCTCCGGAACACTAAGAGTATAGTTACCATCGAAATCGGTAACTGTACCAGTTGTAGTTCCTTCAACCATGACAGCAACGCCAGGCAATGGCTCGCCATTATCATCGACGACCCGTCCTGAAACTTTGCTCTGAACCTGCGCAAAAGCCAAACTTGCCGACATACCTACTGCAGTAGCGACAAGTGCAATCTTTCGCACGGGCCCAAAATAGTTAACAAACTTCTTTTTCATAGAAAAAAGGTTTTTTTAGAATTATTTGATTGCATATAAGCCTATAGTAGTTCCGGTGAAGCCACCGGCATTGGCAGTCGAAAGAGGACGTGCTTCGAGAGGCTCACCCACCTGCTGCCATTTTTCACCATCCAGCGAATAGCTGAAAGCAAATTTGTAGCCATCAGACTCTATCCGCAACATCACCTCATTTATCGAACCTTCGAGCAAGGATGAAGCCACTATTTCGTCTGCCGACTCGTCGACTCTATGGAGTCTTATCTCTTTCTTACGATTAACAAGCCCCATAGTTATATAATAATGGTGCTTTTCGTCTTTGAAGAGCATCATTCCAGCCTCTTCACCTTCTTTCGGATCAAACACCATTTTCGTTTGAGCACTGAACTTATGATGACGTATCTGTCGTAAAATGGCAGAAGGTGCGCTATAAGTAGTGGCACGCGCTGTGTCACACTTCAACGAAAGAAAACCTTCGCGCTCTGCCAAACTATAATTGCCTAAACAAGACTTTCGCAACGTCATCCACTCTTTTGCCAATTTATCACCATCAAACTCATCACAATAGTAGAAGTTTCCCAATTTCGCGTCCTTGTTTATCTGCACACCACGACGTTCACATATCATGCTGACGAGTTCACCCCCCTTGGTTATAACAGGATAACCATCACTTGTCCACCTAACGGGCATAATAAATGTCTCACGCCCAAGATTTTCATAACCATTAGCTCCCTCAAGTGGGCGACACGCCAAGAACACAGCCCACCAGTCACCCTCCAACGACTGAATAAGATCTGCATGACCAGCACAAGTAACAGGATTCTCCCTATCAGCATTAAGATGACGCTGAGTCAGAATCGGATTACCCTTCCATGGAACAAAAGGACCCATAGGACTATTGGATGTAAACACTACTTCTGAGTGATTATTACCTGTACCACCTTCTGCCGCCATAAGGTAATATCTACCATTAATCTTATACATGTGCGGACCTTCTATCCAAATAGGATTATCTTCAGGGCGACACCCTTTGTCAACAATAGCCGGACGCGGACCAACCATACAATCTTTGTCCACATCAAACTCCTGGATTCGAATTGAGCGATGTCCCGAATACTCTGCAGGATATGTAGGCTCATCATTATTGACAACATAAGCCTTTCCATCTTCATCAAAGAAAAAAGAAGGATCGATTCCCTGAACAGATGGGAGATATATAGGTTCCGACCATTCACCGAACGGATCTTTAGTTTTTACAAAGAAACTACCTGCACCAACGTTTGTTGTAATCATGTAATATGTCTCGTTGGCAGGATTATAAGAAAGCGCTGGTGCAAAAATGCCGCCACTCACACGCTGCTTCTCCATATTTGCCAATTGAGATTCTCTGTTCAAGACATATCCTACTTGGCGCCAATTCACCAAATCACGACTATGGAACAGAGGCACACCAGGGAAATAAGAGAAAGTTGATGTTGCAAGAAAATAATCTCCCTTACCATTCGTACATACAGACGGATCAGAATACCATCCAGGAAGTATAGGATTATAAAAGCTACTTGACGAAGGAAGAGGATTTTCGTTATAAAAGTCATCACAACCACGATATGAGAAACTATCAAACAATGCAGCAGAAGGCACCGGCGACACACCACACTGGTTGCCAGCATCACACGACGCAAACCCCACTACAGCAATTAAAGCCGCAGCAATTGCAATCATACAATTCATTTTCGTTTCTCTGTTCATACCACGATTAACGTTTATAAGCTAACACGCATAGTTTAAGTGATACAAAATTAAAAAGATTTAAAAACCGGCAACCGCACCCACATTTCATATTTATAAATTAAAGTTACCTAGTGCGCAACGTAACATAAAAGAACGATTTTGTATCTTTTAACACTATAAGAGGCAATAATTGAATAAGACGAAGTAACAAATGATAAAAAAAGAAACGTAAATATTATAAAAAATATTAACTTAGCATCACAAATAAGAACACAAATATATGACTCAGTATCCTTCAATGAAAAACATTACAAAAGTTATAATGGCATTGCTGTACCTGCTATTTCAGCCCAACGATGTCAATGCTGGCATCCTGACAACTAAAAATGGCATATCAAGCAGCCTTATAAATGACCTGTACCAAACGTCAGACGGATGCATCTGGATAGCAAGTGAAGATGGCCTCACAAGATACGATGGTTCTAAATGCCAAACATACAAAAAGAACATCTCGGATTCAACGACAATTGTAGACAACTATATTCTAACTATCTTCGAAAGTTCCGACAAAACAATGTTTGTTGGAACCGAACATGGCTTAGCCCGTTATAATTCAGAACTGGATACATTCGAGAAAATACCCATGTTCTCAGTTACTGGTGACGTCGAACTACTCGCTTATGCTTCGGGTATTGTTGAGTTAAACGAAGAGACACTTTATATAGCCACTTCGGGACATGGTCTTTTCGAATACGACAAAAAAACAAACAAAGCAAGACAATCAAATCTGAAACTTGGATACTATATATCCAAAATATATAAAGACAGCAAAGACAACGTCTGGATTGCAACAAGTGATAACGGAGCTTTTCGAATAAGTAGCAATTCATACGTCTATACAGTAAACACCAAGGGTATCGGATTCTCATGCTTCTGCGAAGACGACAAAGGTAATATCTATGCAAGTTCTCTGCATGACGGTTTATATATTCACAACAACAATACAGAAACATTCGAATTAGTGTCAGAACCGACAAAAAGGCTCAACATAAAAACTATCAAATATTTCCAAGGTAAAATCATGATGGGCACCGACGGCTTGGGCGTATTTACTTTCGACCCAACAACACAAACAACTGCCCGTCATAAAATTGCTTCGTTACCATTCGATAGTAACAAAACAAAGGTACACTCAATTCTAATCGATGAAAACGAGAATATTTGGCTCGCTCTTTTCCAAAAAGGTGTAGTTGTCATACCAACTGACAACAACGACTTCAAATATCTCGGTTACAAATCTGGCGACAACAACTATATCGGCTCCAACTATATTTCTGCCCTAATGTACACAAAAGACAGTATATTATATGTCGGAACAGACAATGATGGACTATACCTGATTGACTACAAGAAAAATGACAGAAAGCACTTTGACAAAAAGTCAAATTGCCCATCAACCATAATGTGCATGTCTACCGACAGGTCTGGAAATATTTGGCTTGGAACATATCTCGAAGGGATATTTATACTGAATAAAAAAACAAACGAAATAAAGAATATCAAGCAGATAACAAGCCTTCCATTCCCAACCGAACCAATCAGTGCCATTTGCACAGACATCAACAACAACATTTGGATCGCATCTATGGGTGGCGGATTGACTCGATACACCCCCAGTGAAAACAAGATATACAAATACCCGACAAAGGGAGGCCTTGAATACCGCGAAAACCTGGACATGCTTCACAATAGATGGATAAACTGCTTGTATTACTCCGAAAAACAAAATAAACTATATATCGGAACTCTCGACGGATTAGGTTGTCTGGACATCACTTCTGGAAGCTTCACAGCAACAATGGGACGCAACAGAATCTTAGGACAATGCAGAATCAACGATATAACAGAGGATAACGAAGGGAATATCTGGATAGCCTCAAATCTCGGACTTTCAATGCTGTCCTACAACACTCATAAGGTCGAAACATTACCTGATATCATTGGCACAGAAAATATCATAAAGGCCATCAATTGCGATGCGAATGGACATCTATGGGCCAGCACAAGAAATGGTATCATAAGAATCGACCCCAAAACTACAAACGTCAGCTACTTTTACGAGCAGGATGGCATCGAAACTAGCGAGTTCGGCTACCGTTCTTCATATAGGTCAAGTGATGGGCAACTATTTTTCGGAGGCACAGATGGCATAACATTCTTTACGCCTGGCATCATATCCAACAAACGCCAACAGCCCATCATCCGACTTGTCGATTTTTACATTAACGGACAACGAGTCCTACCATCCACTCTTTCAGGGAAATACAAGGTTAAGTCTTCAACTACCGAAGACTCGACTCTAACATACAATCTTTGCCATACAGACAACACGTTCACTCTTGAATTCACATCATCTAAAATGATGCCACAAAAGGGCATGAAGTTTCAATACAAATTGACCAATAGCGATGGTGAATCAGAAACGATATTTGCCAATGACAACGAAAACAATAAAATCACTTTCAGAAACATGGATCCCGACACCTACACAATCAGGGTCGTAGCTTTCGACAATGGCGACGAATCAACTCCACTAAAACTCAAAGTGATTATACACCCTGCCATATATGCTACCAACACGGCAAAATTCATATACTTTATTCTGGCATGCATCATCATATACGTGTTGCAGAAACAGATTCGTATCCGCCAAAAGACAAAGCAACAGCTTACGGAAACACTCCACAACCAACAGATGCATGCAGCCAAGATGAATATGTTCACCAACATCGCCCATGAAATCCGCACTCCGATGTCGCTTGTCATTGCACCTCTTAAAGAACTCATGGCAACTGATACTGATCCGAAACACAAGGCGAACTATGAGGTCATTGAACGCAATACGCAGCGAATTCTCCGACTCATGGCACAGGTTCTGGACATTCAGAAGATTGACGCAGGAAAGATGAAGCTCCATTTCTGCCCTACAAATGTCAACAAGATAGTTAACGATGTATGTCTCACTTTCGACTTCGAGGCACGAGCTAAAAACATAAGTTTAAAGTACAACAATCTACTTCAAGAGGAACCTATAGTCTACGTAGATCCACAACACTTCGACCAGATAGTAACAAATCTTGTTTCCAATGCTATTAAATACACACCGAAAGATGGCGAGGTCGTAATAAAAACATGTATTGAGGGTTCAAACTATATTCTAAAGGTAGAAGATACGGGCAACGGATTTAGCGATGAGGATATGAAACACATGTTCGAGCGCTTCCACCGACTTTCTAATTCAGAAATAGGCTTCGGCATCGGACTTGACCTTACGAACACTATAGTACAGCTCCATCATGGCACAATCATCCCAAGTAATAAGGTTGATGAGAAAGGTGGCATAATGACTGTATCTATTCCTCTCGGTCATACACATCTGCAGGACGATGAAATAGAACCAGCAGAAGAAACACGTACTACAGCCTCTCAAGAAGTTTCCGAACAGGAGGAAACAAAGAAGCCTAAGACTAATCTCAGGATAGTCCTTGTCGATGATGATCCAGAAATACGAAACTATATTAAGTCGCATCTTTCTGATACGTATTCTATCATCACTTGCCAAGACGGACGAGAGGCACAGGAAGAGATTCTCACCAATGTACCAGATCTCGTTGTAACCGATGTTGTCATGCCAAACATGGACGGATTTACTCTATGTCGCAACATTAAGCACAATATAAATATCAACTATCTACCTGTTGTCATTCTAACGGCCAGAAGCGCAGAGACTGACAGAATAGAAAGTTACGAAAATGGTGCCGATGCTTATATTGCAAAACCATTTAGCATCGATGAGTTATCTGCCACAATCAAAAATCTGATTTCACAACGACAGAAGTTCATGGCTAATATGGTTGCGCAGCAACAGGTTCTTGAAAGCATCGAAAACATTCCGGCTTCAGCGACCCTGTCATACAACGAGCAATTAATGCAACGCATAACCGCAGCCATCAATGCAAACATTTCAGATAGCGAATACAGCATTGAAGATTTGGCTAGGGAAGTAGGATTGAGCCGCGTCCACCTTCACAGAAAAATGAAGGAGATAACCAATATGACTACACGCGATTATGTCAGAAATGTAAGACTAAAATATGCAGAGACGCTGTTGTTAAGCAAGAAATACGACATACAACAAATTGCCGACATGACAGGATTCTCTACTCCTACATATTTTGCAAAGGCTTTCAAGGTGTTCTACGGAGTCTCTCCTAAAGAATATATGAACGCCAACGACAAAAACAACGAAGCGTAAAAAACAAAACAAGGCTGGTTTCAATAAGACCAGCCTTGCTTTTTTCTATTGTTTTTACAAGAATGTTTACTTCTTTGCTGCACGTGCTGCATCAAACCATTCCACCATTTTTTTCAAATTCTCTGGCGTATACATATTGAAACCATGACCGCCACCTGGCTGCTTCACAAAGAATGTCTTAACACCTGCCTTCTGGAGTCTATCATACATCAACTCACCCTGACAACAAGGAACAACATTATCTTCCGAACCATGGAACACACCGATTGGCACATCATCACCATCAATGTAGTATATTGAGTTGAGAAGTTTATAACTATCCTCATTACCCTCTTTAGGCATGCCCATGATAACTTCTTCTGGACTATTCTTTGGTTTTTCAATTCCATCGCAATCCATGTTAAGCAAGTCTATTGGTCCCGACCATTCACAACAAGCATCTACATAGCTGCTATAGTCACCACACTGGCCTACTGTTCCTTCTATATCATATTCTGCCTTGCCTTCTTTGGCGACCTTGACACCATTACTTGTAGCCATCAATGAAGCAAGATGTGCACCCGATGAAAAACCCGATGTTCCGATGAATGAAGGGTCGAGGTGATACTTCTCCGCATTTGCACGAACAAAACGAACCACTGCCTTGATATCGTTAATCTGAGCTGGATATTTTGCATCTGTGCTCGCACGATGATTTGGAGTAACCACAGCATACCCAGCCTCAAGCAAAGCCGCACAAATTGTATTGATGTCAGCTATTCCTTTTGAACTGTTACTAAACCATGCACTTCCATATATGTGTACTATCACAGGATATTTCTCCTGCTGTTTCTTTGGAAGATATATGTCCAACGTGTGATATGCCTCATTATCTCCAGCATAGTTGATGTCTGCATATTTCTCGGAGAATTCGGCCACAGTTTGGCTCGCCTGGTTTCCGCCAAAACCAAAGCCACCATTAGGCATCTGTGCCATAGCAATCACACCATTAAGGCAGAAAGCTAATAAAGCTAATTTTTTCATGTGAATAAATTTTTAATTACAGCAAACGTCACTTTATCTGCATCTATTGCAAAGTATTTAGATGTTGCTATAATGTATTAATGCACAAAATTAAAAAATCCTCTTGAGAAATTCCCAAGAGGATCATTTATTTGTAGTCTTTTTATTAGAGCATCTTCTTTACCTGCTCGTATACGTTCTGAGCAGTGTAACCGAGCTTCTCATCAAGCACCTTGTAAGGAGCTGAGAAACCGAATGACTCAAGACCCCAAACCTTTGACTTAGGATCTGCGCCAATCAGGAAGCCCTGAAGGTTAACTGGAAGACCAGCTGTCATACCAAACACCTTAGCACCTGCAGGAATTACGCTCTGCTGATATTCTGCACTCTGTGTGCGGAAGAGACCCTCAGAAGGTACAGATACGATACGAACCTTAACACCATCCTTGCGGAGAAGTTCAGCACCTGCAACGAGTGTAGACACCTCAGAACCAGTAGCAACACATACTACATCTGGATTTACATCTGAACCAGCTACGATGTAACCACCCTTACGAGCCTGCTCATAGTCATTGCCTTCTGGGAGGTTGTTGATGTTCTGACGTGAAAGGATAAGAGCTGTTGGGCTCTCAACATTCTCCATTGCCATAGCCCATGCAGTTGTTGTCTCCTTAGCATCAGCTGGGCGAAGAACGAGTGTAGAGTTCTTACCATCATGACGCTTGAGCTTCTCCATGAGACGAATCTGTGCCTCGTGCTCAACTGGCTCGTGAGTAGGTCCATCCTCACCTACGCGGAATGCATCGTGAGTCCAGATGAACTTAACTGGGAGCTGCATGAGAGCTGCCATACGTACTACAGGGAGCATATACTGGCTGAATACGAAGAATGTACCACAAGCTGGGATAACACCACCGTGGAGTGCCATACCTACGCAGCAGCATGCCATTGTGAACTCAGCAACACCTGCCTGGAAGAATGCACCAGAGAAATCGTCAGCTGTAAGAGCGTGAGTCTTCTTGAGGAAGCCGTCAGTCTTATCTGAGTTAGAAAGGTCTGCAGAAGCACAGATCATATTAGGAACCTGCTCAGCGAGAACACCGAGACAAGCTGCAGATGCATTACGAGTAGCATCGTTATCTTTCTGTGTACACTTGCTCCAGTCAATCTTAGGAGCCTTACCAGAGAACCACTCAGCCTGCTGTGCTGCCTTATCAGCATTTGCTGCTGCCCAAGCCTTCTCTTCTGCATAACGCTCTGCTACAATCTTAGCAAGTTCCTCAGCACGCTTAGTGTAGAGTTCCTTAACTTCTGGGAAGATTACGAATGGGTTCTCAGGATCACCGCCGAGGTTCTTTACTGTATTCTTGTAAGCATCGCCACCAAGTGGAGCACCGTGAGTCTTGCAGTTGCGCTCGTAAGAAGAACCATCCTCCTTCAAAGCGCCCTTACCCATGATACACTTACCGATGATGAGTGTTGGCTTACCCTTAACAGCCTTAGCCTTATTGATAGCAGCACGGATCTGATCAGCATCGTTACCATTAATCTCGATAACCTCCCAGTTCTGTGCACGATACTTAGCTGCAGTATCCTCGTTCATAACCTCCTTAGTCTCTGTAGAGAGCTGGATGTCATTGCAGTCGTAGAACATAATGAGGTTGTCCAAACCAAGGTTACCAGCGATACGAGCAGCACCCTGTGAAACTTCCTCCTGAATACCACCATCAGAAATATATGCGTAGATAGTCTCCTTTGCAAATGTTGGGTTGCCAGTGTGCTCAGCAAGGAACTTTGCAGCGATAGCAGCACCAATTGCGTATGCATGACCCTGACCGAGAGGACCAGATGTATTTTCAATACCACGAGCTACCTCATACTCTGGGTGACCTGTTGTTGGTGAACCCCACTGACGAAGCTGTGAGCACTCCTCAAGTGTAAACTTGCCTGCCAATGCCAACTGTGCATAGAGCATTGGAGCCATGTGACCTGGGTCAAGGAAGAAGCGGTCACGACCTACCCATGTTGGGTTCTTTGGGTCATACTGCAAGAATTCTGAATAGAGTACGTTGATGAAGTCAGCACCACCCATAGCACCGCCTGGGTGACCACTCTTTGCCTTCTCTACCATTGATGCTGCGAGAATACGAATATTATCAGCAGCCAACTGAGTTGCATTTTTAGCCATAGTGATTGATATGTTTTGTGTTTATTTGTTTTTTCTTTTTTAGAATTGCATCATTTTTTCTACTCGACGCTGATGACGACCGCCCTCAAATTCAGTCGCAAGGAATATCTCTGACAATGTCCAGCAGAAATCTTCTTCAAGGAATCGCGCCGGCATAACACAGATATTCGCATCATTATGCTGACGAGCAAGACGTGTAATCTCCTCATTCCAGCAATATGCTGCACGAACACCGTTGTGCTTGTTTAGTGTCATATTAATTCCGTTTCCACTGCCACAAAATGCTATGGCACGCACCAATTCTCCCTTTGAGATGGCCGATGCCAATGGATGAGCGTAATCGGCATAGTCACAACTTGCCTCCGAATTCGTTCCGAAATCGACAACTTTATAACCTGCTTTTTCAAGACGCTTCTTGATAGCTTCTTTCATCACATAACCAGCATGATCGCTGGCCATTCCTATAACATTATTTTCCATTTAAGAAATTATTAAAGTCCTTTTGAGCTTCGCATCTTTTATAATGCGGCCACTAAATTACCTTTTTTTCTTCAAAACTCATCCAATATCCTTGCAGAAATAGCCACCCCAATAGCAAAAAGCGCCTTTTAACACTATCTGTGTAACGTGGAGAAAACTATTGGCTACTGACGCGAAATACGAGCACCGAGAGCATTCAGACGCTGATCTATATACTGATAGCCTCTGTCTATCTGCTCAATATTATGAATTGTGCTAGTTCCTTTCGCCGAAAGCGCTGCTATAAGCAGGGCTACACCCGCACGAATATCTGGCGAAGTCATAGTAGTTCCACGAAGCTGGGCTTCACGGTTGAGTCCAATAACCGTCGCACGGTGAGGGTCGCAGAGTATGATTTTAGCACCCATATCTATGAGTTTGTCGACAAAGAAAAGTCGGCTCTCAAACATTTTCTGATGTATCAACACACTACCCTTCGCCTGCGTTGCGACAACGAGGAATACACTGAGAAGGTCAGGCGTGAGACCAGGCCAAGGAGCATCAGCTATTGTCATTATCGAGCCATCAATAAACGAATCGATAGTGTAGTGCTGTTGTGACGGTATATGTATGTCATCCCCTTTTCGTTCTATCTCTATTCCCATTCGCTCAAAGGCAAGAGGTATAATGCCGAGATGCTCAAGACCTGCGTCTTTTATTGTAATATCACCTGCTGTCATGGCTGCCATTCCTATGAACGACCCCACTTCTATCATGTCAGGCAATATGCGGTGACGACAACCACCTAGATGATCAACACCAGTAATATTGAGAAGGTTGGAACCAATTCCTTCTATCTTTGCACCCATCGATACAAGCATTCTACAAAGCTGCTGAACGTAAGGTTCACATGCTGCATTGTATATCGTTGTTTTACCAGGCGTCATTACTGCTGCCATCAAAGTATTAGCTGTACCAGTCACAGAGGCTTCATCAAGAAGCATATACGCTCCTTTCATGTTTTCTGCCTCTACTGTATAAAATACGTCATCTGAGTCAAAGTTAAATTTGGCACCCAGCTTCTGGAAGCCATAAAAGTGAGTATCCAGACGACGGCGACCAATTTTGTCTCCACCTGGTTTGGGGAAGTATGCTCTTCCAAACCTACCAAGCAATGGTCCCATTATCATTATTGAACCACGAAGCGACGAAGCACGACGTTTGAAGTCATCAGTCTGCATATACGTCAAGTCAACACGATCTGCCTTGAACTTGCATGTATGACGATCTGTGCGGTCTACACTTACTCCAAGTTTTGCAAGCAGGTCTATAAGATTGTTCACATCCAGAATGTCAGGTATATTTTCTACAACCACCTCTTCCGATGTCATCAATGTTGCACACAATATTTGAAGTGCTTCATTCTTTGCTCCCTGCGGCGTTATTTCTCCCTTGAGCGGTTGTCCGCCATCTATGATAAATGTACTCATCGCTGTTCTGTTTATAAAAGATTGTCCAGGCATCAATAACGGCTGCGGTTATTGTTCCTTCTGTTACTTTTTTTCTTTGAGCTTGCCTTACTACGCTTTACATTACGAGTTTGCACAGGCTGAGGCAATGCATCTCTATGATATGCCGAGGTCTTAATGCCATCTTCTTCGTCAATTACCAAACGGCCATTACTCATTATGCGAATGTCATTAAAGAGCCTTTCGTCTGTAGCAAAATCTTTGTTCCACGCCAATAACGCATTCTTCATATAGTTGGCTATATTGACAACTATTCTGCGTTTTTGCTCAGGATCCTCCGTATCTATGGCTTTCTCTATCATGTCTTCTATGATATGTCCATAATGCTTGAAACGTATCTTCTGAGCCGGATATGGCACCACATCTGGCTTGGTGCTTAGATTAGCCACCTCTGGCACTGGATATGGAGAGTCTACATCAAGCTTAAATTCCGATATAATAAAGAGTTGATCCCACAATTTATGTTTAAAATCAGGAGCATCCTTCATCTGTGGGAACATGTTGGCCATGATTCCAACGATTGTACGAGCGCATCGATTGCGCTCCGCTCTGTCTTCTATAGAGACAGCATGGTGTACCATGTCCTGAACGGCACGGCCATATTCAGGCAAAATAAGTCTTTCTCTTTGTGTGTTGTACTGCAAGCTATTGTTGTCCATAGCAAATATATACGATTTTATCCAAGAAACGCCTTAAGCAGTTTGCTTCGCTGCCCCTGACGGAGCTTGCGTATCGCCTTCTCCTTTATCTGACGCACTCGCTCACGAGTGAGTCCAAGACGTTCTCCTATTTCTTCCAATGTCAATTCCTGGCAACCTATGCCAAAAAAATATTTCAATATTTCACTTTCTCGCTCCGTCAATGTTGCAAGGGTTCGCTCTACTTCTAGCGAAAGCGATTCACTCATCAGACTCTTGTCCGCATTCGGAGAATCAACATTCGGCAAGACGTCAAGAAGATTATTCTCTTCACCATCAGTAAATGGAGCATCAACCGACACATGGCGACTCGACACCTTCATCGTGTCACTAATCTTTGCAGCATCCATGTCCAGAGACTCTGCTAGTTCTTCTGCCGACGGACGACGCTCATTCTCTTGCTCAAACTTCGAGAATGCTTTATTTATCTTATTGAGAGCACCTACCTGGTTCAACGGAAGGCGAACTATTCTCGACTGCTCTGCCAAAGCCTGAAGTATCGACTGACGTATCCACCATACAGCGTATGAAATAAACTTGAATCCTCGAGTCTCATCAAATTTTTCGGCTGCCTTTATCAGACCCAAATTTCCCTCATTGATAAGGTCTGGAAGGCTCAGTCCCTGATTCTGGTATTGCTTAGCAACCGACACCACAAAACGAAGATTCGCTTTCGTCAATCTCTCCAACGCTGCACGGTCTCCCTGCCTGATTCTCTGCGCCAATTCAACTTCTTCGTCAAGACTAACAAGCTCTTCATGGCCTATCTCCTGAAGATATTTGTCAAGCGAAGCGCTTTCGCGATTTGTGATAGACTTGGTGATCTTTAATTGTCTCATTCGATGTCTTCGGTTTATGGTTATTATTACTGCTTACGAGCTTTTTCGCAACAGTGGACTTTATGCCATACGAACGGCAAAATTAACGAAAAAGTTACCTAATATCCAAAAAATTAAGCAATTATTTTTACGCCCCAACAATTTCGGACACTCACACACAAAACCAACCCACATCTTGTTCAAAAGATGTGGGTCAGTTACTCATCTGTTGTCCGTACTACTATCTGTTGATTATTCTTCGAGGTTTATTGCGTAATATGCTACTTTACCATTTGGATAAATGCCTGAAATGAAGAGTCCTTCACTCGCTGTGGCAACAATCTGCTGGAAATCCTTCGTCGAAGTTACTCCCATGCGGTTTGCTTTGACGATGATAAAGCCTTCGCGCATGCCACTCTGCTTAAGTTTGCCCTCAGCGAGTTTCGTTACTTTGATGCCGTTGCGGATGCGCAGATTCTCTCTATCACTATCACTTATTGGCTCAAATGTTGCACCGAGAAGTTTCTGGTCGTCGTCGAGTTTGACTATACCTGTCGTGCCTCTCACATTTTTAAGCGTTGCAACTATCTCTTTCGATTTACCTTCACGAATGATGCCAAGCTTTACAGATTCACCCGGTCTGCGTGTACCTATCTTCTCTTGAAGAGCTGGCACCGTATTGACCGACTCGCCGTTTACACTCACGATGACGTCACCACTGATTATACCAGCTTCTTTCGCCGCACCGCCATCCGACACTTCTGCTACGAACACTCCTTTCACATCGCGTAGATTATGTTCTTTCTGCAATTCTGGCGTCACGTCGGCTATCGACACACCCAGCAATGCTCGCTGCACTTCGCCATACTGCTTGAGGTCTTGGACAACTTTCTGAGCTATAGATGCTGGCACGGCAAACGAATATCCGCTATAACTGCCCGTTGTCGAAGCAATGGCAGTGTTTATACCGATGAGTTCACCTCGCGTATTCACCAAGGCTCCACCACTGTTACCTGGGTTTACTGCTGCATCTGTCTGTATGAACGATTCGATGCCGATATTGCTCTTTTCGTTTACTCCACCAAGTGTTCGGCTCTTGGCACTGACTATGCCCGCAGTTACCGTACTTGTCAGATTAAACGGATTACCAACAGCCAACACCCATTCGCCCACTTTAATGGCATCAGAGTTACCAAACTGCAAATAATGCAGCCCGTCTGTCTCTATTTTCAACAAAGCAATGTCTGTCGTTGGGTCGGTACCAATAAGTGTTGCATCAAATGTTGTACGATCGTTAAGCGTGACTTCTATCTTGTCAGCAGACTCTATAACATGGTTGTTTGTAACTATATATCCATCACTACTGATGATTACGCCCGAGCCCGCTCCTACCAATACGAAGTTTGTACCATCTTCATCCTTCTCTTGCCGTGGAACCGGTTGCTGACGTTGGCGTGGCCGCTGACCAAAGAAAAAGTCAAAAAACGGATCGCTGAAATCCATTGAACCACCAAAGTTATACCCATTCTGACGATTCTTCTGCTCTTTCTTAATCTTCACGTGTACTACAGCATTCACACTCTGCTCTGCAGCTTCCGTAAAATCAGTAGGTGCATAGGTTTGGGCCACAAAATGACCTATTGACGATTCGAATGGTACCGTTGTGGTTGTTGCTGCTGGTGAGTTATTGTTTGTCGCAATCTCATAGCGCGAATATAAATAAGCTCCGAAGGCTGCGCATCCCATTGATGCGGCTATTGCCAATGCATATTTTCTCATTTCCATCTCTTAAATGTTTTAGTGAGACATTTTTCGTCGTGTTGTTGTTTTATCGACGATGCAAATATGCTAAAGTCAATTTTCATGCCAAAATTTTTTCAACAAAGGGCATGGAAAAATAAACGAACGGGACTACTTGGAGGGAGAATACAAATGTGGGCTGATTTCCGACTTTTGTTGATATTTTTCAATCGTTCGTTGAACGGGTATCTACATATTCCAATTCATCTTCGGTTACACACCCGTTCCTAAAACTTTCTGGTTCAACGCGTTTCTTCAAGCTATACTCTTCTTCTACGTCTTCTTCACTCAACTCGTCCATTGACAAGTTTTCATCAGTTTCTTTCGAAGGTTCTGACGCAGGCACCGATTCTTTGTCAGCCTCATCTGCCAAAATGACAACATGCGTATCCGACCATTGATCGGCCAAACGCTCTCCTGTCAGCAGAAAAAGATAGATGTCATATATATTTACCAATGGTATTAGCGTTACTATATTGCGAACGAAAGCCTGACGCCATGTGATGGTCTTTGGTTCACCTTCAATAGGCACTACTTTTAATCTATAAACCGACTTTCCAAAACTGCGAGCTCCGTCAAATGGCAATATATCTCTAAAAAGGAAGTAAAACACCGACAACGCCACACCTATACGTGGACACAATGATATCGTGAAACATACAATGAGGTCAACGTCAAAAGCGATAACTCTCTGAAGAGTAAACATCTTCAGAGTGTTATCGATTATAGTATTCAGTTTTGAACTCATTTTGTATTTCTGTGTATCTTTTACTTCTTGCGCATCACAATGTTGAGAGGCACTCCCTTGAAGTCCCAATTCTCACGCACTTTATGCTCAAGGAATCGCTTATATGGATCTTTGACATACTGCGGAAGATTGCAGAAAAAGGCTATGGTCGGAGTATCACTTGGTATCTGAGTGACATATTTTATCTTGACCATCTTACCCTTATACATTGGCGGAGGATAGTTCTCTATAGGCGGAAGAAGAACTTCATTTAGTATCGAAGTAGGCACTTTTCGCTTCATGTTTTCATACACATGAACGGCCTCTTCTATCGCCTGATGTATACGCTGCTTGTTTGGCACGCTGGTAAAGACTATTGGGAAGTCCGTATAGCTCGCCAATTCCTTATGGATATATGTTTCCCACTGCTTTGTGGTCTTCGAGTCTTTCTGTATAAGGTCCCATTTGTTGACCAGCACCACTACACCCTTATTATTTTTCTCTATCAGGCTGAAGATCTTTTTATCCTGGGCCTCAAAACCACGTGACGCATCAAGCATCAATATGCAGACATCCGAATTCTCTATCGCACGTATTGCTCGCATGGTCGAATAGAATTCCACGTCTTCTTTCACCTTTGTCTTCTTTCGCAGACCTGCCGTGTCCACAAGATAGAAGTCATAGCCAAATTTATTATAACGCGTGTATATCGAGTCACGTGTAGTACCTGCCACGTCTGTCACAATATTGCGCTCCTCGCCCAACAATGCGTTTGTCAATGACGACTTACCGGCATTAGGACGACCTACTATCGTGAATTTAGGAAGAGAGTCGTCAATGTCACTTGTCACATCGTCAGGCAAAAGCTCCAATACTCTGTCAAGCAGGTCTCCCGTACCACTACCACTCATTGCCGATATCGGATATATGTCATGCAGACCAAACTTGTGGAACTGCGCAACATCATACAAGTCATTTCCGTTATCAGCTTTGTTCGCTATAACAATTACTGGCTTACGCGAACGTCTAAGCATATCTGCAACTGTTTCGTCATACCCAGTAATACCTGTCGACACGTCAACAACAAAGAGTATAAGCGCGGCTTCATCTATGGCCAAAACGACTTGTTTACGAATCTCTGCCTCAAATGAGTCTTCATCATCATCGGCATATCCACCCGTATCGATGATTGAGAATTCCTTGCCATTCCACTCGACCTTACCATACTGGCGGTCGCGGGTAACACCTGAAGCTTCGTCGACGATGGCCTGACGAGTCTGTGTGAGTCGGTTGAAAAGTGTAGACTTACCTACGTTAGGTCGTCCTACAATAGCTACTATGTTTCCCATGGTTGTTCCTTTCTTTTATAAGTTATATTTGCTTTGCAGTCTGCTACAACATTATGTCACAGACAAGTTGGGCGCAAAGTTATGCTTTTTTATTGAAGAAAACACAACGTTGCGCCACGTTTTATCTTTTTTAATAATGAGTTACGCCTATTGCCTCATAATGGTTTCCTTGCTGTTTTGTTTGTCAGGCGCATGAACGGAGCTAGAGCTTTTCGTTCCGGAGAGAAAGACTTTAGATGCGAAAGCGATGACGATTCCTTTGCCATACCAAGCATTTCTCCTCCAGGCAACGAGTACCTGAAGTATTCGCCATCTGCGGCCGCTATAGCCTCATTACGGAAGAACATATAGTCACAGAAGTACTCACCTTCTTCAACTTCTTCTACTCCATCTACTTCTGTTATGAACTCATAGATTATTGATGTAGGAATCTTCGATGGTCCTCTGCCATAAAAGCCTAGGCACATCATATACTGGTCAAATTCGTTGGCAAAATATGCCTCTGCCATAGATGGAGTGAACTGACGGAAATAGTTGTCATGCGCGTCTTCATAGCGGAAGTGATAATTATACTGCGAGATGGTTCTCTGCCCGTTATATATGGCATCAACAACACACTTAACCGCACTGATGCGCTGAGCAAAATAAATTGCTTCAACATCTGAGGTCTTGTGACAAATAAACGATTCTCCGTTGTCGAAACCACTTAACGAAGTATATGTATGCATGGTAGACAACTGCCCATTATAGTTATATGACACCGATGTCGTACTATTGGAATGCTCCATATAACCCGGTGCATCTATCGAACCATTGGAATATATCTCCGACACCCAACCATTGTGTGTAAATGTATACTTATCCTCACGTTTTGTCTTCTCACGCCCCTGTGGACCGTTATAGTAATCGACTGTCGAAACGATGAATCTTGACATGTTCACATCGACATCTCCTATTCCTTCTAGACATCCGTCATTGGCATAGAAAAAATCCATGTCGCCAATAGATTCAAGTCTTATGGAACATCCATCATCATCTTTCAACACTCCCGCATTAAGCGATGAAGAATAATCGACATGAATCTCATCATAATCGTAATCACATGCAGCAAAGGCTATGACTGAAGCCAATATGGCAACTGAAAAATATTTCATTTATATACGAATAACTTTTTGTTGGCTTATGCCATCTACTCTTCTGGCACTTTTTATCGTTGCAAATTTACAAAAACAAGAGAATTAAAGCAACAATATCGAATGACAATATTATATTTGCATCTCATAATTACGAGACAACACAAATGGCAAGATTCAAATTGACAATAGAATATGATGGTTCGGCTTACCACGGATGGCAACTTCTGAAGGATTGCAATTCGGTACAGGGCAAGATGATGGATTCTGTAAAAGACGTTTTCGGGCCTAACACAAGGTTCGAACTTTACGGAGCAGGACGAACCGACGCCGGCGTTCATGCCCTCGGACAGGTAGCGCACCTAGACATTGACACTCAAATGTCACCGACGCAACTCAAGTACCGGCTGAACGACGCACTCCCTGCAACAATTTCTATTATCGATATCAAGCAAGTACCCAAGAATTTCCACGCCCGATACGACGCAACGTCCAGAAGCTATATATACCAGATATCTACCCGAAAGAGCGCTTTTGCCAAAAGATATGCCTATTGGGTAAAGGACAAACTTGACACAAAGGCTATGCAAGAGGCCGCTAATGTGATGGTGGGAATGAAGGATTTCCGTTCATTCGGAGACAAAGACTCGGAGACAAAGTCTACTATAGTCGAAGTTACTGCGGTCAATGTCTATGACGACGGAGGCTCTATTGTTGTCAATGTTGTTGGCTCACATTTTCTGTGGAAGATGGTCCGCCGTATTGTCGGCACTTTGATTGAGGTCGGACGAGGCCGAATTGACAAACGACGCGTCGAAAGCTATTTCAATAAATTCTCACCAGAGCCAGCTACTTTCACAGTCCCTCCTGCTGGTCTTTATCTCGAGAAGGTCGAATATGGAGGACAGGCAGAGGACGACGAGATTCCACCTATTCCACTTATGTATATCCGATAATTTTTACAGACATGAACGAAAGAGACCAGCAACGCATCGAAATGCTCAACAGACTCAGAGCTGTATTAATGAAGACTGAGAACTGGCCTATCAAATATATGTTCAAGTTCATCGCCAAGAACAATCCATACACGATGAAAGAACTGATGTCAATAATACCGACTACTGGCCAAACTTCATTAAAAGGCAGCAAGGACATGAACTACATGTCAGTAACTCATGTCAACTACATGTTTTCTGCCGAGGAGATTATAAGTCTCACAGAAAAAGCTACGTCTATCGAGGGGGTTATATCACTATAGCGACAGACTTATTTTATTATTGTCTTTACGCATTTTGATTTCCCCGAAGCTAGTACCCTTTTCACTATTACCACACCAGACTTAAGTTCGTTAAGACGTCGTCCGTCAATAGAATAATACTCTATACCAACGACCTCATCAATAGATTCCGTTTCATCTATAGGAGTCGACACATTACCTATCACCAGTGGGTCAGCAAGAGTGGCGCCAGCACCCAATGTTATCACAGCAGGCACTTTTGATGCCGCTATTTTCGTGTATTTATATGGAACTGTCGTTGTACCCTTGCCACTTGCCGACAAGTTATAGTTGTCTACAAACTGATAACTGATGGCATCACTTGAAGCACTGAATTTCTTGTTGACACCCGATTCAAAATAGTTACCTTCAATTAGAAATTCTGAGTTTTTACGAGGGTTGATTGCCGCACTATTGCCAGCACAATTATAATAATTGTTGACAAGGTGTATGTTGCCAGCACGAGCCATCGGCATTCGTTGATCACAACCGTTTCCCCAAATGTTATTTGCAAATGTGGTATTGAGATAAGCAGCATCTTCAGAGTCACTACTACCCACAAGATTTGTATTCATATGAACATACGAACGCTCTGTATAACGGAATACACACCACGAGACGGTAGTGAAGTCGCTACTGTTTGTAATATCATAGTTTCCATCCATGCCATCAATGAACTCACAATGGTCTACCCAAATGTGCTTAGAATTTGTCTGGGAGATAAGGTCATAGCCACCTACATCAACCGAACCGGGACCTTCAAATGTAATGTTACGTATTATGATATTCTCGCAGCCCGACACATTAAATATTCCCGACTTGCGATAGTTTTCGTTGTCGTCTTTTGTCTGGTTAATAATTGTCTGACGAGTTGCCAATTCACACGCTTCACCTACAGAGCCTTTGGATGTAACGCCATCCGACTTATATAGCGTACCTCCCGTCCCACTGGAAGTACTTTTGCTCTTGACGCCTGCCGCATCCAAAGCAGCCCTGATTTCCTCTGTTATTTTGAATTGCGTCGTGAGACACACATTGTTGATGCCAACTATAGTCTTACCTGTCAATTTTTCAATATCAACCGACTTGCTAATAACAAAGGCACCGTCACTACCATCGAGAATTATGATGCTATAGTTATCGACAGCGTTGCGTATGGCATTACGCATATCATTAGTACCATTTGCCTTGAGTGTTATAGTGTTATCAGAAGTGCTTACACCGCCACCAGTAAGTTTATAGTCATCTCCAGATGTCATCGACGAACACACCGCCCATCCAAACGGAGCATTCGCATCTTCAGTTGATATCTGTGCCACACAATTCGGAGCAGTAGCCCACATGGCCATAAACAATGTAGCAAAAATTGTCAGTCTCATATTTTTATACCTAGTTTTTTATTTAGTCATCAATTAGTTATACTTGTTACATATTCAAAAGGTTGTAAAAGAAGGTGTTTTTTTATTTACAAAACACACAAATCTAGTCCAGCCCCACTACACCGACATCAAAGTCCTTTCATCGTAAGGCTTATTCTCTTACGCGCCATGTCCACCTCCAGCACTTTTACTCTCACATGCTGATGTAGTTTCAACACTTCGTTGATGTCTTTGACAAAGCGGTCAGAACATTGGCTTATATGAACAAGTCCATCCTGATGCACTCCAAGGTCGACAAAGGCGCCAAAGGCTGTTATATTCGTGACAATGCCAGGCAATTCCATCCCCGGAACAAGGTCTTCTATGGCCGATATGCCTTCTGCAAAATGAAATTCCTCTATATGCTCTCGCGGGTCGCGTCCAGGCTTCTCAAGTTCTTTCATGATGTCATTAAGTGTCAGCAACCCCACTTCTTCTGTTACATATTTCTTTATATCTATCTGCTTACGTTTGGTTCCGTCGTTGATAAGTTCCTTTACTGTCGTGCCAAGGTCTTTCGCCATTTTTTCAACGATGTGATACGACTCGGGATGCACAGCCGAATTATCAAGCGGATTCTTTCCGTCTATGCGCAGGAAGCCCGCACATTGCTCAAAGGCTTTTGCTCCAAGACGTGGCACTTTTTTCAACTCCGTTCTGCTACTAAATGCTCCATTTGCGGTTCTATAGTCCACTATGTTTTGAGCCAACGTAGGACCAAGACCCGACACATACGTCAACAGATGCTTGCTGGCTGTATTCACATTTACACCAACCAGGTTCACACAACTCTCTACGGTCGAGTTCAAGGCATCTTTAAGTCGGTTCTGATCTACATCATGCTGATACTGCCCAACACCTATTGACTTAGGATCTATCTTCACAAGTTCAGCCAAAGGATCCATAAGTCTTCTACCTATCGACACCGCACCGCGTACTGTCACATCCTGATCTGGAAATTCATCACGCGCTGTCTTAGATGCTGAGTATACCGATGCTCCATCTTCGCTAACAACAAATAGTGGCGTCTGCGGCACTACCGCCCTCACAAAACTCTCTGTCTCACGCGATGCTGTTCCATTGCCTACCGCTATGGCTTCTATCTTATATTTCGACACCAAGTCGGTAACGATGCTCTCCGCTTCCATCTTTCTCTGCTGAGGAAATATTACGGTATGATGTTTCAAGTCACCTTGTGCATCAAGCACAACGGTTTTGCATCCCGTACGAATACCAGGGTCAATGGCCAATATTCGTTTCGGCCCCAGAGGTGCAGCCAACAATAGTTGTCGCAAGTTGTCATTGAACACTTTGATTGCTTCCGTGTCTGCCTGTTCTTTTGAGGAGTTGATATACTCTGTCTCTATCGAAGGTTCGATAAGTCGGTCATACGAATCGGCTATCGCCTCCCTCACCTGCTCACCAGCTTCATTGCGCAATCTGACATAGTGACGCTCAATTCTCTCTATGGCTCTCGACGGATCCTGAGGTGCTATATGTATATTAATGACACCTTCATTCTGTGCTCTCATCATGGCCAAGAATCTATGGCTCGGACATCTGCTCAACTGCTCGTCTCTGTCCAGATAGTCTCTATACTTTTCCGCTTCAGCATCTTTGCCTTTCACCTTTTTCGTGGTTATATGAGCCTGACGGGCAAACGACTCTCTAACTATGTCACGCGATTCCTTGTCTTCACTCACCATTTCGGCAATGATGTCTCTAGCTCCCTGAAGAGCCTCTTCTACGGTCTTGACGTTGTCGTTGATATATTTTTCAGCTTCTAGCTGAATATCTCGGTTCTGCTGCAACATTATGACTGTTGCCAATGGTTCGAGCCCATTCTCCCTGGCTTTTGCAGCTCTTGTCTTTCGCTTTGGTTTGTATGGCAGATACAAGTCCTCCAGCATCGTAGCATCCCAGCATTCTTCTATCTGCTTGCGTAGTTCCAGAGTAAGCTTGCCCTGCTCTTCTATGGTTTTCTGCACTGTCTCCTTACGTTGCGACAGTTCTGTATAATATGTATTTTTCTCTTTTATCTCCTGTATCTGCACTTCATCAAGGTTACCTGTGGCTTCCTTGCGATAACGGCTGATAAATGGTACTGTTGCACCATCATTCAGCAAATTTATGGTATTGCCAACCTGCCTTAATGCTATTCCGGTGGCTTTAGCTACGAGTTCCTGAATTGTCATAATTCTATCTATTACTCCACAAAGATAGTATTTTTCTACAACAAAAGCAACTCCTCCCTTTTAACATCCGAAACACGTACTCTCACAGATACAATATGCTACCTTTAAGCTACCCATGACCATATTTTCCACCTTCACAAACTACACACTTACACTACCGTGCCGTCATTAAATTATTATAAAATAGATCTCAACCAGACAACTCTCCAACGATAATAATTGTTTTATCTAAAAGTTAGCATTACTTTTGTGCAATAGATAAACAACAGAAACAGAAAGTAAAACAATAATTATGGCTATCGATTTTAGTAAGGTTCCGTCACCTTGTTATGTTTTAGACGGCGACTTGCTGCGAGAAAACCTTCGTCTGATAAATAGAGTACGCCAAGAGTCTGGAGCTGAGATCATTTTGGCTTTCAAGGCTTTTGCTATGTGGAGTGCATTCCCTATTGTTCGCGAGTTCAATTTCCGGTCTACAGCAAGTTCACTCTCCGAGGCTCGTCTTGCTTTCGAGGAACTTGGCGGCATGGCTCACACGTTCTCTCCCGCTTATACCGAGGGCGAGTTCAAGACTATCATGGAATGCAGTAGCCATATCACTTTCAACTCTCTCACTCAGTACGAACATTTTCACAATCAGATTGCTCTCGCCGACCATCCAATCTCACTTGGTCTGCGTGTCAACCCAGAGTTTAGTGTCGTCGAGACCGACCTCTACAATCCTTGTACACCTGGCTCACGATTAGGAATCATGGTGTCACAACTGCCAAGCCAGTTGCCTGCCGACATCGAGGGACTTCATGTTCATTGTCTCTGCGAGTCCTCGGCTGAAGATCTCGAGGGCCTGATGAATCAAATGGGTGAGAAGTTCGCTCATTGGATAAAGCAGGTCAAATGGGTCAACTTTGGCGGTGGACATCTCATGACTCGCAAGGGTTATGATGTAGAACGTCTCATTCGCATCATCAAGCAGTTCCGCGAAAAGTGGAACGTCGATGTCATCCTTGAACCTGGCTCCGCTTTCGGATGGGACACTGGCGTTCTTGTTAGCGATGTTGTCGACATCGTCGAAAACTGTGGCATCAAAACAGCTATCCTCAACGTATCGTTCGCCTGCCACATGCCCGACTGTCTCGAAATGCCATACAAGCCTCGCATCCGTGGCGCACACCACGAACCTGTCGAAGGTCTGCCAACATATCGCATGGGTGGAAACAGCTGTCTATCTGGCGACTTTGTCGGCGACTGGTCTTTCGATCAGCCTCTTAAGATTGGCGACAAGATTATCTTCGAGGATATGATACATTATACTATAGTGAAAACCACTATGTTCAATGGCATCACTCATCCAGCTCTCGCCATCTCCGACCAGAAGCACGGACTCCGAGTTCTCCGTAAATTCGGCTACGAAGACTACAAATCCCGCATGGGATAATACTTATATAAGGTATATCATGAAGCACAAGAAACTATTATGAAATAATTAAGAACAAAATGAAAAAATATATCTATTCAGTATTTGCCATGAGCCTCGCATTGGCATCATGCAGCCCCAATTTACAAATCTAGGCAACCCTATCTTTGCAGAGGCAGACCTTGCCATCGAATGTAAGAAAATCTATGTCGAACAATTCAAAGCCGACAAGATGCCTATAGAACAGCGTCAGTGGTACGATGAGACAGGCACAGGCATTCATGTGATGTACATCGGCGAGATTGTCAACGTCTGGAAGAAATAAAGAAACTAATTATCAGTCATATTTTAATACAAAACCCCTGTCGGCTGGTGCTGACAGGGGTTTCCTCATTCATCATTCTATACTTCTTCTTCTCTGAAATATGTACCTGTCTCCATTGCTTCTGCTCTCAAGCAACACATGTTATAGTTGACACGTGCATTTCTTTCCCTTCTAAACATCTCGCGTGTTCCTTCATCATCTTCAGCAAAGGCCAAGTGGTTGTCTATTGCCATCGCTCCAGCCATTCCTTCTACATCGAGATTGTCTGTACCTATCAAAGTAAATGTCCATCCCAATTTCTTCTGCTTTTCGATGAGGTTCTTTACCATTTTCAGAGTATACTCTCGCGAACTGTTTTCTTCGCCGTCGGTAATGATTGTCACTAGCACGTTGTCACCCACTTCCGTCTGAGCATTGACTTTTGCAACTCCCTTTCCTATCGCATCATAAAGAGGTGTTCCGCCACTTGGACGATATTCATTCATACCAAGCTCTTGGGCTCTCATTGCTAGCACATCGTCATAATGCACTTTAAAGTGACAACTATCGAATGTTATAAGCGTCACATGCTGCTCCATCTCGCTGTGCATCTCTTGTAGTTTCTTACATGTTGCGATGGTTTCATTTATTCCAGCCAAGGCTTCACGATGTATTATTTCCATACTGCCCGACTCGTCCACAATGATGAGGTTGTACACTCTTTTGGCACTTGTCTTTTTTACATTTTCTTCTTTCATGGCTTTTCCCTCCATTTTTATTAATACTATTGTTTTTATTCTCTCTTTCCCTTTAGAAGGATGTTTGTGAGAAAAAATTAAGCAGCATGTCGTTTTTTTTCTAACTTTTTTGTATCTATGCATAAAATATGCGCCGACCATGAGGGACAAACCTAGTGATAAGCAGATTTACAACGGCATCCGCTCATTTGACGTTGCCATAACCAAGGAGTTTTTCTATGGTTACTGTCGACGTGCCTATTCTGTTTTCGACCACAAGTACCAACTCAGCAATAAGGCTGGGCTCGATTTCTATTCTCTCGCTCACGACTACTACATCCAGCTCCTGACTCACGATTTCCAACAACTTAAGGACTGCCCCAAGTCCACTAAATTATCCACATGGATGACTGGTGGATTCCGTTTCGTGATTCTCGAGGCCCTCAAGGCTTTCAACAAGGAGTGCGACAATCATCCTGCTTCTCAATCAGATGTTATCCTCGAATATCTGCGAGATTCCGACCACGAGACCGGGCTGCTTCATCAAGTAATAGAAGCCGTTAATGCTCACTACAACGACCCTAAAATGACTACTATCGCTCGAATGGTCCTCCTCGAAGGTTTCATACAGAAGGATGCAGCTATACAACTCGGTCTCACGCCATCTGCTGTCAACCAGCGATACAAGAAGATGATGGACGAGGTAATCACGCCTTTCGTTATCGAGAATTACTCTTCTGGTATCTATTACGGCACCACTCCAACCGAGTGCATCTGCGAGGAGGCTGCAATGCCTATGGAGGTCGAATACAGCCGCACATTCACTCCCTTCGGCAGAAGCAAATGTTGTTCTTCAATCAATACACCTATGTACAATAATCGTATCACACCCGACTACATTTCAACTCTCAAGGCCAACGAGATATTCGTCTTTGGCTCTAACCTCCAAGGCATGCATGGCGGAGGCGCCGCTCGTGCAGCTTTACTCCACTTCGGAGCTGTTCTCGGACAGGGTGTCGGACTCCAAGGACAGTCCTACGCCATTCCAACTATGCAGGGTGGCCCCGAGACTATCAAGCCCTATGTCGACGACTTCATCGTTTTCGCTAAGCAACATCCCGAGTCTACTTTCCTCGTGACTCCTATTGGTTGTGGCATAGCAGGATTCGAGCCCGACGACATTGCTCCACTCTTCAAGGATGCCTGTTACGTTGAAAACATATCACTTCCACAATCCTTCTGGGACATTTTACATTAATCGTCTAATACCTAATTCTGATTATTGCTCGCTCGTTTTTTACTAAAAAATGAGTATTGACTACTTTTTTGCCTATCTCTAACTTTGCATCGTCAATAGATAACATGCAAAACAGTAGGCAACAATGATTCGTTCTTATATCAAATTAATATCCACTCTGGGTCTCGTCACACTTGCTTTCGTGCCTTCCATGGCACAGCAAGTCGACGATGAGGCCGATGCCCACACAGGAGCCACATCCACTTCCAACCAGACTACTCTAAAGAAAATAGCTAGCCGCCTGACTATTGGCGGCTACGGCGAGGCTGTCATGACTCGCAATCTCTATAGCGATCATTTCAATAGATATAAATATCCAGAACAACATGCCAATGACGGAAGTCATGGACAATTTGACTTGCCACATGTTGTGATTAATCTAGGCTATGACTTTGGCCAAGGCTGGACGTTGGGTTCAGAAATAGAGTTTGAACACGGTGGCACAGAAAGCGCTGTCGAGGTCGATGCCGACGAGAGTGGAGAGTATGAGGCCGAAATAGAAAAAGGTGGCGAGGTGGCTCTAGAGCAGTTCTGGATTCAGAAGTCATGGAACCCTATGCTCAACTTGCGCGCCGGGGAAATAATAGTACCCGTGGGGGCTACCAATATGCATCACAACCCTAATGAGTTCTTTACCAATTATCGTCCAGAAGGAGAGTTCTATATACTCCCTTGTACATGGCATCAAATAGGCATTTCTCTCTGGGGACACAATGACAAATGGCGCTACGAGGCACAGTTTCTTCCCGGACTCGACTCTGAACGTTTCGGCGCAGATTGCTTCATTCATTACGCAGCTACCAGCTGCTATGAATATAAAATAGCCAATGTCTATGCAGCTGCTCTCCGCATCGACAACTTTTCAATAAAGGGACTCCGACTTGGCTTGAGTGGCTATATGGGCAATTCGTTTAAGAACAAACTCAAATCAGCAGGCTCTAAATACGACGATGTCAAAGGCACGGTCAAAATTCTGACGTTCGATTTCAACTACGACGACCACAATTTCATCGCACGTGGCAATTACGACATCGCCACTATCAGTGATGCTCAGCAGATCACTACTTTCAACAATTCTTATCCCAAACACTCCGGACAAGACGGCTCTCCATCCAAACATCAGCCAGTAGGTGAAAAGGCTATGGCACTTGGTGGTGAATTAGGCTATAATTTTCTTGGTCTGTCGTCACATTACGCCAATTCAAATACCCGACTAATCCTCTTCGGACGCTACGAGTATTACAACCCTATGAAGAGTGGCACTCACAAGGTCGCCTATGAATGGTGCGAAAGGAAGCGCTTGGCGGCCGGTATAAATTTCTATCCAATGAAGGAGATTGTAGTCAAGGCCGAATTCTCCAAGCGATTCCTCAAAAGCCAGTATAACAACGAGCCAAGCATTTCTCTCGGTATCGCCTATTGCGGCTGGTTCGTCAAATAACTTGATAGTAACAACAAAAAAATAATAACAATGAAAAAATCTTGGAAAAATCTGTTGACTTTAGCCTTCGCGGCTTCAGTGTCTTCGTTCTTTGTCGCATGCGACGATGATGATAACAATTCGACTCCTGCCAATGTAGCCCAAAACATTGCACTCGCTACGGTAAATGCCAACTACGTAAACAATGTTGTTGTACCAACTTATTCTGGACTTGCCGATGCTTCCGAGAAGCTCGTAGAGACACTCGAGGCTTTTGACAAGAGTCAGTCACAGGCCGATCTTGAAGCTGCAGGCAAGGCTTGGATTGACGCACGTAAGTACTGGGAATGGTCTGAAGCATTCCTATTTGGTGCTGCATCGGGCTACTCTATCGACCCACACATCGACACTTGGCCTTTCGACAAGACTGCATTCGAAAATTACATGAAGAAGTACAATCCTTCAGATAATGATGACGATGCAGCAATTCTCGAGGAGGCTATTGCTACAGGGCAGAATCTTACCGGCTTTCACGCTGTCGAATACCTTATCTTCCGCGAAGGCATGGTGCGTCAGGCTGCCGATCTTACTGCCAATGAGATTTGGTTCGCTGTTACCGCTGCTCGTGACCTCTATCTCAATTCCTGCAAACTGCTCGTTGCCTGGAAGGGCGAGGTCAACAATGCTCGCACACAACTTCTTGAGGAGGCTGAGTTTGAGGCCGACAATTTTGGCGAGGAGTTTGCTAATGCCGGCCTTGCCGGTTCTCGATGGAAGTCCGCGACCCTAGCTGCAATACAGATTATCGAAGGTGCCCAGGACATTATTGGCGAGGTTTCAGAAGGCAAGATTGGCGCGGCTCACACTGGCGAGGATGTCAATTATATCGAAAGTCCTCATTCTTATAATTCCATAACTGATTTCTACGACAATATCATTTCGGTCAAGCACGCACTCTACGGCACCATGGCTGTCGATGGCGTTGCCGATGCCGCCAAAGCCGCTTCCGGATCACTCATGGCTTATGCCTATCTCACTCATGCCAAGGAGGCTCTTGCTGTATCTGCCGCTCTCGAGAAGGCTCTCGACGAAATCGATGGTGCAACAAATGGAATGAAGCGTCCTTTCGTAACTTACTATTCCGACAATTCTGCACAGGAGGCTATGGATGCTCTCGATGAACTCGACGAGACACTTGATGCTCTAAAAAATGCAATTGAAGACTAAAGATTAGAAAAATGAATCATAACAAGAATTTCGCATTAACGCTGGTCATAGCATCACTCACCATCGCATGTGAGGATGATAAAAACGAGACTCCAGCAGACGAGCCATATAAGTCGGAGACGCTTGTATATGATGAAGAAGTATATGCTGGTGGCAAACTGGGAACAGTTTTTAATGCCACTGGCTATGCTTTTCAACAGCCTACTCCAGCAGTAGAACAGGCCGGTATGTCAAGCGCCTTCAAAATGGGAGAGTACTTCTTCGAACGAGACGCTACGCAAGATCCAGAAAGCGCCTTCAAGGGGCTCGGACCTCTCATGGTACGCAACGGATGTCTCTATTGCCATCCTTCCTACGGCCATGGCAAGCGACAGACTCGTTACAAGGCCACCGACATGGGCAATGGATATCTGCTCGTACTCTATGACAAGCAGACAAACGGCTACCTAACGTCACAGACTGGTATGCCACAGACTCTTGCTGTGGCTCCTTTCAAGGCTCCTATCGACGAAAATCAGATTAATATCGACTGGCTGAACTATACTGATGAATGGGGGAATAGATTTGACGACGGCGAGACTTATAGTCTCATCTATCCCGAGGTCACTATCCCTGCTTCCGCTTTTACATACGGACTCATTTCGTCTGCCCGTGGAGATATTGACATTTCTGAAGTTGGCATACGTCTCGAATCAACTATAGGTGTATATGGCACCGGACTTCTCGATGCGATACCCGAGGACTCACTCATTGCACAATACAAGGCTTATGAGGCTAAGGGCATAAGCCTCAATCCTGCTATCTGGGCCAATGGTGCTCCTGTATATTACTCCAACGGGCTCGACAAGATGTCATACATGCGTCGATTTACTTATGCTCTGAGCCGTGGACCATTACTCGATGGTGCTGGTGCTAATGCTATATGGAACATCACTAATGTCACTCGCAGCGATCGCCAATACCACTATATGACTGCCGCCTACGCCAAGGCTGCTTCTCAGGACGCTGAGGTGCAGGCCGAGTTCTACAATTACTATCCTGACGAGAAGACTGACAATGGTGTCGAGTATGATATATATCGCTACCTTACTGGTAAGGATGACGGCAAGAATATAGCAAAGGTTGAGATGACCGATACCGACTACAAGAATTTCATGATCTGGCACCGTGGACTTGCCGTTCCTGCCGCACGCGACCTCGACGATCCAGAGGTTCAGAAGGGACACGACCTCTTCAGACAAATTGGCTGCGCTTCGTGTCATCGACCTTCATGGACCACCGGCGATGATCATATACAAGACCCTAATGGCATGTTGTCTGACAAAGATATGCCTCGTTATCCTCATCAGAAGATATGGCCTTACACCGACATGGTTCAGCATCGTCTTTTCATGGTCAATGACATTCGTACAGGCTGGTGTCGAACGACTCCTCTCTGGGGACGCGGACTTTGTCGTTTGGTCGAAAACACCGAGGACCGTCTCCACGACTGCCGTGCACGCAATACTCTTGAGGCTGTAATGTGGCACGGAGCCCCACAAAGCGATGCTCGATGGACAGTCGAAAGATTCCGCAAATTATCAAAGAATGAGAGAGATGCTGTCATCAAGTTCATCGACGCACTCTAACATTTTTTCTCTTCTATGTTTTCTATGGGCATCGTCTTCCATCCCACGAAGTCGATGCTTTCTATTTTTTTGTACAGCATTTGCCTATATAGGTATTGCAGAAACATTTCTCTTTTCCTACTTTTGCATGCATTAAACCATAACGATTTTACTTATATAGTATACACACAAAAATGACGAAACTACTCAAATCATCTTTGATTATATCTTATTGTGCCATCATCTCTATCATGTGCCTTGCCACGGTAGTCGAGAAGTTCTACGGACATACCACTATCTATTCTTCCTGGTATTTCATCGCTATCTGGGCTGTTCTTGCCCTATGCGGTTTCACATACATGATACGCAAACAATTGTTCAAGCGCCCGTTTGTCTTCGCACTCCATTCTGCTCTGATTCTGATTTTGCTTGGAGCTATCGTTTCTTTCTTTTTTGGCCGACAAGGTTCGATGCACCTTCGCGTCAACGATGTCAGCAGCAGCCTGCCTTTCATTGTCCGGCTCGACAGTTTTTCTGTAACCATGTATCCTGGCACCCAGTCCCCCATGGACTATTCCAGCTTTCTCTCTTTCATCGACAACGACGGATCAATCACTAAGGCTACTGTTTCCATGAATAACATTGCCGAGCACAACGGCTACCGTTTCTATCAGTCTGCCTACGATTTCGACTGCCGCGGCTCCATACTTGCTGTCAGTCACGACCCATGGGGCATTGGCATCACTTATACCGGATATTTTCTTCTCTTCGTAGCTATGTGCCTCCTACTTATCCTCCCCAATGAGGGATTCCGCAAGGCTCTTCGCAATGTCTCTAAGCTGCAGCTGATCACATTAGCATTGCTGTCGTCTTCTCTCTGTCATGCCGAACCGAAGTCAATACCAGCCGATGTTGCCGACGATCTTTGTAATGTCTGTGCCTACTATAACGGTCGTATATGCCCCCTTCAGTCTGTTGCCAGAGATTTCACTACTAAACTCTACGGGAAGCCAAGCTACATGGGCATGTCTGCTCCACAAGTTTTCTTCGGATGGTTCTTCTTTCCTAGTTCATGGACGTCAGAGCCTATGATAAAGGTTAAGTCAGGCGACAAGAGCTATATCTCTTTCGACGAACTTTCACACCGCGACAACAATACTGCCGACGACGAGAAACTAAATGTCATCAGAATGCACCTCAACGGACAACTGATGAATATATACCCTTATGACGACAACGGACAATTCTTGTGGCTCAACCCTGGCGATAACCTGCCTCTCGACATGCCCGAAGACCAGTGGTTCTTCATCAAAAAGTCTCTTGACTATATGTGTGAATTGGCCACTATGAATGATTTCGATAATCTTCACACCGCTGTCACAAAACTCCGAAAGTATCAGCACGACTATGCTTCTGACTCTCTTCCTAGCGACGCCCGTTTCAAGGCTGAACTGTTCTACAATTCAATTCTCTTCACCAGACCACTGGCTATGGCTATGGCGACACTTGGCATCCTGGCGTTTCTCTTCTTTGTAATTCGCTGGGCAAAAGGGCAACCTATTCCACGATATATTTATATATCTCTCAATGTCATTGTCGGTACTGTCACACTCTATCTGCTTACTACTATTTCTCTCCGTGGATTCATAGCTAATCACCTGCCTATTACCAATGGCTACGAGACTATGCAGTTCATGGCTCTCGTGTCATTGATTCTGACTCTTCTGCTACAACGTCGGTTCATACTCGTATTCCCGTTCGGAATCCTTCTGGCAGGACTAACGCTTATGGTCTCGATGTTCGGAGAATCTAATCCACAGATCACCAATCTCATGCCGGTTCTCTCTTCGCCTCTATTAAGCATTCACGTATGCGTCATTATGATTTCATACTCCCTTCTTGCTTTCATGATGTTCAACGGGCTGACGGCTGTCGTAATGGAACACTTGGGTATGAAACAACAGAGCATTATGCTCTACAACATAAGCAGAATGCTTCTCTACCCCGCACTTTTTCTCCTCTCCGCAGGCATTTTCATCGGAGCTATATGGGCCAACCAGTCTTGGGGACGCTACTGGGGATGGGATCCTAAGGAAGTATGGGCTCTCATCACTATGATGGTCTATGCTATACCTCTACATCACTCTATTGTTCCTGCTTTAGCCAAGCCACGCGGATTCCACATTTTCTCCATCGTAGCTTTTCTGACTGTGCTCATGACCTACTTCGGCGTTAATTTCTTGCTCGGTGGCATGCACTCTTATGCTGCATCTTGATGTACTTATTCGGTTATTAGTAAAGCACAAAAAAAGACATCGGAATAATCCGGTGTCTTTTCACTTATTATAATGATTGACTATTACAAGAATTCTGCTCTCAAAGCAGCAAGATCCGCATCCGTATCTGGATCATTAAACGCCTCCTCTGGCAACACATTCTGTGCATGTTCAGGAAGCAGATACAACAAGTCGAGTGGTATATAGTTCTCAAGCACCACCTTGTACTTCGAGATATCATCTTTCACACGTGTTCTTGCATCATCTACTGCCTCACCCATTATCTTATCAAATACGGTAGCAGGCAAATTGGCAAACAAACCTGTTCGATGGTCCTCGTGCTCCAATATATCATCAGTTATTATCTTTAAATCTGAATCTGTCAAGTCAAAATATGTTCGGCATGTGTTGACTACTGACCCATCTAATACTATGTTATAGTGAAAGTTAATTGTGTGTTTAGCCATAACAAATACATGTTTATTGGTTTATCATGTCGCTAAGATAGCAATTCATTTTATAAAAAGAAAACATTTTTAAGAAAAAATTACCCAAAATATCTACCTATTTATCCATATAGTATTTTCATTCCTTTTTTCATTCTTTTTTTTTATCTTTGCATCGTAATTATTATGACATGCACTATTCGAGCTTCATATACAATCAGGCGAAGGTCAATTTGTCTACTTTCGGCTCCTCAAGCAACAACGGGGAACTCCATGCGGTGGTCTCTATAACAAACCCATGTCTCCCATTTTCAACCCAACTCGAAGAAGCCGCAAATGCGTTCAAATCCCTCGTCGACAGATTTTCTTCAGAGGGATACTCAGTGGCAATGATTCGACTTCTCCTCAGCGACGCAGCCAATCAGGCTGAAACCGCCATGGCTTCATTTAGTGCTATCAATGGCCATTGCGCTCTCGGCTATGTGCAGCAGCCACCACTCAACGGAACAAAAATTGCCGCTGTCATTTACATGATACAAGGCATATCTACCGAACGTGTCGACAAATACACCGTAATGGGCCGACGTGGCGACTTTACGCATTTCTGGTCTGCAAGCGTTTGCAATGCTATAGCCAACACTCACAGTGAGACAGAAACACAGCTCTCATATCTCGAAGACATGCTCCATAAGCACGGACTCAATATAGCCGACAATTGCGTTCGCACTTGGTTCTTCGTTCAAAATATTGATGTCAACTATGGCGCTGTTGTCAAGGCTCGACGCGACAATTTCAACAATAACGGACTCACGGTCGACACTCACTATATTGCCAGCACAGGCATTGGCGGACGACATGCTCTCAAAGAGGTTACTTCAATCCTCGATGCCTACTGCATAGGTGGACTCCGCCCAGGACAAATGGGCTACCTATACGCTTCTGATAATATGAACCGTACTAGTGAATATGGAGTAACATTCGAACGCGGCACTTATGTCGACTTTGACGACCGACGCGAGATTTTCATCAGCGGAACTGCCAGCATCGACAACAAGGGCAATGTTGTTGCTGAAGGTGATATCGTAGCACAGACTCAACGCATGATTCTCAATGTCAAGGCTCTACTCAGTGAAGCGAATGCCTCTAATGACGATATCGCTCATATAGTAGTATACCTTCGCGACATCGCAGATTACACCGTTGCTAGACAATTGCTCACCGAAGAGTTCGGCGACACCCCTCTTGTCATAACTCTGGCACCCGTCTGCCGACCAGGTTGGCTTATCGAAATGGAATGTGTCGCAATTGCTCCAATTACATCCAACACAGCTTCCGTCTGACATCTTAAGGCCATTAACAAAAAAATGGCTATTTTTGATAATTATTGGCTTTTATTTGCTACCTTTACATCGCATTAGTTAGCATTTATTAAAACCAATTTTTATACAATGAAACAGCTGTCCAAGATTGTCTTGTCACTCCTGCTTATCTTCTGCATAAGCGGTTGTTCGTGCTCCGACAGTCATTCTTCCAAAAGCCCAGCGTACAACGATTACGTTTCTGCTTTTACTTCTGGTTGTGTATCGCGCAAGGATGCCATACACATGATATTGTCTACTTCACTCTCACAAGAGATGATGGACAAAGTCTCTCCCGAAGATTTCATGAGTATCTCTCCTAAGGTTCCAGGAAAGTTCTCCTACGCCAACGAGAATACCATTGTCTTCACTCCTTCTCCAGAATTCGCACAAAACACCACCTACACGGTAACTGCCGATCTTGGTGATCTCTTCGATGGTGCTAGCGAGTTCTCGTTCCAGTTCGCCACCTACCCACTCAGCGTAAGCGGCTCACTCAAGGGATTCGATGTCACTAACGATGACAAGTATGCCTATTCTATCGTTTTCACCACTCCCGACTCCGAGGACGAGGCCACACTCGACAAGGCTCTTCAGCTTCCTCTCGAAGGTACGAAGGAATGGTCACACGGCGATAACAACAAGATACACGAACTCAAGTACACTATCGACCCAACGAAGGCAACTAACGACTTGTACTTTGTCAAGCTCCTCAACAGCGAGGTTGAACTTCCTACTCCCGACTCAAAGACTCTCTCTATCTTCTCGGTAGTCTATAGAGCCGACAACGAGAAATATGTCGAGATTACTTTCAACAAGCAGCTCGATACAAAGCAGAATCTTCTAGGTCTGGCATATATCGATGGCAACAAGAGTAAAGCTGTCGATATTATCGGCAATAAGCTAAAACTCTACCCTGATCATGGACGCACAGGTTCCGCTAATGTCTTTGTTTCCGCTGCCATAAAGAGCCGCTCTGGAGTTAAGCTCGGCAACGATGTCGTAACTCAGGTGCAACTCAGTGTAGAATATCCTCAGGTGCAACTTATCGGACGTGGAACTATCGTGCCTTCTGTTTCCGAGGCCGACGTTACCATTCCTTTCCGCTCTATCTATATGCGTGGCATAAAGGTTCGCGTTTTCAAGATTTTTGAGAACAATGTCGGACAGATGCTTCAGAATGGCAACATCGATGAATGCGACAGACTCATGTATGCTGGTCGCCCAGTCGCTGCCACAACAATCTTCCTCGACGAACAAGGCGCCGACCTCACTCGATGGAACAATTTCGCGATCAATCTTACCGATCTTGTAAAGACCGAACCTGGCGCCATCTACCGCGTTGAGCTCAGTCTCGACCGACGTCTTTCTGCTTGGCCTTCCGACTCTATCGAGAGTGCATCTCGTGAAGAAATGGAGAATGAGGACAAACTCGTCATGGCTACTCTCAACAGCGCTTTCAACAGAGGCGGATACTACTATAACGGAGATATCGTCGATGATGATTGGTGGAATTACGAGTACGACCAAGCAGAAGATCCTGCAACAAAGTCATACTACATGCACAAGACTGTCGGACGCAATGTCCTCTCCACGAATATTGGACTCATGGGCATCAAGGCTTCCGAGAATAAGTACAGCATCATCGCTACCAATCTCGTATCTGCATCTGCAATGTCTGGTGTCGACATCGAGGTCTACTCTCTCCAGAATCAGGTCATCGGCACTGGCTCTACCAATTCCGACGGTCTTGCCGAGATATCTATCGACACCAACAAGGGTGCAGGACATCATGTTGTCGCTAAGAATGGCAAGGATGTGGCATATCTCAAGATATCCAACGGTGACGAACTCTCTACTAGTACGTTCGACGTTAGTGGCGAGGTTGTCCAGAACGGCATAAAGGGCTTCATCTATGGCGACCGTGGAGTATGGCGACCAGGCGATACTCTCCATATCGCTTTCATGCTCAACGACAAGGGTGGCAATCTTCCTGAGAAGCACCCTGTAACTCTCGAGGTCAAGAATCCTCTCGGACAGCTCGTCAAGCGCATAACTCGCGCCGAGGGTAGTTATGGTCTCTATACTTTCAACGTACCAACCGACGCCAATGCACCTACTGGTTCATGGAATGCACAGGTAACTGTCGGTGGCACTTCTTTCAGCAAGAGCCTCCGCGTTGAAACTATCAAGCCTAACAGACTTAAGATTAATCTTGCCGTGCCTGAAATAATGATGGCACAGAACAACCAAACTGCCCTTCATGTCGAATGGCTCAATGGTAATGTCGCAAGTAATCTCAAGTACGACATGGAATGCACTTTTGTCAAGGCTGATACTAAGTTCGATGCCTATAAGGGATACAAGTTCGACAATCCTACTGTCAACTACTCTTCAGAGGATGTTGAGATTGGCGAGGGCACTGTCAACGATATTGGCGACTCTTCGTTCGGACTCTCTTTCAATAATATGCAAACTGCTGCTGGCATGCTCCGTTGTGCTATCACAACTCACGTATACGAGCCAACTGGCGAGTTCAGCACCGATGTAACTCAGGCATCTTTCTCTCCATACAAGAGATATGTCGGCATCCACTCTCCACAAGAAGGACGCGAACAACTCGCTACTGGGAAGAACCACACTTTCGATGTTGTTGTTGTCGACCCACAAGGTCGTGCACAGTCTAATGTAACTCTCAATGCCAAGGTCTACAAGGTGGGCTGGTACTGGTGGTGGAATGCTGACAACGACGACATGGCTAGCTATGCTACATCAGAATACCACGAGGCTGTAAAGAGTCAGCAGCTCGTAACCGACTCTCAGGGCAAGGCTAAGATTAGCCTCAATTTTAATGATAACGAATGGGGCACTTACCTCATCCTCGTTAAGGATGTCAATGGTGGACATACTACTGGTACTCTCGGCTACTTCGACTGGCCTTCTATGAGCGACCGTAATAGCGACGGAGGCAACGATGCTTCTACCAAGCTCTCTATATCTACCGACAAGCAGGAATATAAGGTAGGCGACAAGATGGTTGTTGCTCTTCCTTCTTCCGCTGGCAGCCGTGCTATAGTAAGCATCTGCACAGGCACTAGCATCGTCGACCAGAAATTCGTTTCTTGCCAGGACAAGCGTACAGAGGTCTCTTTCGAGGTTACAGAACAGATGATGCCTAACGCTTACGTATGCGCTACTCTCGTCCAGCCATACAGCCATACGGCTAACGATATGCCTATCCGACTCTTCGGCATCAAGTCTATCTCTACAACGTCGGAAAAGAGTCACCTTACGCCTGCTATTAAGGTAGACGATGAAATCAAGCCAGAAACTGAATGTCAGGTCAACATCTCTGAGCAGAACGGCCGCCCTATGGCCTACACTCTCGCTATTGTCGACGAAGGTCTTCTCGACTTGACTCACTTCAAGACTCCTGACGCATGGAAGGCGTTCTTCGCACGCGAGGCTCTCGGCATACGATTCTGGGATATGTATAACCAGGTAGCAGGAGCCTTTGGCGGTCGCATCGAACAGATGTTCAGCATCGGTGGCGACGAGGCTCTCTACAACGGACCTAAGGCTATTGTCAACCGCTTCACTCCTATGGTTTATTTCGATGGTCCTTTCACTCTCGACAAGGGTAAGACTAATAAGCATAAGATCAAGGTTCCTAACTACAACGGCCGAGTACGTATCATGGTTGTTGCTTCCGATGGCAGCGCTTATGGCAATGCAGAAAAGTCGGTCCTCGTACGCAAGCCTCTCATGCTTATCGGCACCATGCCACGACAGATTGGCGTTAATGATGAAATGACTGTATCGGCAACTCTCTTTGCTACTAAGGACGGTGTCGGCAATGTCAAGACTACCATCTCTTGCGAAGGTGGCATCGAGGTAATTGGCGACAAGACTCAGTCTGTCACTCTCTCTTCTAAGGGTGACTGCACTGTCTCATTCCGTGTCAAGGCTGGCAGCGAAAGTGGCAAGGGCCTGATAACTCTTAGCGCCTCAGCTTCGTCTGACAAGGCTGAATACTCTACTTATATCGACATCCGTAATGTCAGCCAGCGTATGGCTCAGACTGCCATGGTCGAAATAGGTGCAGGAGAAACTAAGACGGTCAATGCCAATATCTCACTCTCACCGGTAACCACTTCTCTCGAAGTTGCAGGCGTTCAGCCTATGAACATAAGCGGACGTATCGGTGAACTGATGGTCTACCCTCACGGATGTGTCGAACAGACTACTTCTAAGGCTTTCCCTCAGTTGTTCATCAGCGACTTCACAGAACCGACAAAAGAGCAGAAGCAGGAGATCGAAGGCAATATCAAACACGCAATCTCTGCCCTTGCCTCATATCAGGCTCCTGATGGAGGAATGTCATACTGGCCAAACCAGAGCATAAGCGACACATGGTGCTCTGCCTACGTCCTTCACTTCTTCACCGAGGCTGAACGCAAGGGATTCTATGTTTCTCCTGATATGCGCCGCCGACTCATCTCTTACGTACGCGCTCAGGCCCGCAACTGGCGTAGCAACGATTCTTACTATCGTACACAGAGCATCGCTTATTGTCTCTATGCTCTCGCCAATTGCCAGAACAGCGAACTTAGCACTATGAACCGACTCAACGAGCATCTCAAGTCTGCTAAGTCTAGCTACGGACAGTCTACTATTGCCATGTTGGCTGCGGCATACTCTCTCTCAGGTCATGCAGATGTTGCCAAGGAGCTACTTAGCAAGATCCCTACAACAGGCACTTACGACTACTCTGAATGCTTCTATCTTATCGCTTCTCTCAAGGGCGACAACAAGACTACAGCCAACACCATCGCACAGTCTATTCGCAAGCGTCTCGTAGGTAACAGCTGGCTCTCTACTCGTGCCGCATCACTCTCTCTTGTTGCCATGTCGGCATATTACAAGACAATAGATGCTGCTTCCGAGCTCAACTTCGTTGCTACAATCGGTGATGATGACCAGAAGATCTCTTCTTCGTCAATGATGTGGCAGTCTAAGCCTATAACAACTAAGACTAAGCCTAACATCAGCATCAAGAACAAGAGCAACGGCACTATCTTCGCTGTTGCATGCACCGAGGGCATTGCCTCTCAAGCTGTCATCCCACAAAATGACAACGGACTGAGCATAACTGTTAGCTACTTCAACACCAACGGACAGTCTATCAATGTTAGCGAACTCGATCAGAACACCACTTTCAAGGCTGTTGTCGTTGTCCGCAACACTTCTGGCAAGACTCTCGAGAATGTCGCCATAAGCCACATCCTTCCTTCTGGTTGGGAAGTGCTCAACGGTGACCAGAACTCACGACTCAGCTACCAGGACATCCGCGACGACCGTGTTCTCTCTTATGTCAACACAATGTCACCAGGACAGCAAGTGTCTATCACCGTCAACCTTTCTGCAACCTATTCAGGCGACTACTACATGCCTGCTATCACCGCAGAGACAATGTACGACAACACTGTCACTGGTTGCACAGCCAGCGGACGTACTATTACTAAGTAATACACAACAACTATATAATAAAAAAGGGCGCACCTATGTGCGCCCTTTTTTATCCCCCCGACTCATATACCTAACCGTACTTTTATTACAAAGGACAAAGATTTTTACCGTACATTTATTACAATACAAAGCACTTGATGTGCCAGTTTGTATATAGAATCTATTACTTTTATGTGCCAGTTTATATATTTTGCGTGCTGTATATAGGAAACATCCGTCCCCCCCAAAAATCAACTTTGACCATTTGACCGCGACCATTCCAACTTTTCCTCAATATACTCCAAGTCACCCGCCCCATTTGATAGTTTTTAACCAACCTCATCTGTTAATTCTGACACACCTCATTTAATAACATTTAATAATCTTTCACAATTCAAGCCGCCTCGACTTTAGACACTTTTCTCGGAGGGATAACGGTACCTTAACGTACCTTTACCATACCTTTTTGACTTTATGAAAAAAGACACTCCCTTAACGTGCCTTAACAATGGTCATGGTCAAAATGTCAAACTCGATTTTCCGCTTTTTCTTAACACTATTTTAACTATTCAAAATGCCAAATTAACAGAACCCACCACCTTCTTATAATTTATTCATAAAACCCACCGAAAACTCACAATTTATACTTAAATTTGCATCATTCTATTTCGTATCTATATAAACGGAGAATATGAACGCTAAAATTGGATTTGACAACGATAAGTATTTGAGCATGCAATCGGCTCATATCGCCGAACGCATACAAAAGTTCGGAAACAAACTCTACCTCGAAATCGGAGGCAAGCTTTTCGACGATTACCACGCATCGCGTGTATTGCCTGGCTTTCAGCCCGACTCTAAAATGCAGATGCTTCTGAAGCTCAAGGATAAAATCGAAATTATCGTTGCTATCAATGCCGAAGACATCGAAGCCTGCAAGATAAGAGGCGACTACGGTATCACCTACGACGAGGATGTACTCCGACTCATCGATGAATTCGAAGGTGTCGGACTATTCGTTGGCAGTGTATGCCTTACTAAGTTCAACGATCAGCCTTTGGCTATCCGTTTCGAGAAGCGACTCAAGGATCTAGGCATCAAGTCCTACCGACACTACCGCATCGAAGGCTACCCTAACAATGTCGAGTTTATCGTCTCTCAAGATGGATACGGAAAGAATCAGTACATCAAGACCGAACGTCCTCTCGTTGTTGTCACAGCCCCTGGACCTGGTAGCGGCAAACTCGCTGTATGTCTTTCACAGCTCTACCACGAGCATCAACGTGGCATCGATGCCGGATATGCTAAGTTCGAGACTTTCCCTATCTGGAATATTCCTCTCAAGCATCCTGTCAACCTCGCATACGAGGCTGCTACGGCCGACCTCAATGATGTCAACATCATCGACTCGTTCCACCTTGAAGCCTATGGCGAAACTACTGTCAACTACAACCGCGATGTCGAGGCTTTCTCTGTGCTCAACGCCACTTTCGAAATGATATATGGCAACAGCCCATACAAGAGCCCTACCGACATGGGTGTCAATATGGCTGGCAACTGTATCATCAACGACGACGTATGTCGCGAAGCATCCAACTACGAGATTGTACGCCGCTACTACAAATGCCTTTGCGACAAAAAACGCTATGGCGAGAGCAAGGACAACCAGGAGAAGCTCGAGGCACTCATGCAACAGGCACATGTCCGACCAACCGACTATAAGGTTGTCGAGGCTGCAGCAAAGAAGGCTGAGGCTACCGAAGGACGACCTGCAGCAGCTATCGAACTTCCCGACGGCACTATCGTCACTGGAAAGACATCCGACCTTTTCGGTCCTCTCTCGGCAGCTTTGCTCAATGCACTAAAGAAGTTGGCCAACATCGACCCTTCTTTCAACCTCATATCTCACTTGGCTATCGAGCCTATACAGACTCTCAAGATCGAATACCTTGGAAGTAGCAACCCTCGCTTGCACACCGACGAGATCCTCATCGCCCTCTCATCATCTGCCGCACACAACGAACTCGCAGAACGAGCAATGCAGCAGTTGCCTAAACTCAAGGGCGTTGCCGCTCACTCTACTGTCCTCGTCTCTTCCATCGACGAATCAACATTCAAGAAGCTGGGCATCAACCTCACATGCGAGCCTAAATTCGAACAAACCCGCATGTACCACAAGCACTAATCAACTCACTTTTTCATAAAAACAGGGTGGTCAATTATTTCTGACCACCCTTTCTCATTTTTATTCCATATCCCTGTTTACCTCCACCCTATTCTGCGTATTAATAGATGTACGACAATAAAAAAAGTATGGTAACATAAAAAAAGTATAACATAAACTATCTATTATGCGTAGAACAATTACATAACCAATAAGTAACTTGCGACACAAATCTAAAAACATCCATGACAGTTCGCTACAACATAGTAATATTGTTGACTTTGCTGATGTCACTATCAGTATCTGCCCAACACCCACTACGAACACACAGACATGCCCTGCTGGTTGGCATTTCCAACTATAGCCAATTTGCCCAAAAGTCTTGCGACAAGTGGAAAGACATACACGGCGTCAATGATGTAATGTTGATACAAGACGACTTAATTAAGCACCATTTCGGTATCACCAAGCTACTTAATGCAGATGCTACTTATCACAACATTACTAATGAATTGAAGAAGCTCTCGCAATATAGCCAAACCGGTGATATTGTATACATCCATTTCTCTACTCATGGTCAACCGTTCGAAGATATTGACGGCGATGAAGAAGATGGCTGGGACGAGGCTATCGTGCCATACGATGCTCTGAAGAAATTTCAGAAAGGCATCTATGAAGGCGAATGCCACTTGATTGACGACGAACTATCAACTTACGTTAGCGACATTCGCAAGAAGGTCGGGACAGAAGGCATGGTCTATGTTGTTGTTGATGCGTGTCACGCTGGGAATAGCGGCGAACGAGGCATAGACGAAGACAGCATAGTCGTCCGAGGCTCTTCACTGGGCTTTAGTGGCAATGATATCATTTTCTGCCCTCGTTCAAACCGCAAGACTCATTTCCTGCTCGATGCTGGTCACAAGATGTCTGATGTGACTTTTATCGAAGCCTGCAGGTCCGACCAGCGAAATGTAGAAATCAAGGTTGACAACGTATATTATGGTCCATTATCATATTATATTCACAAGGTGATTAACACTGCTGAATCTGTTTTTGACGACAGAAGCGATTGGGTCAAAAAAGTCGAAACATTCATGAACAACGACCGCTCTTTGATCAATCAGGATATGGTGATAGAGTCAACTATTTCTATGTAACAAATGGTGTAAGTATGGCAAGCAGCAAGAATAAAATACCATCATCATCAGTCGAACTCAATAGATTCTTCGACAAGATGAGCGGCAAGATGAAGGCTTATGTTCGCAAACATTTTAGTTCATTGTCTGACGATGAACTAGACGACATATATCAGAATGCATCTATAGCATTGTATGAGAATATTGTCAATGGGAAACTCAAGGTACTGACAAGTTCATTGTCAACGTATTTCGGTTCGATATGCTGGAATCAGGCGTCAAAACACACTCTATCCATCAAGCCCACGGTGGATTATGAGGACATATACAATAATGAAAAAATTGACGAATTACTTGACGAAGAACCAGAACGAGCAGAACGCAACAGACTTGTCCGTCAGATAGTAAACGATCTGCCCAAGCCCTGCAACGAAATCTTATGGGGTTATTACGCTGATGACCACTCTATGGCAGAATTGGCTATAATATTGAATTACAACAATGCCGACACGGTGAAATCGACCAAGAGTCGCTGCATGTCTAAATTTAAAGAAAGAGCATTTAAAATGTTCTTAAAATAGTAGTCCTATGGAAGAAAGAACAGAAGAATTCCTGATGGAATTCGACACTAAAATAGAGGCATTTCTCAAGAAGGAAATGTCACCAGAACAAGAAAGCGAGTTCAAAGCGACTCTTGCTCAAGATGAGGAACTTAAGCAAAGAGCACAGGCTATGGCTTATCTAATAAAGAATATTCGTGCTGAACGTGACAGAAAAATCATCGAGAGCACACGAGAGCCAATAGCATGGTATCGCCACAAGTTCATACAAATGGCAGCTATGCTTATAATCTGCCTGTCGTGCGGACTGCTTCTGTTCCACAATCATCGAGTGGGCCAAGCACAAGATTTGGCACAGAAGTATTACTCCTCTGAATTGATGGCTGCCTATAGTCGAGGAGATAGTGATAACGATGACATAGAGAAGGAGATTACACAATTGTCTTATCGAGTGTTGTCTAATGATGAATCGGTAGTTACTAAATTGGCCGAACTATACGAGATATCCAAACAAAGCGTATACAACGACTACACTAACTATTACAACTCTTTGGGAATGAACCTGGCCATGGCTTATCTCTATCGCAACAAGCCAAACAAAGCCAAAGAGGTCCTCTTGGAAATCATCGAGAACAACCCCAACAAGGTGATATCCGCTGATGCACAAAAGATTATTGACGAAATAGACAATCTATAGAACAATGCCTTTATGAGGTTATTTATAGTTTTCATACTGTGTTGTTCTTCAATGCTGGGATGGAGTCAAAAGGTCTCTGAACGGCTCTATAAAGCCACTTTAGACTTACACGTGGTCTACTCGAATCCCAAAACTGAAGGCGGTTTGCAGCTAATGCAAAATGCCGAAAGAATAGCCAACGAAGAACTGGACGTCAACGACAATTGGCAACTGAACGCAAAACTTGCAATGTTGTTGCGCATAGGAGAAAACTATATCCGATTGGCAGCTCCCCATGATGCTGCCCGCATTCTCGACGTTTTAATTCGTTATCGCGACCATCTGGATGCAGAGTCGCTAAAGAGAAGTCATGTCCTGGCCTTGTATCTCACCCCAGTATTCTACGGAGTGGACAACACAAGATGCATGAATTACGGCATGTTCGCAAGCGAAGAAGAAAGTCTTGATTCCGACCTGAGCATGTTCAACTATGGCATCTTGATACATGCCCTGTGCATTGACAAGAACGATAAGGCATTCGACTTGTTCAACAAGGTGTCATATTACCTGAAAGAATTGCAGACCAATACCATTCGTGGCAATAGTCCATACGAATACTCTGATGTGATGCGACAGTGTGCCTGCATGATATTCAACCTCATCACAAGTGACTTGTCGGAATCGTTTCCTGGACAATATTGCTACGAATTGTGCTTCAACAATCTGGTCTTTCTTCGTCAGTTTACATTTTCTCAGACCAACAACCTCACCAACGACATCAAACACACTCTAGACATCAACTACAAGAAATCTATAGCCAAGGTGATGAACGACGACGAGGTCGTGGTGGAAATCACCAACCGTAACATTTTCTCCGGCGGCCAGGTCGAGACTTTAGGATACGCCGCCTACGTTCTGGACAATAGCGGAACAATTGACCTTGTCGAACTTTGCATCGACGACGACATCCACCAGTTGCTCGACAAGACGTCTGACGAGCCTTGGACTCTCTATACCACACATCGTGACAAACTCGAATCACTCGTCATGAAGTCCCTTGAACCATACTTCAATGGCAAACGCAAGATATACCTCACTCCAAGTGGCGTATTGAATAGCATCAATTTCTCACTACTCGACAAGCGCATTGTCGAACTGACTTCATCCTACGAACTTTGCAGAAAATATAGACCTTCAACTAATCATTCAATGCTCTTGGTTGGCGATGTAGACTACGACAAAGTTATTGTTGACACTTTGCGAGGTGACAACGAAAGAAGTAGCTGGGGCAATATCGAGCATACTAAGATCGAAATAGACGCTATCGAAAAGAATATATCCCCTATTCTTGATGTCAAGAAACTTTCTGGCACCAATGCCGACGAAAGAGTTGTAAGAACAGAATGCAACAAATCACCTGTCTTCGCACATTTCGCCACTCATGCCTTTCTCTATAAAAAGGAGGATGTCGAGTCAGAAGCTTTCCCACTAAACGGGTTTCTCAATCCACAAGCCATGAAACCCGAACTGAACTATTCCGGACTTGTTCTAAATGGCGCCAACAGAACACAAAACAATCTGCAAAAAGTGTCCACTTTGGCTGATGGACTTTTCTTTGCCGACGAGATTTCGCAACTGAATATGCAAGGCACACAACTGGTCTGCCTTTCGGCCTGCCAATCCGGACTAGGCGTTTTTGATGATTACGAAGGATGCCTTGGACTTGTTCGTGCCTTCAAACTGGCCGGCGTACGAAGTGTTGTCGCTAGTTTATGGAATGTCAACGACAATGCCGCAGCATTATTTATGATTGACTTCTATAAGCGCATGCTACACAATTCTAGTATGCACACCTCATTTATAGAAACTGTAGATCACATAAAAACTCTATTCCCCAACGAACCTAAACATTGGGCCGCCTTTAAGCTTGTCGATTGCATTGAAGACAAATAGCCCAACACATCCCTGTTTACCTTTTGCCTGTCGATGGTATTAATATCAAAAAATCTTTCATTACGAACTAAAACACATCGCTTATGTTTGAATCACTCAAGAAAGAAATAGGTCTTATATTGCTGAAAAGACAAGCCGAACGAGATGACGAAGCCGCCCAGAAAGCATTCATGCTCGCCATAGCCGACGACAGGAAAACACATCATTGCGAGTACTACCAGCAACTAGCATTCAGATACGCCAAGAAATACTGCAACCGCCGCGACATGGACGGCATGTACGCCTATTGCGTCTGCGTCTATGAAGGCATCGGATTGGGCGACGAAACTCACAACAAAGGTCTCGTTTCCGAATACCTTATGCTGCTCATTAACTCCGAATACGAAAGAGCTATCAAATATGTCTTGTACAAGCACGAAGATGGCGACGAATATTTCGACTCAACAATTTGCACAGGCATTTATTTGGGATCAATACTTCAATACGACATTCAGTATGCCATTACGTTATCCAAGAAGGCAATGGATGAAAACAAGGCGTGGGGATATTGCATGATGGCTCGTTTCAACAAAATTGGTATTGGAATGCCTAAGGACGAGGAGCAGGCTGCCGATTTGTTGAGGAAAGCAGAAAACACGAACAACGGCCGCTTCGACATCATTGCACATAAACTCTACTTGGCACTATTAGACGACGACAGAAATAGAGCCTACGACATCCTCAAGCCTATCGAGAATGTTAGAGGATTTGAAGAAGACACACTTAAGATCTACCTGGCCCATGCATATCTATTCGGACTTGGTGTAGAAGCCGACCATAAAAAATCGTGGAATCTTATGCAGCAGGTTCTCTCCGTCATGCCAATTTGCCCATCGATAGATTATCTGATGGCTATATGCTATCACAATGGAATATGCGTTGACCGTAACGACTATATTGCCCTTCGATATGCCATCAATACATCGGAATTTTGTTTCTACGAAATTGAAGAAGCCTACAAACTTATTGCAGAGCTAATGCTTCATGGCAAAAATGTCGATCACGATATCGAAACAGCCCTGAAATTCGCCACACAAGCCGACAAACTGAAAAATGGCCAAGACGAAGAAGTCAAGGCCCTCATCGACGAGATGAATCAAATCATAGCCACAGAACAAGACCGCAACGCTGCCGACGATGGTGATGTCGAGGCATGTTTTAAATATGCTGGAGCACTACTTGTCGGAACACATATTGAAAAAAATGTCAGCACAGCCATCAAGTACCTCAAAAAGGCCGTCGACATGGGCGATACCGATGCTCTATACTGGCTTGGCATGGTCTATTCCACCGAAGAGGGCTTCGTCAATCATCACAAGGCAATAGAATACCTGTCGAAGGCTGCCGAAAGCCATCATCCGTTCGCATCATACCGACTAGGACTTTACTACAAAAACGGCATCGGCATAGAAGTCGATACAGTCAAGGCTATTGAATGCTTTGCCCAAGCAGCGCACCAGGGCGTAGCTGAGGCTCAGATAGAAATGGGCAACGCCAACTATGATCTCAACGGCCAAGGTGACATGTCATACGAATGGGCCTACAAATGGTACAAGATGGCAGCCGACCAAGGCAACCATCTCGGACAATACAAACTGGCCCTCTGCTACAAAGACGGCATAGGAATAGAACGCGACATCGACAAAGCCATCGAACTCCTCCTCCCCCTAAGCCAAAGCGACATCGAGCACGAACGCGACGCGGCCACCCAACTCCTCACCGAACTCATGTAGTTATCAAGCAAACCACAAGTTCGGAACATAGCCAGTTGATGAACTAGATAATACAAATAACTGGGAAGGCAACAAATTACTTTCTCAGAAAATCCTTCAACGATATTGTCTTAAATCCAAGTATCTTAGCTTTTACCTGAAGACCATTATCCGATGTTAATAATATAGGATTATCATCCTTTAATTTCATGGCTACAGACAAAATCATATTGTCGGGTGACCTCTTATCAAAGTCAGATGGTAATAGGGATACATCTGAGAGCTCAAACATGATATCACGTTTTACATTGTTGATGTTTCGAATAGCCTTTTCAGCATTGCGTTTACCTTGCTCGTCAAGCTTAATCTTCATTCTGTCTAGTTCATCAACCACTTTTGCTGCCAACGCTATAGAATACTTATCTCCGATTTTGGAAATAATATCTGGATAGTTCACAAAAACATTGGTGTCAATAACATATATATTTTTTTTGTCAGAGACGATTTCTTTTCTTTTGCGCTCAAATGTAGACGGATCAACAAATCCAATAACTTTGGGAACAATCCTTTCTTTACTGGTTTCAGTTGTAATCGCGTTATGTGCTTCTTGGGTATCATTTTGATTTGATGTTTTCCCACCATTATTAATAATATCACAACCTGCCATAAAAGCACGAACCTTAGTAGACTTAATCGGCATCATCTCTAATGGAAGATCTGTCAACAACAAAGTAGTTGAACGAGAACGACTTGTTGCCACATTAAATAAGTTATCCGAAAATGCAAAATTATAATTACGAGTAGGTACGTAATATATCGTATAGTCAACCGTCAAACCCTGAATTCTATGAATAGTATCCACTGTTATATCTAATGTTTGCTCATCCTTACAAAACTCAGCTTGTAGTTTTTTTGTAGTCTCCACATAAGGAGTAAGTATAGCCAATTTGCGTGTAGGATAATGTCCTTTAAATTCTCGTTCAACATACTTCATTATTTCAAGGGCTTCTGTTGACAAAATCGCACTTGAAGCCCCCATTGTCTTTAATATTATCGTTCCACCTTCTTGAGGGAACAGAACTGGACGTTCGGTTACCAATGAAAAATCAATGATATCCTTTTGGACACTTAATAGATGCCCATTATAAAACACACTACTTTGTCTTGCACTCTTTCCAGTCAAACGATATGATGTGGTAATACGAAAACTCATAATGTCCGTAGCTCTAAGTGTGGTCATCATTCCGTTAGCTTGCGTCTCTATGTCAATACCTTCATAATCTGCAGGAACATCAATTTTCACAACAGGTGGCAACTGCATTGGATCTCCAACAATCAAGCACATCTTTCCCAATTTCTTGAATGCGGCAATAGCTGTCAGATAAGCCTGAGATGCTTCTTCTATAATAATCAAATCATACAATGGCGAATCACTCTTATTTATTACTCTAGACAAAGAATAATAAGTAGAACATAGCAATTCGCCTTTAGGTATTGTCAGATCTTTGTTTGCCCCTTTTAATTTGGGGAACTCTCTACTTTCATCTGTTGTTATGTTTGTTTTGCTAATTCTCCCCAACCCTCTATACTCTTTAATTGGATCCTGAGATATCAAGGATATAAGACTTGCATTGCTTTGAGTCGTTACGCAGATATTTTTCCCTTCCGAAGCTACTTTGGTAATAATACTGGCTATCGTATAACTCTTTCCTGTACCAGGAGGACCCTGTAAAATGGCTATTCCATCCTTTTTTAAGGATGACAATACCTTTTCATCAACTTGTTCTGTACTTCCCAATTCTAACGGATTCCATTCATCATAAGTCCTCTTAGCTTCAAGTAATAATTCTTCATCTTCAGGATGTATTTGAATATACTCCTTAAGATTTTTCAGTAGCTCAGTTGGAGGTAATGTTTTTAGCATTACAAATTTCAATTTTCGATTATTCTGAAGTGCCTTATCGATAGCTTGATACATTAACAGGTCTATTTTATCGCATGCAATAGTTTTCTTATCATCCTTCATTGCATAAATCGGAGTAGCATCAGAAAAACTTGAGTGACAAGTTCTTGACCTAAAGTCAATACTATTTATCGACCACCTAGAAAAGTCTAATCCTAATTCTTGACCACAACTATCCTTAAGAACACAAAAGACCATTGGGACTTTTAGTCTAGGATTTTGTGAAGATGAAAAGTGCATAACAATTTTGCCACTTTTATCAATGCCCATTATTTCTCCATAATAAGCCTCTCCTCCAGCAAATAACGAAGACATAGGAGTTTTGGCGTACTCCTCATACTCTGCCTCTTGATCTCTACGTTGCAGATCAAAAAATTTTATATACTGTTCTATCTTAGTCATGATTAAAACTCATAATCATCTTGAGGAGCATCAAATGCTTTATCAAAGATGTTGTCCAACTTATTATTCTTTGTAGAATGCACTTTCACCATTAGATGAATATTCATCTTGTAATTATCTCGACCAGGGAATACCGTATTTATGGATTCCATCATTGAATACTCATCCTTTGGCGATACCTTAACCAAAACATTTGGAGTATCAGCGCATTGCTCAATGTCGTCTAAAGATTCCGCAAATTTAAAATCCTCTTCTCCATTACCGACACATAGACAAACAACAAGAGATTCTTTCTCAAATCCTCTCCACACATTTGGAGAAATATGCCATATACCTCCTTTTGCGCCTTGTGCTAATAGTTTTTTATTATCATCTAAAGTAATTACTATTAAATTACCTTGTATATATTTTTTCTGCCGTTCTTCATCGAATGAAGCTGAAATTTTATAAGGTGTGTCATGTTCTTTCAAATAGTTGAGAACACGCCATCTAGTTATCATGTTTTCAGCCAAAACTTCTTCTTCAGGCAATTGGAAGCCGCCCCCCATATAATCACATACAGAACGTTCCCATTCATCGTTGTCATCTTTTGCTGTTTCATCGTCTTCGCATTCGCCCTCTCTTTCTTCTTCCACATACTCATCTCCCTGTAAATCACCTAATTCTTTCGATAAAACAGTTTCTTGGTTCTTGTCATTTGAATTGTTTGGCTTTGGATCTGTTTCTTCATGCTGGAATAACAAACCATACACTCTCGGTAGCATATTTCTCAGTTCCATCAAAAAATCCTCATCACTAAACAAAGTTCGACATTCTTCACTAATGACATCAACAAATGATTCATCAGGATCAAATAATTGCTTAGCCTTTTCAATGTCTATAGACAAATCGAGATTCTCATGAATTGCACTTACCACATCTGTGTATACTTTTCTATCAGACCACAATCCTACATAGTAAATTTGCTTATCGCAAGAATAAAACCTTTGCGCACTTACAGAAATACTATCATCATCTACTATGTAGCCAATATTAATCGACTTACATGAGAAAAATTCAACGTCTAGCAATTCCTGTTTATAGTTCTCATATCTTTCCCGCCATTCTTCTGTTTCAAGACAAGAAATCACAAATAAACTTCTGTTAAATATGGAATGTAAGTTTACTTTCCGCTTATCTCTAGGCATTATCTCGACATCACTATCGTCAATAATAGTAATTCCAAGAATTTTACATATTCCCTCAAAATCGCTCTTATTCACGTATGACACATCAAGTATACGTTCATGTTTCCTAAAGTAACTCAACAGTCGCTCGTTGTCTGGAGAAATCGCATAAAGATTTTTAATCAAAACATCATTACCTTTATTATTTTTCCAAGTAGCTCTTGGATCTTCCAAGAATCTTGATACAGCATCTTCGTCATAATCTCCATCACATAACCATCCGAATAATTGTTTGCGCTTCTCTTTAGACTGAATATATAATAATGCTATCAGTGAATCATTGAAATCCAAAGATTGCCTTAAATCAAGGCATGAAATTAATTCTGGATAAGAAGAAACAAGATAAGAATCTATAGTTTTGGACTGCCAGTCTTCAGTTCTGCCCTTAACGTACTCCGATATCTCAGCAGAGTACAAACAATTAGGAGAACAAACCTCCCCAATTTGAGACAACACACAAGGGACATCGTCAAAATCACCTTTTTCTGCATATCCCTTTATTTTATCGTATTGCTTTGAATCTTTAATGTATGTATACCAAATATACTTAGCAAATGCAGGATTGTCTTCAAGTAATTCAATATCATCCTTGTCAAAGAACCTATGTATCTTGAACACTTCTCTAAGGTTCTTCTCGTTAGTTTGCCTGCGGTGATAATCCTCAGACAAATATGTCAATGAATCCACTCCATTTGCTTCAAAATCGCAAATAGGGTTATATATGTGGCCTAATGTAAGATCCTCAACATTACAGTATTCATTGTCCTTAGAAAGAAGCTGTATTTCTTCTATTTGATCTTTCAATTTGGCAATTTCGTCACCTTCTAGGCTAACTAATTCGTTGATAAACGCAAAATGGATATCGTTCTCCAATTCGCTATCATTTTGAAGCTGTAAATATTTATTGATTTTTTCAACTCTCCAATCTGAAGCAGTCGAGATAATCTCAATATCGTTGTTTTCAGCAATTTGAGAAATGAACCAACCAACTTGACCATTAGTCTTTAGATTGTATTCATTGTCTAATGGAACACATACGAAAGGCTCTTTATCAGTATTCACTAGGCAGCAATCCTCCAAAGAATAAAACGATTCGTCTTTACATCTTAATTTGAGTTCCTTTAGATCGCCCCAAGCCTTGCCATTCTCTTTTAGTTGTGACCAATTAGCCATTAATAATGAAGGTAGATTATCATTCTCAATTGAACTTAAGTCAGGAAGAATATTATCAATAAGAATCCTTGTCACATCAGCTGACACATCAAGACTCTTCAAAAAAGAATTCCACTTGACTATTGATGAACTAGATTTATCATCTACATAATCGGAAGAAACAAATAGTGAATCTGGAATATATTCTTTTACAAAACCTTCAATACAACTGCATCCAGGCATATACACGTCAGACATATATATGTATGTACTATCAGGAGCTGCATAAGATTCCACTTCCTCTGAATTTGTGACAATTAGATGAAGCGAACGCAGTTCTTCTGCCTTAGTTGATAGATTATTTTGTGCCCATCGCCAAAAATCAATATTCTTGGTTCTGTCTTTTTGAATCAATAGATTTAATTCTTTCAGTTTATCAGAAATGAACTCATCATAGAATATCTCCTTAGTAATATTCCTTACACCAAATGTTTTGGCAAAGAAACTCTTTCTTATCGTCTTCTGTGCTTCGTTCAATCCATCAAAATACAACTCGTCAAGTTCAAATAACCAGTTATCATTCCATGACAAAGAATCAAATGAATCAAACAACTGAGATGAAAAGAATGTATTATTATCAACTGTATCAAAAGATGACACCCCACCATTGTTAACATATACCTTAAATGAAGAATTGAAAACATCCTCAGATATCATATTTTCATTTTTTTCCAAAAAGGAAATAAATTCTACGCTATCACTTATGGTTTTTATGTTATCATTAATGGAACCAACACTATCATCTTCGAGCACAATCTCATTGATTACAATATCTTCGCTAAAAGTCCGAACACCATAATTGTCAAAAAATGTCTCTACGATATCTTTGTCTCTTAGCATATAATCATTAGAAACAAAATCATATGCATTTGACGGAAGCCATGACATTTGCTTTATCTCGTATCCTCGCTTATTATCTCTGTCAAAAAAAAGTATAGCCACTGTATCTATTAACTCTTGCCTAGCATTATACAACGGAACAGAAACATAATCGTCATCAATTTTTTCGCTAGCCAAGAAATGAACAAACCTTATAGAATTGTCAACATTAGATAATGTTTGAATTGTAGATTCCCTATTAGTACTGTTATATAATTCAGACACAAAGTCGCTACTGTCAAACACCTCAAAATATCGAGACACGAAGTCTGCGAATACTTCATTACCTTCAAAGAACGCCTTAGTTTCATTCGATACTCTATGCAAGTATTCGTCTGAAAAGAAAGACAAGTCATCTATGTATTCATCAACGTCATAATACAAATCTCTCGCACAGCATAATTCCCCATCAGTTTCGTTTATGAATATAGGCTGCTCAGAAAAATCATCTAATAATTCTTTTTCCAACAAGAAATTTATGAAATTATTATTGTTGACTTGGTCCTTTAACCACTTTTGAAATTCGTCATTGTCAATCAGACTTGATAAATCCTCGATTTCAAATATCTGATCCTCCTCCGCATAGCGTTTTAAGAACGAGTCAAAATGCTTGTCATTTCGTAGCATAGGCAATGGAAGAGAATAATCCTCCATATCTACGAACTTACGGAACTCGTCATCTGTTATTATTCCAGAAGAACTGAGTCCAGTCGTGTCTAATATAACCCTGTTGACAAGAGCTATACCATGAGGAACAGGAATGATAGTTTCTGTTTCGAGGCAAGCGTTAAATGCTTCCTCAAACTTCTCTATGAAGCTTGTATAATCTTTGTGTTCCCTCTTGCACTTCTTGAAGTCAGGAACCAACGAAAACACCGAACCTAGTTGATATTTTCTGGATGTGAGTAAATCGCGAATCCATAAAAATAACTTTGAGCCTGCGATAAAAGCTAATTCCTCGTTGAAGTTTGTCTCGTCCTCATCGAGGAGTTTTACCTCTGTTTCAATATCATTACGGTCTCCTTTAGGAATCATATCTGTATTCATAAGGAATGGGAAGCCCCATGCAGCCCTCGTTGGTAGATAGCAGTAGAGGGGTGCATCATCAACAGGCTTGATCATGGCTCCTTTATGATTACAAGCAAACGATACTTTAGTACAATCGAAATCTTTGTATTTTTCTGGAATGCGGCTATTCCCTTTTTCAATAGTCTTATTGATAAGTTGCTTCAATTCTTCTTTTATTTCATTCTCGTAGTCTCCAACAATCCATTTCTCGTTTTGGCGGAAACAAGCACGTTCTTCCTTTCCATTGATGAAGACTCGCACAGAATTGATATTAGGGATAAAGAGAATAATATTAGAATCAGAAAAGACTTCGCGGAAAAGATTCTCATAACAATTCTTTCCTACATGAAGGAGGCTCTTATTATCTGGACGCAAAGCAATCTGAACCCTAAAATCACGACTTGAATTGTCAAAGATGTCATTTACTTCTTTGTCAACTTATTTGTGCTCTGTCCAAATAGGAAGAATCTGGAAAGGTGCGACGAGACGCTTAATCTTGCCACCAACTTTCTTTTCTGGTGTTTCACCTTCATCGAATCTGAATGAATAATCGCCAGTTTTCAGATATACGTAGTGATTGTTAAGGAAAACCGTCTTGAAACCAATACCTTTGTATCCTATGGTCTTCTTATTGGCAACCTTTTCTTTCTCATTAATACCGCAGATACCAGAAATGTTTCTTACATTGAACTTGTCACCTGAGTGGAGGAACAACAAGTAGTTGTCTGTTATATGAAACTCGACATCGACACTACGGCCTTCCACTGGATAGTCGTTAGCATTCTGTAGAAGTTCGTAAACGAAAGTAGATTCCCTAGCACTCAGCTGCTTACTCAGCGTATCAAGGAAGTTAGTTGCAGAACCAAAGTTTTTGGATTTGTCATTGTGACGATCATGAAAGAGTGTATCAATAAACCATTTAGGATCGATAGGTTGAGGCTGTATTTTAAAATCCAAAAATATTTCATAAGGATTGTATTTGTTCCTATGAGACAATTTCCACGTGAAGAGATAATAGCCATTAGGGGTTATTCCTCTAATCTCATGCGGATATAAGATGCGAATCGGCTTCTTTTCTTGGTCTCCAGGATAATATGGGATATGGTCAAAATTCGGTTTGCGTAAGTCATCAACGACATACACTTCACTTTCTTCATCGTAGTGATAAAAACCGATACATTGACAATTGTCCACTCCCCACATGTCAAACAGATCTTGCTCTTTACTTTCAGCAGCGGAAACCACGACATTAGATTCTGTCAACGAGGTGATAGAGCGAAGTGACGATCCAACTAGATTTACAATGTATTTAGAGTCTTCTGCTCTAAAAGCAGCAATATTCATTCTACACTTGAATGAGCATGGACCTTCAGGAATACCATTACTTGAATTGGGAACATTCAAAAATGCCATTACAATGTTAGTTGGTCTTCCTTCCAATCTGATGTCAGTGATGCTACCTTTATAGAACTCACTTTTCTTGCTCTTAAGTTCAGAAGAGTATATTCCTTCAAATGTGGTTTCAGTGAAGAAAGCCTCTATTTCTTCGTCTGATGCCTTAGTTAATTGAGTTTTATTTGTGAACTTTGCCATTGCCGATTAAACTTATAAACTGTTTGTAATGTTTCACAAAGAAACACCTTCATAGTACGCCCTAGTTTCCCTGAACGTAATAACAGGAGCTGCCTTTTTTAATGATTTCTTATTGATGATTGACTTTAGGGACAAATGTGAGTATTTGTCCTTGAGCCAGGTGTTATTCCATAGTTCTACATCTTCACCCATCACCAATCGGCACAAAGCGAGATCATATGGATTCACTTTATTCTTCTTGTCAAGTTGGTATGTGATGTTCTGAAGCCAAACTTGAGTATATGTGGAGTTAGGCTGATGGCGAAGACGCTTGAACACAAGATCAATTATCTCTTTGCGTTCTTTTACATCAGCTATGTCATCCAATATACGACTAACGATTCTGAGAACATAGTTGACTACCGACACATTGTCTACGGCCAACTGAATAGCGATCGCAATGATAACTCGCTTATTTTCCTTAATATGTCCTTTATATATTTTTTCTACCCCTTTACAATCTTTGTATGACTGAGGTTCAAGACGTTCTTTGACTCGATTATCTAAATCCGTTAGCATAACTTTTAGCTGTCCTGCATTAGGATGCTCATGCGCAAACATCAGTATATACAAGAAATGCTTTTGAATACCATCAAAGTCACACCCCTTTTTGTTGAATATAGGTGTATTATAGATATAAGCCAACTTGTCTGGCTTTATCGAGTCTAACACAAGACTGTTGCTTACGTGAGTCTTTGAAGTATTCATTCTGAAATTCAATGACTCCAGTACCTGTTGCAAAAGGTATGACAACTGCTCCAAGGAGTCCCTGTTGTTGCAGAACACCCTGTAGTCATCTCGATAACGTAGTATCTCAAAGTCGCCCAAATCATTGCCTTTAGCCTTCTCTCGTTCCACTGCTTCATGCAACAACAAATCAGAATAGCCGAGTATAATCTCACCTACAAGGTTCAGAATTTCGCTTCCTTGAGGTATGCCGATATTCTGTCCGTGCTGCATACATTGAATGTACTTGATGATGTTTTGGGCCAACTCGTGATTATCGCCATTCTCGTGCGCGGTTCCTTTCATGCTCAATGCCCAGTCGATAGACTGAGGGTTTATTGAGCCATAGCAGTTCGTGATGTCTGTCACGAACATATAACGATACTCAAGTGACAACTCCAAAGATCGTTGCTCCATCGAGTTCCACCAATTCAGAATTATCGAAGACTTATGAAAAGATTCTTTGTCGCTAGGAATGACAGGCATGGCACAGGACTTGATATGTGGCACATCAAACGTTTCAAAGCACTTACGTATTGCTTGCCATGCTTTTTTGTTACAGACTTCACGGCATAGAAAGTAATAGAGAAACGGATTCAATAAAGTAAGGGGACGAACGCCATACTTGCCATCTTTGTTCAAAAGAATGTTTAAGTTGACTTTATCCATTTCTACAGGGTCTGCACTACAACAATCTTTGAAAGGAGTATCTCCTATTAACTTCTGAACCTGCTTAAGCAATGGATTAAACTCAAAATACTCTGGCAATTCAAAGCCACAATACCTAGCCGAGTTCATGAAGAAAACTAGAGCTTTATCCGCATTAAGGGATAGTACATTATTGAAATTTCCCGCACTCATAGAAGTATAATTTCTCAAATTTAATTCTACGAGATAAAAACAACATTTGTTACAATAACGAGCGTTTTTCACTCGCCCAATTCATTCCACTACCCAATCCACATTCTCCAGCATCCCTTTAATATGTGGATATTTAGTCATGTCCAACTTCTTCAAATTGGTTGCATTGCCAACTATTATCAGTTTTGACTTCGCCCTTGAAAATGCGACATTGAATTTATTTGGATTATAGAGGAAATCACCAACTTCATTCATATAATCGATATCACCTGCTGCCATCGACAGAATGACCACTTCACGTTCCTGACCTTGCATCTTGTCTATAGTATCTACCATGACAGATTTCTTGTCTTCATCTGCTAGGTCCTTACTTTTCTTGATTTGTCTACGAATATTAGCCGCCTGTGCTCTAAAAGGCGATAGCACACACACATCAGTAAGAGGCAGACCATGTCTTTTATAATCAACAAGCATCTCTATTATCTTCTGAGCTTCCTTGTCTGATGTCTGCATTCCTCTGTCGTCAACATGTTGAAATACTATTGGTGTATCAAACGAAAGTATTGGGTCATCACACAACACCTTATCACCGGTTCTCTCTACACTTGCCGTCAGTTCCCCATCATAGAATAGTTTGGAAACGAAGTCGCATATTGGCTTTCTCATTCTAAATGAGACATCAAGCATTGTGCTATTGTCTTTATTCATCACCTTCTGAAAAATGGAATATTTGAGGTCATCTGATATTTTATCAGAGGTGATGATTGGCGGAAGTTGTTTGTGGTCACCTGCCATTATACACTTCTTCCCGTCTTTCATCGCCATAAGTGCCCAAGGTATGGTCACCTGACCCGCTTCATCTATCACAAGTGTGTCATATTCCAACCCTCTTGCCCTTGAGGTGTACAATGCATGAGGAGTCAAGCCATATAGAAAAGCGAAATCCGAACCGTTTACACCATTAACGTTTATTCTGTCTACCTTTGCTATTTCATGCATTGCGCCATCACTATCTGCAACTGGCTCTATGCCAAATGTATTATATGGTTGTCCGACCTTTACCACTCCCGGCGCATATTGCGGACATAGTTTGACCAATTGCATCAACGCATTGTTTATAGCCATGTGATTTGGACCAACAACTGCAACCTTATGCTTAAAATATAGAAGTTCTTCTAGAATGATAAGAGCCAATGTAAATGACTTGCCAGTACCAGGAGGACCTTGAATCAAATACAAGTCTTTGGCCGACATGCTATTTACAATTGACTCTCTTTGCTTATCCGTTATCGATAGATTATAATTACTAAGGGTATCATCAAGTTCTTCTTCATTCTTGCTTATATCTTCAAGATTACTTACTCTACTGTTATTGACGATATGATTCTCCCAATATGACGAACAGGAATTAAGCCCATAATAGAAGTTGGAATAAACTTGCTGACGAAGATCTACCAAGGCCTTATCCAATACTAGTCCCTTGTCAGAGGACAATACATCCATGTCAACATTCGCATGATAAACAGAGATGATAATATTATCCTCATCATCAAATTCGTACAGACAACACTGCATTCCATAAAATGTTCCTTCCTTGTGCAGCATCAAATATTCACCTTCTTTAAAATCTGCAAGGTTCTGCGTGACAATCAATCTGTACAAGTGATCACCATTCTCAGCTTGCTTACTAAAATCGGCATCGAGTCTAAGGCCTGCTATTGCTTTCCGTTTTTTTATCCGTTCTTCGATTGGCAATGCCATTAGTGCCTCATAGTCCTTACGTGCAACTTCCGCCTCTTGGTCGAAATAGTTGATTATGTCTCTGTTTGTAATCATGTGCTTGTACAGATAAAAGGGTTAATCAATGTTCCAATACATATCCGGATCACCATCAAACACGTCGTCGATGTCCTGGTCCGACCAGCCTTCTACGTCCTGAGCGTATGAGCCATGATAGTCATCATATGTTGGCTGTTCATAGTAGTTGTCAAACTCTTCATCAAAATCATTGATGTTGTCAAATCTGTCGGTGTTCATATTTTTCTGTTTTTTGGTTTATAACTTGTTTATCAAGCCTCTTATTTGGCTTGTTCGTTACTTTATACCCATGATGCTCAAAAGGTAAATAGGATATCCAGAATGTTGGAACCTATTTCAGTAAAAGATATTTCTTGTCTGTTATTGGGTTTACCTTTTGTTGATTGTGAGTATAAAGAGACGATGAATAAAAATATTTATAATATGAAAACATATATTTGCAACACTTTCTCTCTTTCGATGGTTGATGATAATTGTGTCATTAAGAAATCGTTGGCTCACGTTCCAACTATTGAACACGAGATTATCCCCGCATTAAACGGGGAGTTTGACGACCTAGCAAACGTGCCAGGTTATAAGATTATTTCAGCAGTCAATCATCCAGACATAGCTGCAGTACTTGGAGTACCGTTCAGCCGTATCAATGTTCACCTTAAGAAAGGTGACGTTGCATACATTGCTCAACTTCAGGGCGGTCGTCTCCCAGAAGGTTGCACTAAACTGCCTATAGGTTTCAGTTTCAAATGGGTTAAGCTAACCGTTGAATAGAAAAAACTCATCGTGAGTCACCCAGCGATGTAAAATAAATGGGTGAATAATATGGATAATTAAAAATATGATGATAGAAAACTGGGATATTCTTGTAGATGCTTATGATGCTTTAAGCAACGCAGCATCTATGTAAACAAGGCATATATGGGAGAAAATGCAAAGCGGGCCTTGTTTCACAGACAATGATCTTGCAGTTATTGATTTATAAAACAAGCAATTAATTATTTCTGACATGAAACGTATAAAGCCATCTTACGATGTCGGCATAAACCTAGTGATATATGTCTTGGGCTTTATGCAGTCATAGCGTTTTATTATCCACTAGCTTCTCTAATCAAAAAAAGACAATGAAGACTTTTATCAAAATAACCTTTGCCCTATTATTCATAGTTGTCACAGCAGGATTATGGCTATGGTTTGGATATTCTTATAGTAATCCGCACAATTAATGCAATACAAGTGAACAGAAAAAAAGGAAGAGAAAAGAAGGACAACCCCTCTTTTAGCATTTATAGGGAAATATTGGTACATGGCAATAACAAATAAATTGTTGTAGGCAAAACACCTACGATGAAATGGACAATTGACCTTGGCAAATTGTATTTTGTCCGAAATTCCTAAAGTTTTTCGGACATTTTATCGTCTATTCAAAAGATTTGCGTAATTTCGCGACATCAAACAGACTAGTATTGATGCAGTATGTCGAACGTTTTAACGAAACAGATTAGAGAGCGCATCGAATCGCAAGGGGAGAACACCCTGTATATGGTTCGTGACTTTGCCGACCTGAACAACGACGGGTCGGTGACTCGTGCTTTGTCTCGTCTGGAGGATGAAGGAATGCTGGTGAGGCTGTCGCAGGGCATATATCTTTATCCGCTACGCAACCGATTCGGAATACTGAAACCCAGTATAGATGACATTGCTGCTGCCATAGCACAGAAGGACAAGGCGCGCATAATACCATCGGGACTTACCGCATTGAACAAGCTTGGGCTGTCAACGCAAGTCACGATGAACGCCGTGTATCTGACTGACGCAACGGCCAGAGAAATCAAGATTGGTAACAGGACTATTGTATTCAAGCGTAGTGCGCCTAGAAATTTTGCGTATAAGACAGATGTTTTCCCATTGGTGGTTTGCGCCATGAAGGAGATTGGCGAGCATAATATTACAGACGATTACCTTGTCATCATAAAAGATGCAATAGACAAATGCGAAGACAAGGAAGCTGTCAGATACGACTATAGTATAGCTCCTGGTTGGATAAGAAAAAGATTGAAAGTATATGATAGCTTGGACGCAACTCTCAAATGAGGAAAGGCAGACAATCCTCACCAATATAGCAGACGATAAGGGTATCGTAGAAAACGCAGTAGAGAAGGATTATTGGGTAAGCATGGTATTGAGAAGCATTTTCTCGTTACCATACTCCGATGCGCTTGTCTTCAAGGGCGGCACAAGCCTTAGCAAAGGATGGAATCTGATAGAACGGTTTTCTGAAGACATTGACTTAGCCATCGACAGGAAATACTTAGGCTTCGGAGAGGAACTCAACAAGTCTCAACGCACAAACCTACGCAAGGAGTCAAAGAGATTCATTTGCAGCACTCTTTGTCACGACATAGAGGCAAAGTTGGCAGAGTTCGGCGTACTTCAGGAATGTAAGGTCGTTGTTCCTGAGACTTCGGTTAGTGATCTTGACCCAGTGGTGATGTTCGTAGAGTACAATACAGTCCTAGGTCAAGCTGTCCACTACATTCCTGAGCGTGTCAAGATTGAAATCAGTTGCCGTTCTTTAATGGAGCCTTATGAGAGGATTGCAATGCGCTCCATGATAGAAGACGCTTATCCTGACGAAGAGTTCGCGATGCCAGCTGTGGATGTTCCGACAGTTGTACCAGGAAGAACTTTTCTTGAAAAGATATTTCTTCTCCATGAGGAATTTACAAGACCTGGCGGTTGTTCGCGAACTGAACGACTCACACGCCACATGTACGACATTGTCAAGATGATGGACAGACCATTCGCCATAGAGGCAATGAATAACCGTCCCCTGTATGATGAGATAGTTGCCCATCGGAAAGCTTTTACGGCGTGGAGCGGATTGGATTACAACACACATAATCCTCAAACGATATCGTTTGTGCCACCAGCTAATATTGATTCCGTGCTGCGTTCAGACTACGAACAAATGAAATACGGCTTCATCTACAAAGATGCCCCTTCCTACGATTATTTAATGGAGAGGCTTTCGGAGTTACAAGACAGATTTCGAGCCATAAAGTAAAACATTGCAGTCCGACAAACTTTTTGATCAGGCCCCCAATAGGCAGAATCTATATGCAGATGTTCGACCTGTTTGGTATGATTCAACAAGAAAAACATATTAACGATGAAACCCATACGCATAATTATCCACTAGCTTCTCTAATCAAAATAAGACAATGAAGACTTTTATCAAAATAACCTTTGCCCTATTATTAATAGTTGTCACAGCAGGATTATGGCTATGGTTTGGATATTCTTATAGTAATCCGCACAATTATAAGACTATCGGTGATATTCCGACTCCTATGGGATATGAGAGAATAAAGAATGATGATGCAGCATTTGCAGATTATCTCAGATCATTACCATTAAAGGCACGAGGTTCACAAGTACAGTTATACACCGGAGGCAAGGCTCATCTGCAGTTCCTAAACTACGCAGTGATTGACTTGCCGTTGTTGAGCAATGCTGAGCAATGTGCTGATGTATGCATGCGACTACGTGCCGAATATCTTTACAACAGTGGCAGGTATGGTGATATTCATTTCATGGATGTCAACGGTAATACCATGAATTATGCCGGAGACAATTCACGCAAGGCTTTTGAATCTTACCTGAAGAAAGTTTATGGATTAGCCAGCACATTCTCCTTGTCGCGTGAGCTGCCACGCCGCAAGTTGAAGGATATGCAAGTAGGCGATGTGTTTGTGTACGCGGCCCGTCCGGGACACAAATATGGGCATGCTGTAATGGTGGTGGATGTTGCGCAGAACAGCGACGGCAAAAAGGTTTTCTTGTTGGCCGAAGGCAATACGCCGGCCAGAGATATGCATGTGTTGTCCAACTGGCAGAACCCTTTCCGTTCCCCTTGGTTCACGCTTGATGAGGATGCAGAATGGATGATGCTGTCACCTTTTCATTACAATGCCGATGAACTTCATCACTGGGAATAAGACTATAGATATCTTGACACCTTTTCTGCCAACCATCCTATGCGTTCGTATGAAAAACGCTTACACATTCTATCTGTCCATTTACCATACTTTCGGTAAAGCAGATTGAAAGTCAGGTATGGAATCCATTGTTTTTTAGCTTTTGGCAAACGCTTGAAAATATTCTTTAAAGAATATAGTTCCTTATAGATCCAGATATAACCTTCATACAACTGTTCGGCAGACATATTCTTAGGTTGGAATACCACATGAGCAGTATTGTATTTCGAAAAATCATGGTCAATCAGACGATTCTCTTTGACAAACTCATCATAGAGTTTTGTTCCAGGATATGGAGTAAGGATATGAGAGGTGATTGTTTCAATCTTCTGCTCAACAATCCAATTAAGTGTCTTTTGGAAAACTTCAGGGGTATCTTCATCCAACCCGAAAACAAAGCTGGCGTTAATCATAAATCCACGCTTATGGATTTCTTCGATGGCATATTCATACATTGCCCTGTCATTCTGCACTTTATGAACTCCTCCGATAGAAGATGGATTAATACTCTCGAATCCGACAAAAAGGCCCTGACAACCGCTCTCTTTCATAAGGTCGAGCATACCAGGAATGTTGACAACGTTGATAGACACCGCAGCGTTCCACTTAATCTTCAGAGGGATAAAGGCGCGAAGCAGCTCCATCGTCCAACGAGGATTACCGATGAAATTATCATCAATAATCATGATGTGCTTGCGTCCAATAGCCTTTATCTCTGCAATAACATCATCTATTTCTCTATGCACATAACGGTGATCGCCATAGCTATTATAGCAGAAGTCACACTTGAATGGACACCCTCTGCTTGTGTGAATGATGTTACTGTAAAGGTATTTATCCTTGGGAATTAAGTCATATGCTGGCGGCACTATGTCTTTACCGGAAAGGCTATTCGTACATCGATATACAGATTTTAAAGCACCTTTCGCTAAATCAGACATTATATCTGGCCATGTTCCTTCTGCCGGTCCTATGCAAATAGCATCAAACGCCTCTTGGGGAATAGTGTTATAAGCGGTGGTAACATGTACTCCACCAACAACGACAGGAACATTGCGACTACGAAAGCGAGCAGATATGGCTATAGCCGCAGGAAGAACATCAAGAGAAACCGTTATACCCACAAGATCAGGTGTATCGTATTCTATCTCTTCTACGTTTTCGTTCTGAACGACCACTTTATGATCATTCCTTAATATGCTGACAATGGTATACAAACCAAGAGGCGGAGACATCCGAATCTTAATTTCGGTGTCCATAGGACGCATCCCCATCTTAGGTTCAATAAGTTTTACATATATATTAATAACAGTTTCTTTGAGTCAGATACTTTTACCCCCGCTATAACCATCTTCTGATAAACGAATTTTGCAGATTCTTGCTAGCCAGAATTTCTTTCAGCATCTTCTGTAAATCACTATCAGTCTTGAATAACTTAAATGCCTCCCATTCTGATTTGCATTTCTTTAGCTCATCTATTTTTAATTGGAAAAAGTTTTCAATCTCTTTTGACAATTCAACATTTTCATCTGATGGTCCTTCTTCACTTTCAAATAATATGCGAAAGGGTTGAATATCTTCATCATATCTATTGATAATCCTCTTAAACAATGACAAGTAATCTTCGCATAGATCATCAACCATTTGTTGTGTCCACTCTTCTTTAGGTTCACCACAATATAGGCTGTTGAGGATCTCAATGTTATATTTTGAGGAATAGTCCTTATCATTGTACATATACTCATTTTTTATTATATAATACAAATCACCCTTTGCAACCCTGAAAGAAAAGCATGGAAAAATATATTTACAAATATTATTGTCATCAATATCATGGTCATCACTTAAGTCAGTTCGTACGAAAATGCCTTCTTCTGGTAAGTAGTCTTTGATTCGATCGTCAACAACATCCCCATAGTAGGCAATCGCAAAACGTCGAGCGATTGTAACAACATCTCCGTTATCCTCATCAACGAAATCCTCAATGAAATCCCCCATTATAGGAGCTGCCAGTTTTTTCCCAATGCAATCTTTTGTTTCAATAGCATTACATGACGTCAGCAAATATTTTCTAAAATCAAACCCCAGGAATCTTAATATCGACCCTGCTCCATAAAAAAATTCCTTTCCTCCTATATCAACCGTAACGAGGTCGTAAATTTGTATAACTGAACCGTCTTTCTTTTTGATGAAAATATTCATCGGATCGTCACACAAATACATTCCTGTCAACTTTGGATAATTAAAGTATGAGACACCTTCCTTCTGATTAGCAATACTACAGTAGTAATCACGTAGCTTTTCGATGTGCTGGATCTGCATTTCTCTGGAAACTTCAACCAACTCCGTCACATCATCATAATCCTCCTCATCACAATCTTCCTCTTCCTTCTTCGAATGCAGTTTCTGGTAATAGTAGTTCCAACTACCTACAGGAACGAATACTTTGTCGTCATCTCTGGGCAGCTCATCAAGCTTTGGGAATTGAGCTTCAACACTTTCGTTAGTTGATTGTATTTCCTCTCTGTATGCCCCGTGAATTATATTACCACATTTAAGACATTTTTCAAGCATATCCACTGGGACTACTACCGTCACACCATAAACGTCATCAAAAGCAGAATATCCTATTGAGCATATATTGGAGTGCAAAATAATCTTCTTTACATGGCCTATGCTAAATGCACGTTCCCCTATTACGGTTACTTTTTGCGGGATGTTTAAACATTCCAATTCAGCACTATAGAATGCGTATGGACCTATCGCTTCTACGCTAGAAGGTATTTCTATTGAATTCTTATTGGCAGGACACAATATCAATCTTGTAACATCATTGTTATACAACACTCCATCTATACATCTATAAAAAGTATTATCTGCAGAAACTGATATACTACCTATTTTGCAATCTTCAATAGCATTCGGTTCCATATTCGCAACTCCTATATGCAAATGTCTTATATCACCTCTTTGAAAGCAACGTTCGCCAATGCTAACAACAGAATCTGGAATAATAATATCTTCTATTTTCGTCCGATTAAATGCACTAGACTCGATTTCTTTAACAGTGTCTGGCACTTGAAAAGTTGTTCTTGGCGCATAACCAGGCCGCGATGAATAAAATTCCTTTAATTCCTCTTTAATTGGCTGTCCGATAAATCCCAATTTCACCACCATACGCAACCATACGCTTTCATGAGCGACGATACGCGCATAAAGTATTGATACACAAAGTGTACGGCTCGAAATAGCGTCTAAAAATTCCACTCCGAAATTTGGCTTTAATTTGAAATAATTGCGTAGTT
>JAKSLF010000008.1 GCA_024401355.1 Bacteroidales bacterium | reverse complement strand
GTGATGGCACGCACTGGTGCCGAATACCATACTGCAGTGGGAGATTTTTCGGCGGCTAGGGGTGAGTTCCGTAAGATGAATGTCACTGCTGGTTTGGGAGGTAAATCGTATATGTCGTTCACAAAGGTGCCGATGAAGGTTTCCGCTTTCTGCGACGAGTTGAATCGTCGTCGAAAAGCCATTGCCCCTGGTGATATTGCATCAATATATGAACTGAGTTTCTGGGCACATTTCGAACTTGTCACCATTCATCCGTGGGCAGATGGCAATGGCCGCACATGCAGACTATTGATGAATCTGTTGCAGATGGAGTTTGGCATGTTGCCGATGAAGGTACTCAAGGAAGACAAGGCAGAATATATACAAGCACTGATAGATACGCGCGAGGAGGACAACTTAGAGGTGATAGTCAATTGCATGACGGAATTACATTGCAGACATCTGAAGAGCGATATTGATGCATATATAACGTCTGTCGGAGAAGATGGTATTCTCACGCGCTATTGAGATAGATTGAAGTGATGAAGAAGGAATGTTTGGTGTGAGAAGGTGGAGATGAATGTGACACCTGGAAAGTAGTGAGATTTCTTGAATATAATATATGACAGAAGAGCAGCAAAGAGCATACGAGCACGGCCTCCCAGGCTATCTGCAGCACGACCTCGACGCCTACAAGGAAGGTCTTGCTAATGGGAGTTCTTTGCTCGACTGCCTCTGGTGCGAACTATACGGGTCTATCAATGGCGCTGAGATCGATGACCAGGCCATAAGCCACGAACACGCCCAGTATCTTCGTGACAAGTACTTGTGGCACATGGATAAGCAGAAATAAAGTGACGACTGAAGGTGTGGGAAATATAGATTTTACGTTGTGTCAGCGTGTGCCGGGCCGAGCGTACAATGGTGCCAATGGCAAGAAGATTGCCGTGTGGTATGATGGTGAGGTGTGGATATTAAAATTTCCACCTAATGTCTCGTCAAGGCCCAACGATCAGTCATATTCCAACAGCTGCATTTCAGAGCACCTTGGCAGCACCATATTCCGCATGTTAGGTGTTGAGGCGCAGCAGACCAAGCTTGGCATCCATGTTAATGGCAAGACAAAGATTGTTTGTGCTTGCAAAGATTTTACATGTAGAGGAACACGGCTATTGGATTTCTGCTCGATAAAGAACACAGTGATAGATTCTGCAACAGGAGGAACAGGAACTGAGCTCGATGATGTGCTACTCACAATAGAACAACAGACTTTTGTAGATCCAACAGTTGTAAAGAAACGATTCTGGCAGATGTTTGTTGTTGATGCATTATTGGGCAATTTCGACCGTCATAACGGCAATTGGGGATTCCTCGTCGATGAAGATGGGCATGCAGAGCTGGCACCTGTATTTGATTGTGGCAGTTGTCTTTTGCCTCAAGCCGATGATAATATCATGCAGCGCTGTCTTGACAATGAAGATGAAATGAATGCACGCATCTATTCGTTCCCCAGCTCCATGCTCAAGATCAATGGACGTAAGATAGCCTATCACGAATTCATCGCAGGTGATCATCCTTCAGAACTTGACGAAGCACTCACGCTGTTAATACCTCGAATAAAAGCACTGGATATAAAAACACTTATATCATCAACACCATATATAACAGAACTACAGCACCAATTCTATCTCGCATATCTCGAGCAGAGAAGGTGCAAAGTGTTTGGAATATAGTTGATAGATTTGAAAGGGAGATGGCGGCAGAAAAAACTGTTACACTGTTACGCGATGAAGGAGGAGAATAGGAGGAGAATCTCGACCTCAAGATAGCTTACGACTATGACCGTCAGTGGATATTACGTCTGTCGGAGAAGATCGTGTCTAAAACTTTGAATAGCTTAATAAATATGTGGTGATATGAAATACACTCGAAGTTCATTGAATAAGGATGGAGTAATCCTATGCGACAAAGAGGCAGATTTCTTTTCTCACGAGGAGGCTTTAGCTCGTGTTAATGACTGGCGTATGTTGCATTTCCGTCCACTTAAGGAACTCGAAGTGCAGCTCAACGCATTATTTGTCAGCAATAATATCGCATTCGAATTTAGTTCACAGCGCATCAAGCGTATGACCTCCATACTTGGAAAATTAGAGGTTAACCCACAAATGCGTTTGGGAGGACTGCAAGACATAGGTGGCATCAGATATGTGTTTGCATCTGTCGGTAGTGTGCAAGTAGCAGCGAAAGTTATTAGTGAGGCAACATTTGAGGGCTTTGAACTGACAAAGATTAATGACTACATATCTTCGCCTAAATGCAGTGGCTATCGGAGCATTCATTTCGTATATAAGTACCATTCAGAAGACACTAACTACGATGGGCTGCAGATAGAGCTGCAAATACGCACTAGACTGCAACATTCGTGGGCGATGGCTGTAGAGACTGCAGGTGTAATAGTAAAAACAAGTCTCAAAGCAAATACTGATGACAACCCTGAGTGGCGTCATTTTTTCAAACTTGTTAGTGCTATATTGGCGAGAACTGAGAATAGCAACGTGAATGAAGCATTTGCAGATTACGATAAAAACCGTTTCTTAGCAGAGTATCATAGTCTCGACGCATCAAGCAAATTTCTTGACAAGTTGAAGGCACTGCGTGTAACTGCAACAACAGACTCTATTGTCAATGAGGACAATGCCCTATGTGTACTATATATTGACTATAGCAAGAGAAGATTGACGTATAAAGTATATGGCAAAAATGATGCGCAGAAAGCGACGGAACTCTTCACCAGCATGGAGGGTAAGATAGACAACAGCACAACGGCAGTATTACTTACATCGGTAGCAAAGATGATAGAACTTCGCGAAGCATATCCTAGCTACTTCCTCGACTCTCAGGAGTTTATTGAAGCTATCGAAATGTTTATAAAGTAAAAAACTGAATAATCACAGAACTCCATCACCAATATTATCTCGAATACCTCGAGCAGAGAAGGTGCAAAGTGTTTGGAATATAGTTGATAGGTTTGAAAGGGGAGAGTAGTAGCGCAGAAAAAACTGTTACACTGTTACGTTACGCAAAAATTAATCGGAAATATATAATAACATGCAAAATATATCACTTTGATATTAGTTGCTGTATATGATTTTATAATATAAGATAGTATATGAAGGAGCTTTCATGTAGTGAAATTCAAAATGTTAGTTTGCGTGTATTGGCCGAGTTCGATTCTTTCTGCAAAATGAAAGGTCTCCGATATTCATTAGGTTATGGAACTTTGATCGGTGCTATACGTCATAAGGGTTTTATCCCATGGGACGATGATGTTGACGTAATGATGCCTAGGCCGGATTATGAAATATTTTGTAGAGAGTATGAATCTAAAGGTGATTATATACTTTACTCTCCTCGTCTGAGAAATTCATATATTGCATATTCACGTTTGTGTGATAATAAAGATACCATTGTAAGGACTGAGTTGCCTTGGCATTCAGGAGTAGATACTGGTGTGTGGATAGATATTTTTCCAATAGATGGAGCTCCTGATGATACAAATGAGATGCACAAAGTTTTTTCTGTCGCGAAGGATTTGTATAGGAAACAGTTTTTTGAAAGATGTGCATATAGGCAAAGATATATTGATAGGCCATGGGGATTGTTGAAATACTTGAAAAACAGATTTATAAACCATGTTGGTGTAAAAAACATTATAGATTGTGCTTTGGATTATGAAGCATATTGTTCAAGAATAAAGTATGGAACAACGGATCACCTTACTGGCATAAGTTGCTTGAATGCGCAGGTGGAGTTGCATTATAATTTGTCAGACTTTCGAGAGTTTCTACCAGTAGAATTCGAAGGCAAAGAATTTCTTTCAGTATCTGGATATGATAATGTGTTAAGATGCCAATATGGTGATTATATGAAATTACCTCCAGAAGAGAAAAGGGTACCTTGTCATTCTGGACACAAATACTATTGGAAAAACAAATAATATGAATATAGCTCTTATAATTGCAGGCGGCTCAGGGAATAGAATGGGCCAGGATATTCCTAAACAGTTTATGCATGTTGATGGTTGTCCTGTTATTGTTCATACAATGAGATGTTTTCAGCAACATCCTGATATTGATGTCATTGCAGTTGTCTGTTTGAATGGGTGGCAGCCTATCTTACAGGCGTATGCAAATCAGTTTAATATTACCAAACTTAAACATATCTATCCAGGTGGAACCTCGGGGATGGAATCAATTCATAATGGCATCTATGGTCTTAAGGATGATGGTTACGCTGACAATGATTTGGTTTTAATCCATGATTCTGTCCGCCCATTGCTTAGTCAGGAAATAATTTCGTCTAATATTGCTATATGCAATGCTTATGGATATGCAATAACAGGAATAAAGTGCCGAGAAGCAATCCTCGAGAGCGAAGATGGATTTGTTTCAACCACGAGTATCCCAAGAGATTTGCTTGTTAGAACTCAAACTCCTCAAACATTTAAATTGAAAAATATTATTGCTGTACACGAGGAAGCTAAAGAAAAAGGTATTGTCGATAGTGTCGCATCATGTACTTTGGTTGCTGAAATAGGCGGCAGGGAGATGCATATAGTGCCAGGCTCTGAGAAAAATATAAAGATAACAACTGTTGAGGATTTAGAGATTCTGAAGGCTCTTATGCATACTAGCAAGGAAGAATGGTTGAAATAAAATAGTATCTCATGGCTTATATTGATGATATAAAAGCAGTCGCAAGTTTAAACTTACCATGGGAAAAGCTAAGTGGTTGCAACATATTGATTGCTGGAGCCACTGGCTTGATAGGCTCTTGTTTGGTTGAAGTCCTTTTAAATAGGTCTTCTGCTGATTATGTCGTTTATGCTAGTGGTAGAAATGAAGACCGTGCGCACTCACTTTTTGCAGATTATTGGGATAACCCTCGCTTCCGTTTTATCAAGGCCGATGTTACCGAGCCCTTGGATTCTGTTATAGATTTCCACTATATAATTCATGCGGCTAGTAATGCCTCTCCTAATTTTTTCGCTGCCAAACCCGTTGAGGTTATCAAGTCTAATATTGATGGAGTAGTGAATTTGATGGAGTATGGAATGTCTCATAGTTTGAAAAGGTTGCTGTATGTTTCTTCTGGTGAAGTGTATGGGGAGGGGGACGGACGAGTTTTTACCGAGGACTACAGTGGCTATGTCGATTGTACTTTACCTCGTTCATGTTATCCTTCGTCAAAACGTGCAGCTGAAACACTCTGCGTTTCGTATGGTGTTGAGTATGGTATTGAAACGGTTATTGCTAGACCATCACACACGTATGGCCCGAGATTTACTGAGTCTGACAATCGCGTTTATGCTCAGTTTATCCGTAATGTACTTAGAGGTGAAGATATAGTTATGAAGAGTACTGGTGAGCAATTCCGGTCGTGGTGCTATGTTGTTGATTGTGCCTCTGCCTTGTTGTATGTATTATTAAAAGGCGAGAATGGTCAGGCATATAATATTGCTGATGAAACGTCCAATATAACTATCAAGCAGCTTGCTGAAATGGTAGCTGCAATAGGTGGAAAAAAGGTCGTTTTGGATGTTCCTTCAAATTTAGAGAAGGCTGGTTACAATAAGGTGACGAAGTCTGTTTTTTCGATTCAGAAATTGAATGCATTGGGATGGTATGTGCGTGATACTATGCATATTAAACTAACAAAGGTTATTGCAGAATGTTGTAATCGTTTATAATATGAAGATAGCATTACTTGGTCTACATACAGATTCAAACTTGGGTGATCCGTTGATATGTGAAACCGTAAAAGCGTTATATGACAAATATGAAGATGATGCGATAGAATGGAAATTTGTGAATCTTCGTAAATTTTCTCAGTTTATGCCAAGGTCTCCATATTATTTTTTTATTAAGAAAACATGTGGTTTGTTAAATAGGCTGAACAGAAAGGTGAATTTAAAGTTTCTGTATGAAATGCGGGTTCACTTAAGTTCTTTATTAATGGACTACTATATAAAGGGACAAGATAAAGCGATAATTGCAGGAGGAGGTATTATTCATTACAAATTTCATGATTATTGTTTAGGTATTTCAAGTTTTATTAAGTCTGCGAGTCGACATAAGGTCCCTGTAGTAATTAATGCAGTAGGAATTGAAGGATATGATAGCAGTAATGTAAGATGTCTTGTGTTTACAAAGTATTTATCTTACCCCAATGTGAAATTTATATCAACAAGAGATGATATAGAAGTTTTACGAAAGAATTATTTGAATTCCCAATCGTGTGCATCAATAGCGAAGGTTGTTGATCCTGTTATATTTTGTTCTAAATTATTCAATATTAATAGTCCTAAAACAGAGTGTATTGGAATCGGATTAATAAGGAAATCTATATTTAAAGACTATCAGTTAAATTATCCTCCAAACTACTTGGTTGATTTTTATTGTCAGTTAGCAATTTCTTTGGAGAAGAAAGGTGTCGAATATTGTTTCTTCTCAAATGGATTAGCATCCGATGGGGATATAATTTCTGACATAGAATCAAGTCTTGGAAGAAAGATAAATGTTGTTATACCTACTTCTACTGAGAGTCTTATGTCAGTAATAAGTCAATTTAGAGGTATAATAACAGCTAGAATGCATAGTTGCATAGTCGCATATTCGTATAATGTTCCTGCAGTTGCAATCAATTGGTGTGACAAAATAAAATTTTGGATGAAGAACATTAATAAAGAGTATTGTTGTATGGAACTTGATGAGCTTGATGCAGAGCAAGCTATAGAATTGTTATTAAAGAGCGTACAAGAAGGTTATGATGATACTCTTAGAACAAAATTAGAAAATAATGCGATAGACATGATAAAAAAAAGTATTTGTTTGTCTAGCATTGGAAGTAATAGATGTTTATAAAAAATGAAGGCGTTAACAGAACAAGAGAAAAAGGATGTTGCTTTAAATATTCTTTTAGACATTGATGTTTTTTGTAGAAAAAACAATATAAGATACTCCTTGTTCGGAGGTTCATTGTTGGGTGCTGTTCGTCATAAAGGATTTATTCCATGGGACGATGACATTGATATTTGTATGCCTAGACCAGACTATGAGAGGTTTATTAGAGGATATGAAGGAGCTAATCCAAATTATGTGGTATCTAGTTTTGTGACAGATAATGTTTGCCATTCTAGATTTGCAAAGGTGTATGATAATAGAACTGTATATCATCATGTAAAACGGTCTTATGGTTTATATGTAGACATTTTCCCTATAGACGGGGTCCCTGACAATTGTGAAAAGTCTTTTTTTGACACATTTAACCATAAGTGTGACTTGATTATAAGAAAGAGACATTGTTTTAAGCAAACAACTCGACCCATATTAGGTTTTTTTAAATACATAGTAAAACAGATTATGACTCCACGGTCAAGATTTGCATTATTGGGAGACTTCTATGATTATATGAACAAATATCGTTTTGGAGAAACGAGGTCTGCTGCTTCGATTACAAATCCTGTGTATGGATGGGAACGTGAAATTGTTGACACGTCTGTTTTTCTTAAATATATTGACATGCCTTTTGAAGGCTATAATATTAAATGTATTGAAAACTATCATGCATACTTATCTAGTATATATGGCGATTATATGACTCCGCCACCAGTAGAAAAGAGAGTTCCAAGGCATAGTTGTCCTACATTCTGGAAAGAATAAACTATTTAATGACGTTGTGATAATGGGTTCAAGTAGGGGCGGTACTATAGTAAAAAATACATTGGTGCTTTACATTAGAATGCTTGTTCTGATGTTTGTCAATTTGTATACAAGCAGGGTTATACTTGGAAATTTAGGTGTTGAAGATTATGGTATATATTCTGTTATAGGAAGTATAGTTGCGTCTTTTTCTCTCATTAGTGGAAGTCTTTCTGCTGCAATCAGTCGATTTATTACCTTTGAATTAGGTAGCGATGATTCTGAACAACTTCGAAAGACATTTTCTGCCGCTGTTTCCATACAAATAATTACATGTTTAATAGTTATCATAATAGGAGAACTGATAGGTGGCTGGTTCATTAATCATAAGATGGAAATACCAGAAGAGCGATTAGGGGCAGCAATGTGGGTGTTTCAATTTACTATAGTAACATTTTGTTTTAAGCTTATTAGTATTCCGTATGATGCTGCGATTGTTGCACATGAAAAAATGTCTGCTTTCGCGTTCATAAGCGTTTGGGATGGTTTGGGTAAGTTATTTATAGCGAGTGTTATAGGTAGAGTTGGATGTGATAAACTTATAATATATGCTGCATTAATGTGTTTGTTGGCGTTGATCGTTAGACTACAATATGGGTGGTATTGCAAGAGACATTTTGAGGAGTGTAAGTTTTGTTTTTCTTTTGACAAGAATTTGACAAAAAAAATGTTTGCGTTCGCTGGATGGAATTATATTGGAAGTGGAGCAGGACTTCTACAAGGGTCTGGTGTTAGCATTATGTTGAGTACATTTTTCTTTCCATCTGTAAATGCGGCAAGAGGATTAGCTACGCACGCAACAAATAGTATGCTTAATTTTATTACAAACTTCATGACAGCCTTGAATCCGCAAATCACGAAATCATATGCAGCTGGAGAACATGAATATATGATGAAGGTGATATATGCAGGTATAAAGTTATCGTTTTGTTTGTTTGCTATACTTTCAACGCCTGTTCTTTTTAATACAGAGTTTCTTCTAAATATATGGTTGGAAAATCCGCCAGAATATGTTGTTGCTTTTACACAATTATCAATCATTTATTCATTATTAAATGTTTTTTCTAAACCATTGATTACCGCAATGTTGGCAACAGGTAATATCCGAAATTATCAAATAATTGTGGGCGGAATAAAACTATTGACTTTACCTGTAGATTACATTTTGCTTAGAATAGGATGTCAGCCTACTAGCGTCTATTTTGTGGCAATAGTTATAGAAATGGTATGCTTGTCTGCAAGAATTATTCTTCTTAAAGGCATGATTAATTTAAATGTGAAAGATTTTGTTTTTGTTATTATACTACGTTCTTCCATCTACTATTGTTTAATAATGTTGGTTAATATATGTATAAGTAGTTGTTTCGTAGTGAATTCAATAGTTATGTTTGTTGCATATTTTGTTTTGTGTGTTGTATTATCGATTATAATTACATGGCTTATGTACTGCAATTCCATCGAAAAACAGATGATACTAACAAAAATTGCAAGTATTAAAACAAAGATAAAGGGATGAAGAAATCTATACATAATATTTCTGATTCGTATTTGTGTTCTGCTTGTGGAGCATGTTTTTCAGTTTGTCCTAAGAATGCTATAACATATTCTGAGACAACTATAGGGAGAAAGTATGCACTAATAGATGAAGAAAAATGTATTGATTGTGGAATATGTCGCCAAGTATGTCCTTCGGCAAATTTTAATAATTTGATAGAAGGAATTAGTGATAAGTTTGTAGGCCATATTAGAACTACGTATGTAGGTAGAGCAACTGACATTAGGATATATGAAAATGCACAGAGTGGTGGCGTGTGTACTGCATTGCTAAAATATCTCTTTGACACCAATCGTATAGATTGCGCATTAGTAAGTAAAATGGAATATGGTGAAACGCCACAAGTTCATCCTTTTATTGTAAAATGTGCTAGTGAGTTGTATGAAACTCAAAAATCTAACTATACTCAGATAGAACTTTTGTCTGTCTTAAATGATATAAAACAATTTAAATCAGTGGCAATCGTTGGTTTGCCTTGCCATATAGAAGCCCTGCAATCAATACAGATTAATCTACATGAATATTCTAATATTACTTATAAGTTAGGTTTGGTCTGTGATAGATCGATGTGTAGCATTATACAAAATGTGTACAAAGAATATGCTTCAAATTTAATCGGTATAAAGATAGGGTGGAAATCAAAAAAAATAGATGGGATATCTAAGAATAGATATGCAAATGCTCCGATTACCATATATGATAAAATGGGGAATTATGTAGAATTATCTAACATATATAGATTCTCTCTTAAAGAAATGTTTACGCCACCAAAGTGTCGAACTTGTGTTGATAAATTAAACATATTTTCAGATATTACATTGGGAGATCCGTGGAAGATGTCTGGTGTGGACAAAGAAGATGGTGATTCTTTGGTAATGGTAAGGACGGAGAAAGGACAAGATTTGGTTAATCATTGCATTAATGATAAATATTTGAAACTTAATGAGGCTGATTTGTTAGAGGCAATAAATGGACAAAATATTAATCAACGGCGCCTGTCAACAAAAAAATATAGTGATGCATTAGTAAAAGTAAATAATAATGATTTGACATCTGTTAACGGAGAGATAAAAACGATAATTTCATTTATAAATAGCGAAAGACGTTCAAAAGAGGAAATTATTAAATTTGCAAAGAGGATTGTGAAAAAAGCAATGTTATTGTCATACGCTAAAGGATGCAAAGCAAAAATAATGGGTATTTTTAAACATTAATATTTGATATATGAAAATAGCGTTATCTGGAGTTGAAACAACAAATAAGGGATCTGAGTTAATGATATATGCTATTTTGCAAGAAATTGAAAAAAAATTTCCAGAAGCAGAGGTATATATAGAAGCAGATCGTGTTAAAACAAAAAATAATTATCTAAAGACAACTTTAAAAATTAAGAAAATAAATCAACTTCAGAGGATAATAAACAAACTCCATGTAAATTGGTTTCTGAAAAAACTACATCTTCCATCAGTTAGAATAAAGCCTAAGGCTGTAAATGGCTGTGATTATTATCTTAATGCTGTTGGATTCCATTTTTCTGATCAGTGGAAGTTGAGTGTTAATCAAGTAAACAAGTGGAAAGAAACTCTTGAAGCGTATAAAAAGGAGAATGCAAAGATTGTATTTCTTCCTCAAGCATTTGGCCCCATACAGCTTCCCAATACAAAGAATGCGTTTGAGATAATAAATAAATATGCAGATTTAATATTTCCGAGGGAAAAGGTTTCTTATAATTATATCAAGGAATCCGAAATAGTCGATATGAATAAAGTAAAGATAAAGACAGACTTTACATCATTTGTTCATGGCGTTTTCCCAAAGAAATATGAATATTTAAAAAATGAGGTTTGTGTCATTCCCAATATGAGAATGATAGACAAGGGGGTTGTCTCCTTTGAAAACTATATTTCTTTTATGTCTCAGATTATCTCTTGCTCTCAAAAATTAGGTAAAAAAGTCTATTTATTATGTCATGAAGGAAAAAAAGACGCGTATTTAGCCAAAGATTGTTCTGCGGCCTTAAATGGAACAATTGAGGTTGTAGAGGGACTGAATGCTTTGGAGATAAAAGGTCTTATTTCTAGTGCATATTTAGTTGTGTCATCTCGTTTCCATGGTGTTGCTTCTGCCCTCAATTCTTGTGTTCCTTGTTTAGCAACAAGTTGGAGCCATAAATATGTCGAATTATTCAATGACTATGGGCAAAAAGATTGTGTGCTTTCTTTGGATGATGTAAATGGATCTATTAGTAGAGTAAATGAGTTTATAGCAATCAGTAATAATGCAAAAATAAGAGAGGAACTTAAAGTTAGTATTCTAGATGTGCAGAATGCGACAAAAAAAATGTGGATAGATGTTTGGTCATGAATTATTTGTGATTAAAAGTATTATATAATAGTCGTTATAATTTCATGTGGATAAAGACATTTGCTTTTCTTTCTTTATTGCCTAGTATGTATACAATTAACAAAGTTAATAGAAGGCAAGATTTGACTTTTATTGATTTGACTATTGTTATGCATACTGTATACCATAGCCTAATCCCTTTGCTTTTTAATACTGATGATATATTATATATTGAGGTGCGAGAAGATTTCCAACTGCAATTTTGGTTTTTTATTGTATTAAATTCTTTCCTCTATATATTAATAGCTTTTGATTTGTTTTTTAGAAATAAAATACCATTATTAAACTTGTCTCAAGTTATTAGATTAATCTCAGAACGCTATGTTGTACAAACATCCACGATTGTAATTATTATAGCCTTGGTAATTATTCAATTTTATGTTCAACAGTATGCATTTGAACATGATGGTGATTTGGCAAGATATCAAGGAAGAAAAATATCTCGTAATGAATTACTGATTTTTATTACAGGATTCAAACATACAATCAGGTTGTTAATAGCATTACTGATAACTATATCAACAGTTTCTATTAGTAACAAACGTGTTAGGTTGGTATTATATACATTGGCAATAATAGAGTTTTTATTGTTGTTGTTGCAAGCTCGAACCTATATGCTCGATTCTATGACGTTTGTTGCAATAATTTTGTATTCGATTTTGAAAGATAGGATTCGTTTAATAGATCTTTTTAAAGTGGCCCTTATTCTATTATTGACTATTTCCACAATTTTCCCATTGATTACGGGAGTTAGAAAAGTTAGAAAGAGTTCTATTAGAGAAGGCGAAACAGGTGTTGTGAGTATATTATCTAATGGATTGAAAGCTGTAGGTAATAATGAAGTTGATATGGAGCAAACGGATAACGTATCGACTCGTGTTTGGAATGTGTATCAAATTTCTGTATTAGCATTCGAAAAAAAATATTATGGTAATGGAGAGGTTATTAGCGAGGCTATTTCGTTTGGCATACCTAAAATTATTTATCCTAGTAAATCAAAATATGGTAGTCAAGGTTTAATTACTAGAAAGTTGGGAACATACAATGATATTGCAGATTCTGTCCTTTTAGCAGCAATTGTGGAAAATCGCTTGATGGCTCCTTTGCTTGCTTCAATATATTATATATTTATTATAACTATATATGATTACTTTATAAGATTGAACCAAAGATTAATAAACAATAAATATATAACTCATATTATCTTAGTTTCTGTTTTCCCTTTGTTTGATAGAATAGAGTATTCTATTGATGGTACTATATCTGATTTTATTCAGGCAGAGATGAGATGTTTTGTGTTATTGTTGTTTATTATGTTTATAATTGGGTTGACAAAAAAGGTTTGCCGTGAAAAAAATTTTATGTATATTGGCTAGTACAGTTCTTTACGGGAAAGAGAGGTCAAATATTGAGGTTTATAACCTTCTTCGTGATACCGGTGATTATGATATCACCATCGTATTAAGTGATAAGGCTGATGACAAACTGCGCAAGGCTGTAGAATCTTTTAGAGTTATTGAATTTGATTTTGCAGATAGGCATGACAGAACATTGTCTAAATGGCAGTTGTTAAAGAAAATATATAGGTCAAATAAAGAATTAAAGGAGATATTCAGAAAAGAAAAAGCAGATATATTGTTTGTCAATAGTGAGATGACTATTGATGATATGTATTTTGCCTTTATGTCATTCAAAGGTAAGGTTATATATAGGATCGGTGACGCACCCTCATATGAAGGAAGAACGTTACGTTTTCTAAATAGATTTATATGGAAATCATTTTGCATTAATAAAGTTGATACTTTTGTATGTATATCAAAGTTTATAAAAAATAGAGTTGAAGCAACTGGAAGAGTATCTTTAAAAGATGTGATAATATATAATTACCCTCCGACTCGAAATACAATAGGCAAAGATGAATCGTCTTTATATAAGAATAGGAAACAGAATGGAATTACGTTTGGATATATAGGACAAATCGGATTGCACAAAGGAGTCATAGAGTTGGTGTCAGCTTTTAAACAGTTAAAAAAAAATTCTGATTGCTTGCTATATATGGCTGGTAGTCTGAAATATAGTAAAAGGGCTCCTAATAAAATAAGGAATATAATGGGGGATAGCTCTAATATTGTGTTATTGGATGAGATTGAAGATGTTGAATTGTTTTTCAATAATATTGATGTTTTGTGCGTTCCGTCAGTAAAAGAAGAGCCTTTAGGTAATGTGATTGTTGAGGCAAAGAAATTTGGGAAACCTTGTATTATTTTCCCTTCTGGTGGTATGCCAGAACTTATTACTCATAAAAAGGATGGGTTCGTTTGTTGTGAAAAAACAACAGATGCCTTGTTGGAAGGCTTGGAGTGGTATTATGATAATAGAGACTTATTAAGTGATCATAATGTGAATTCATTTAATTCAATTCAGGAATTGGGAATTGATAGAGTGAACTTTGAAAGCAAATGGTTAGCAGCGTTTAACAATCTCTAATATTTGACAATGATAGTTTTTTCTCATGCTGGTGGTAATCAGAATTCGCGTAGTGCAGTAAATGGAATATGTAAAGCTGGTATGCTACACTCGTTTCATATCAGTATAGCAATGTTTAAATCAAGTTGGTATTATAAGTTTTTGTTTGGTCCTTTACATGATTTCAGGAAAAGAACTTTTGATGATATTTTAAAAAACTATACAATCGTTCATCCTGTTGTCGGACTGCTACGTGTAATATTGCCCAAAATTAAACTCGGTTTTTTATGTAAACATGAGACAGGAATATTCTGTGGTTATAAAGAATGTTGTTATATAGATAAAAAAACAGCAAAACATTTATCAACACACTATAAAGATGTAAATGCAGTTTATTGTTGTGAGGACATAGCAAATGAAACATTTAAAGAAGCGAAAAAACATGGTGTGAAATGTTTGTTTGAAGAACCGATTGGTTATTGGCGTGAAATGAGACGTATGTTGGGGGAAGAGGTAGAAAAACATCCTGATTGGGCTGTGACAATGGTCGGCTTTGAAGACTCTTGTGCAAAACTCAAAAGAAAGGATGAAGAGTTAGCTATGGCTGACCTCATTTTTGTCGCAAGTTCTTTTACAAAAAAAACTCTAGATTCATATCCTGGCCAATTATCTAATATTGAAGTTATTCCTTATGGATTTCCACCGGTAAACAACGAAAGAATTTATTTGCCATTAGAAAAAAGAAAGTTAAAACTATTATATGTTGGAGGGTTGACGCAAAGAAAAGGCATTGCTTATGTTTTTGATTCCATAAAAGGCTTAGAAGATAAGGTAGAACTTACGGTAATAGGTAGTGGTAAGATAGATGAATGCTCGTTACTTAAAGAAGAACTCTCCAAAGTTAATTATCTTGGGACTAAATCTCATGATGAGGTGTTAAGCATAATGGCCCAAAGTGATATTTTATTGTTTCCTTCGTTATTCGAAGGTTTTGGTTTAGTCGTTTCGGAAGCTATGAGTCAAGGGACGCCTGCTATTGTGACAGATCGAACTTGCGGACCTGATATAATTACAAATGAAGTCGATGGATGGATAGTCGAAGCAGGTTCAAGTGCGCCAATAAAGCGAATAATTGAATCGGTGCTACGTAATCCTTCTTGTCTCAAATCTTTAGGCGAATCAGCAAGAGTAACCGCCGCAAAACGTCCTTGGGATAAATATGAGGAAGAATTGACGACATCTATAAAAACTTTCCTTTCTGCAAATAAAAGTTTTTAATGAATATTTTATATCTCTATCGTCATCCCAAAATGGGGATATCAATAGGTAAAGTCTTCCGTCCTATCGAGGATGAAATACGAAAGCTAACTGGCAGTGTTGATTCTTTTTATATGCCCATTCCTGACTATTCTATTAGCGGATTGGTAAAAAACATTCTTGCAACAAGGGATGCTGTAAAATCAGGTAAATATGATATAGTACATATTACAGGCTCTGAGCACTACCTGATACCATTCATAAAAAAATTAGGTGCTAAGATTGTGGTGACGGTTCATGACCTGGGTTTCTACACTAATCATCGAGATAAAAAATTGAGGGCATTGTGGAAAAAGCTGCTCTGGATAAATACTTTGAAATATGCAGATCAAATAGTTTGTATATCAGAAAAGACCAAATCAGAAGTAGAATCACTAGTAAATGTAAAGTCTAAGATCTGTGTGGTTAATGATCCAGTAGGATGTGAATTCGAGTATACTCCTAAAACTATTAATCGTGATAAGCCGGTAATTCTTCAAGTAGGCACTAAGTCAAACAAGAATATCGAAAGAGTTATAGAGTCGTTGCGTGGCCTTAATTGTCGATTAGTTATTATTGGTCCATTGAATGATAAGCATAAGGCATTACTCACCCAATGTGATGTTGATTATGAAAACAAAGTGGGAATTTCAGATGAAGAATTATTAGCCGAGTACATTAATTGCGATATTGTCAGTTTGCCATCATTGTATGAAGGTTTTGGAGTCCCTATCCTCGAAGGTCAAGCAATAGGACGTGTTGTAGTCACTAGTGATGTGTCTCCTATGAAAGAAGTTGCTGGTGGAGGTGCAATATTGGTAGCCCCAAGTAACATAGAATCAATTAGAAAAGGGTTTGTCGAAGCTATTTTTAATTGGGATAGATATGTTAGTCTTGGATTGTTAAATGCTCAGAAGTATTCCATAAAACAAATATCTTTTGATTATCTATACGTCTATAAAAAATATGCGAATAGTATTTTGGTTAAATAATCTTAGCATTCATCAAATGCCATACATAGTAAAGATGGTGGATGATGAAAGAGTAGAAGAGCTGATAGTTGTTGCTGAACGCGAAATTAGTGAACAGAGAAAAAAACTAGGTTGGGATCCATATTCGATAAAGGGAATTGACAAGGTAAATATATTCTTATATCCTTCTGAAGATATAATTGAAAATATTCTTTCAAAGAATCCAGAGAAATCATGGCATTTGTTTTCTGGAATTCGTGCGTTCCCATATGTTTTTGATATATTTAAGAGAAGTCTGAACTATAGTATTAAACGAGCTATAATTCAAGAACGACCAAATACTTTTGCTTTCGGTTGTGCGAATGGAAAACCTTTGTGGTTGCATAAAATACGGTTTTACTTTCAAGACAGAAAATTTGCAAAACATGTTGATTGTGCTTTCGCTATGGGAGGGGAGGCTGTTGATTATCTAAATAGTGTTTATTCGTGGAAAGTTTATCCGTTTTGCTATTGTACTGAGTATAAAGATTTACAATATAGTTTGACTATTTCGACTGATGAACCTTTGCGATTGTGTTATGTAGGCGGATTATCATGGTGGAAAAATGTAAAGATAATCCTTGAAGCGGATTATGCTTTGAGTTTAGATGAACAAAATGATATTCGAATAGTGATAATGGGAGATGGACCAGATAGACAAATGTTGGAAGATTATGTGCGAAATAAGAATTTGAAAAACGTTGATTTTATGGGGGTTGTCCCTAATTCGAAAATAGTCAAAGAATTTGAAGAACAAGATGTTTTGATTCTTCCAAGTGTTTATGATGGATGGGGCGCTGTTGTTAATGAGGCGTTATTAGCTGGCTTATATGTGATATGTAGTGATGCAGCTGGTGCTTCTGATGCTTTGAGTAATAATAGTAATGGAATAGTATTTCATCGTAGGAACATGGCCGAACTATTGTCTGCCCTAAAAAAAATTATAAGTGAAAGGAATGGAATTCGTTTTAATAGGAAACGAAGACAGGATTGGGCTGTAGATTCTCTAGGAGGAAAGGCTGTCGCTACATATATGGTGGATTGTCTATCAGGTAAAGATGTAAAAAGACCTTGGATAATATGAAAGTTCTACATTCCGGCACATTAGACGTCAACAATGGTGGCCCTTCAATGAGCATTTATCTTACAATGTAATCAACACTACGTTTGGCGACATTATGTTTTAGCGTACATAGTTAATTGTGATGACTGAGACCAATAGAATAGAGTTTAAGCGAGAGTTGACTTCCGAATTGGATTTGGAAAAGGAGGTAATAGCTTTTCTTAACTACAAAGAAGGAGGAACGATTTTTATAGGCATTGACAAATATGGAATACCTGTTGGTGTCAAGGATATTGATGGGGATATGTTAAAAATAAAAGACCGTATCCTTAGAAACATTCAACCTTCACCATTAGGACTGTTTGATGTGTCTGTCGAACGTATTGAAGACATCGATGTGATAAGAATTTTTATTGCGTCAGGAACCGAGAAACCATACTACTGGCAAAAATATGGCATGACAGAAAATGGATGTTTCTTGCGTGTTGGCACTGCAGCACAACCAATGAGGCGCGAAGTGATTGAGGACCTCTTTTCCAGACGTCTTCGACATACTTTGCGCAATGTCCCTTCTCCAGAGCAGAAACTCCAATTCCGTCAACTTATGATTTATTATAATAGCAAGGAGTTACATCTTAATGACAATTTTGCCCGTTCACTCCAGTTGCTGACAGATGACGGAAGGTATAACTATGTGGCATATCTACTGGCTGATGAAAACGCCATGTCCATCAAAGTTGCCAAATATGCAGGAAAAGACAGATGTGAACTGATTGCTAATAATGAATATGGATATTGTTCGTTGCTAAAGGCCACAGACGCCGTATTAGAGAGGTTACGCATTGAAAATATAACATCTACACAAAAAAAATATCCATTCCGAGAAGATGTTTCCTTGTGGAATGAGCGTGCAATGCGAGAAATAGTTATTAATGCGATGGTTCATAACGACTATTCTAATGAAGTGCCTCCTAAGTTTGAACTGTTTAGTGACCGTATAGAAATAACTTCATCGGGATCTTTGCCACAGGGATTGACGCAGGATGAATTCTTCTCTGGTGTTTCAAGTCCACGTAACAAGGAATTGATGCGAGTCTTCCGTGATGTTGAGATGGTCGAAGCGTTAGGGTCGGGGATGCCTCTGATAATGAAGCATTATAGCCGAGCAAGTTATCAGTTTATGACTAATTTTATACGTGTAATAATTCCCTTTTATACCCCACAAGAAACCCCACAAGAAACCCCACAAGAAACCCCACAAGAAAATGTGGATAAGGTAAGAAAGAAAACTATTCTGGAAATAATAAATTACATAGGCGAAAGAAAAATATCATTTGCTGACATGATTGCATATTCTGGTTATAAAGACAGAAAAAGCTTCAACAAGACTATTGTTGTCCCATTGTTTACAGATGGACTTTTGACTCTTTTATATCCAGACAATCCACATCATAGAGGTCAAATGTACTATTTAACTGAAAAAGGGAAAAGCATTTTGAATTCAAATGACACGCATTAAAATGAAAGTTCTACATTCCGGCACATTAGACGTCAACAATGGCGGACCTGCAATGAGCACTTATCTTGCAGTTCTTGGGTTAAGGAATTTAGGTGTTGATGCAGAAGTGATATCTTTTTGTCTTGGACCTAATGGTAAGATGCGAGGTAATGATATTCCTGTTCATTTTACGCCACAACCTATATTTGATGCGTTTGAATACTCTCCTGTGTATAAGAGAGATTTAAGGGCTGCTGGTGATTATGACATATACCATGCACAGGGTGTTTGGCTTTATCCGACTTATGCTTTGGTTGATGTGGCCAAAGAAAAGGGGAAGCCTTACATAATAACTCCTCGTGGTATGCTCTATCCACAGGATATTGCGAAGTCTAGTAAATTCGCAAAGAAGTTTTCTTTGTGGTGGCGTTTGAGGGATGATCTAAATAAAGCCGCTTGCGTGCATGTGACGTGCATGGAAGAAATGAAGCATTGTCGTGACCTAGGTGTGACATCGCCCATGGCTGTTGTTCCTAATCCAGTGGAAATAGTGGATTATAGTGAACAAAAGAGGGATGATGTGTTCAGAGTCGGATACCTCGGAAGGTTGTCTCCACGAAAGAATGTTGAGGGGCTGATAAGAGCTTTTGCAGAGATAGGTGATGAAGCGAAAAAAGCAGAATTGCTTATCATTGGTGGTGGAGATAATGAATACGAGGCTTATTTAAGAAAGGAAGCTGAGAGACTAGGTGTTACTAACGTGAAGTTTGCTGGCTTCCTGTCTGGCAAAGAAAAGAATGAAGCATTGGCATCTTGCTCTATTCTCGCTATGCCAAGTGAATTCGAAAATCTCGGTAATGTTATTCTTGAGGGTCTTGTGAGAAAAATACCGTGTATGGCAACAACAGGTTCGCCTTGGGAGGAGCTTAATACGCAGCATTGTGGATGGTGGGTCCGATACAACCAGAGTGATATAACAGAAGCAATAAGAAAGGCGATGAAGACCAATACGGATGAATTGAAGCAAATGGGAGAAAGAGGGAGAAAACTAATGGAAGAAAGATATTCGGTAGCGGCAGTTGCCACCAAGATTAAACAGATGTATGATTGGATATTAGATAAGGGTGAAAAGCCTGAGTTTATATATCTCTGATTTTTTTACTAATGAAAATACTTCATTATCTTCCTGATATAGACAAGTCCAGTGGTGGTGTTTTAAGTTATATACAGATTCTGGCTAAGTCGCTTGACAGTAATGTCGACTTGCATATTGTCACTTGCCATACTGACGACGAAATGCCTGTTGATAACTGCGAAATCCATTATATCTCTGTAAGATATTTTCCGACCCTGAGTACAAAACGAGAGTTTCTCGATGTTCTGCATCGTGTAGATCCAGATGTTTTTCATAGCAACTCATGCTGGATACCTACGAGTGCGCTAACGGCCATTTGGGCAAAAGAAGCAGGTTATAAAGTTGTCTATACTCCACATGGCATGCTCGAGCCATGGATTTTACAACGACACTATTGGACCAAAAAATTACCCGCTTTGTTGCTATATCAGAAGCGAGCCATACGGAAGGCCGATATGATACATGCAACTTCAGCTGGAGAGATGAACAACTTTTTGCAACTCAATTTCAATCACAATATCAGTGTCGTCCCTAATGCTATAAATGTCGATTCTATACCTTTCAAAGATAACTGGACAAAATCTAAGCATTTACTATATCTAGGACGTATACACGAAAAGAAAGGCATTAGACATATCATTGAGGCTGTTGCGGAAATGCGTGTTGAGATGAAGGGGTATGTTGTTGATATTGTTGGTGATAGTGATATAGAGCAGAAAGGACAGAAGCAGGAACTAATTAAATTGGCTCGCCAGTTGAAAGTTGATGATGTCGTTGTTTTTCACGATGGTGTTTATGATGATAACAAGTGGAATTTTTTCCTTCAGTCGGATGCTCTCATACTTCCAACTTATTCAGAGAATTTCGGTATTGTCGTAGCTGAAGCTTTGGCAACAGGTCTTCCTGTGGTTACTACTATGGGTACTCCTTGGGTTGAATTACAAACGTCGGGGTGTGGTTGGTGGATCAATATTGGTACAGGTCCTCTCGTTAATGCCTTGCGTGAATTGATTGCCAAAACTGATGCTGAACTTGAGCAGATGGGAAGAAATGGAAGACAGTTGGTGGAGAGGCGATATGGAGCAAAGACTGTTGGCAAGGAGTATATCGAGATGTATAAGTGGGTTATGAAGTCGAATTAGATGATATAATTATGAATGAGGTAATTGAGACTGGACATTTGTCTATTGGCAACAAGGTCAGACGTGCTATATGGATAGTGACGTCTTTTTTTCTTTTCAAGCCTTTTGTCGGTAATGTCTTTTCTGGATGGAGACGATTGGTTCTGCGATTGTTTGGTGCACATTTGGCTAAAGGTGCGAATGTCTATCCTTCGGTCAAGATATGGGCTCCTTGGAATCTTGTGATGGGAGAGGGTAGTTGCCTAGGCCCTGATGTCATCTGCTACAATCAGGCTGTGGTGCGCCTTGCCGCGAATGCTACGGTATCTCAATATTCTTATCTCTGCACAGCTGGTCATCGTACTGACAGAAGAAATACGGCGGATGGTGGTCTCATTGTCGCACCTATTACTATCGGTCACGATGCCTGGGTGGGGACTAAGGCCTTCATCGGCATGGGAGTGGAAGTCGGCCAAGGTGCCATCGTCGGTGCCACAGCCTCTGTCTACAAAGACGTCGCCCCTTGGACTATCGTCGGCGGCAATCCAGCCAGGGTGTTGAAGAAACGAGTGATGGAGGATAGATAGCAGAAGAAAAAACTGTTACGTTGTTACAAGGATAAAGGGAAGTTTTAAATTACGCCTCGAGGCGTAACGCTCCGAAGCGTAATTCGATGAAGACAAGGTTTTAAAATCACAATATATTGGTAATTTCCTTGCGTTTAATCGTTTTGTGTCGTATATTTGCTGCATAATCACAATATATTGGTAATTATATGAGGCAGTGTAAGGTGTTCGTACATAAAAAATTTGCAGGTATATTGACTGAGGTTAGTGCAAACGATTATCGTTTTTGCTATGATGAAGATTACTTACATGACATAGATGTCACACCAGTGTGTCTAGCTATGCCAACATCTACAAAAGAATACCAGTCCGTTGTATTATTTCCATTCTTCTTCAATATGTTGTCAGAAGGTGCAAACAGAAAGATGCAGTCTGAATTACTTCACATAGATGTAGAGGATGATTTCGGCATATTGCTGGAAACTGCCCAATATGATACTATTGGCGCTGTTACGGTTGAGCCTATTAGATAGCTATGCACATGACAGAATTAATGTTAATTAACAATTCGTTCCTTTCTGATAAACTAAAATACAGCTATAAAATGAGTTTCAAATACCGCAGAGCAACGTTAAGAAATGAGTGAGATAGGTGAAGTAATAAAAAACAGGCGCAATGAACTGAAGATTAATCAACAGACACTGGCTGATTTAGCTGGTGTCAGTATTAATACGCTTGTTTCCATAGAGCGCGGTACTGGTAATCCTTCCATCAATACATTACAAACTATACTGAATGTTTTGGGCTTGAAATTGGAGTGCAAGCTGAAGAGCCTATAAATTATAATTCTTGATGATAAAAAAAGACACCCAAGCCTATCCTTGGGTGTCTTTGCATTTTACTCCTTCTCATCAGTTAGCGTACACTGGCGTCAGACTCGCCGGAGGGTGCACATCTACTACGCACGATGTCGTGCCAAGGGTCGTGACCACCGCCGTGATCACTGTTACAAGCATGTTTAAAATCTTCTTCACTATCTCTTTTCTTTCCATGTCTTTATACCATTAATAGTTTATTCTACCAAATTATCTGTTCCCCTGTTGGTGGAAGCGTTACCTTAATCCTTCCATATCTGTGCAAAAGCATATCCCCACAGTGTCGGATACTTGTCCTGATTCTTGAACCCTTCTACAAGTTCGTCATAACTGTCATTGCCCGGACCACTCTTGAGCACGGTCTTTACTCTCGCTGCCGTCTGTCGGAACTTGTCCTGCACACTTTTCTGACTCACCGTCGGATCACCTCTGTGCGGATTACACATTTTGCCCGTGAAGGTCTTCCCGTGACGCCTGGTGAAATACACATCTGAATCCTGACACACTTTGCCGCTCATGCTCTCTATAAGAGCCATTGGTTTGATCTTTGCCATCTTTTTCTGTTTTTAGTTAATACTACCTTACTCCGAATCAGCCGCATATCGAAACTACCTAGGATTCTATTCCGTATCATGCGTCTCATTTCGTTGATGCAAAGTTACACCCCCTCTCCAGCCCACTGTCGCACTTCCACCCACATCGTCCCAATTATTCCCGCTTTTTCTCACTCACACCTCTATGCTGTAATGCTCCACCAGAAACTTCACCACACTCGGCGGCAGGCAATACATCCCCTCCCTATATCCATGCTTTCGCATCTCATCCTTCACCATCTTCATCCATCTGTTCATCGTGCGGCGCGACACTCCTGCTGCTGCCGCCAATTGCGTTACTGTCATTGCTTTCATCTTTCTTCTTTTTTTAGTCATTATTATATGCTTTTTTGCCATCTCTCTGGCGTGCCATCTATCAGCCCTCGTTTCTTCCACATCCTCAGCAGCGATTGCGCATCACCCATCATCCCTTGGTGTCTATACACTCTTACAAATTCCTCCGTGCTGAACATTTCTGGCATCAGCGATAGCATGTTGCGCGGACCGCGTCGTATCTGATGACCCTCGTTCCGCTCGGCCTCCTCTATGCTCTCACCAAAAAACTCCATCTTCAGCTCCATGTCTCTTCGTTTGCTCCATCTCACAAAGTCCTCTATCTCCCTGCTCCATCTCATCCCTTCGGCCACATACAGCACCATCCCCTTCAGGTAGGCTATCACATTTGCTCTTCGTGACAGATTCTCGTATGTCCTGCTCTGCATCGATATCGCTATCTTCTGGTCCTCCTCTAGCATCTCTGCTGCCAGCATCTCCGCCTCCTCGCATCTTATCCTCCCATGAGCATTGTTTAGACGCTCTATATACTCCGCCAAATCATCGTCAAACTTCTTGTCATATATCCCAAATACCGGTAGCGGAGCACCTATCGGACGTTCTGCTAGGGTCGAGAAGTTTATTCGTGACACAGGCCCGTCTGTCAGCACATTAGCAAAGTAACTCTTCCCCTTCTTTATCGTCGTCGACGCATTCCAGTTAAACCTTATCGTCACTCGCTCACATATCGAACCTATTCCTACTCGCGTCTGCCCATATTGGTTGTCTGGGTCAAATGATAGACACATTATCTGAAACTGTGCCATGCTTCGGCTGCTCGTTTTCAACGAGTCAAATTGTTCTATCTCATTCATCATCGCATATAGAAAATGCCCCTTCGCCTCACTCAGACGCAACACAAATGCTGCATTCGTCATGTCCGGGTCCACCTCCTGCACTATTATGTCGTCTGGTCTCACTACTCCTTCCTTCGACTGCATCTTTGCCGACATCTGCTTCTTCCACTCTCGCTCTCGTGCCAGATTCTCTCTGTCTCGTACCCTTATGTCTTTCATTATCGCATTTATTGGTGCGTTTACACAGCTCTTCCCCGAACCCGTCGGCGCCATTAGCACATTCATTAGGGTCGCTTCATGGTCCACATTGTCTATATACCTGAATTTTACACCACACAGATGTGCCCCCAGCGGAGGAAATACCGCACACGCTACTGCCTCCCTATACTCCTCTGGTGTTTTGCTCACTAGCAGCTCTATTAGGCTAGGCAGCCGCTTCGGCATCAACGTATGCACCTCTGACGGCCCCTCCATGCTGTCCATCTCACATGGTCCCAGTTGTCTCTTGCTGTTTGTCTCCGCCGTTTCACTCAGCACACGTCTCAACTCGCGCGACATCGGAGCATTCATCTGCGTGTAATTGTTATAGAAATCATCTATCAGCGTCATGCAGTCATGCTCTTCCGCATATCCCGGCATCCGCTTCCTTACCACTCCCTTCATCTCTTCTTTCTTCATTAGCCTGCATATTCCTATCGACAATATCGATGTTAGGTTATTATGCCTGCTATGCGACTCCCTCTCATCTATATCCACATCGTTTAGCCCAGCTATCTCCCTCGCCTTGTCAAATATCCTTAGCCCTCGCTCCGTCGCCTCACCAACTTCATTCTCCTTGGCCCTTGGTACCTCGTCAATTGTCAATTTTGACTGCAAAGCTGATGTGCCTTGCGAATATTTGTCTACTGTGTCTTGTGCCTTGTTAATTGTCTGTTGTGCCTTCTCCCCACATCCCATCCTGTCCATCAACACATGGTCCTGTGGCACGATATATATACATCTGGCAATATCCTTCAGCGACGGATCTGCTTCAAAACCTACATCTGCCGAAAACTCCTTTTGTGCCTGTTTCGCTGTCATCCCATGGGGTAGGGTGATCAGTACATGCGTTCCACGACGTGCCGACTCCTCTACAAGCAGTATGTCCCATTTGCCTTCTTCCTGCAGACTCTTGCATCTCGTCAATATCTCCTGCGAATGCCCCTTCTGGTCAAAGTCCAGCATCAGCCTTCCCGTCGGAGCTATAGCATTCGCCGACAAACGACGGTTCCCCTTGAATTCTGCACATGATGGCGTCCACACTGGTAGCATCTTCTTCGCACCGTCATCTCCTCGTTCCGCCCTTTCGCACAGCTCTTTCACTCGTTTCGACTCTCTCAGGGCCGACAATTCTTCTAATGTGCCCCTGTGTACAGGCCCATATAGCGATTCTGCTATTCCAAACATATCTTTTTTATTGTTTGTTCTTGGTTCTGGCTGTTACAATATTCTTAGGGTGTACGACTCGCTCGCCTTGGCATATTCGCCATTCTCCCATCCTGGATTCTGCTCCTTCCACCTCTTCTCGTCAAATCTTATCGATATTATCTTCTTTATTTCTGCCACTTTCACGTTGTCTTCGTCGGTCAATACATCTATGTTGTTGTTTATCATCGTGTTCTTTATACGTTTCTCTATTGGTGTCAGGTCGTCATTAAGCGACTTGATCTGATTCTTGATCTTACGGAACATCTTGCAGTCATTGAGATTCTCTGCATTCGCTTGTTGCTTTTTCATACTTTCTTTTTTTTACGGTTTTAATTATCGAACTATTTCGATGACGCAAAACTATATCCTCCGCAAATACTAACCGTTACACATTGTGTTACACTTGTTCCTTGGGTTTGTCCGAAATTTGGGGCATGAAAACAATAAGTATAACAATCAACGACAATCAGTACATTAGTGTCAGAGAATGGGGTACATCAAAGACCCAGCAACTTGTGGCATTTTTATGGCATCGCGCTTTGGAGCACATCGCAAACCCTTCCGTCGATGAGTGTTGCACCGTCTCAGAAATTTTCTTCGAGTTCCTTGATAGGAAGGAACCATTCACTAGCCTCGCTACCATCAGAACTCTTCTCAACCGACTCAAACATTCTTTCCCCATTGTCGAAGTCCGTGAAGAACGAATCGGTGCCGCCCATGCATGGAAATACGATCTATCATTCATCGACATCTAACCTTGCCTCCTTCCACTTTAACCTTACTTTACCCTTACTTAATACCTATGCTTACCATCCATCAATTGCACCGTAACAGTTGTAACAGTTATTTTTGTTACCACATAACAATAACACTTATTCTATATTATTATATGCTAACTATTTTATTATTAAGTATATATATAATATATTCGCATCCATCTTGAACTCTCCATCCTCATCTTTCACTCCTGAATTTATTATAACCCGATAATATTAAACTGTTACGCTCCCCTTTTTTTGAAACAAAACAACCATTAATTCGCTATAATAATATACCTTTGTACAACCATGGTCGTATGCTTCCATATTTATACGCAGTATTCACCATTTTATTAGTTTTGTTCATGTCAAGTCCAACTATAACAGCCATCATCCTCACCAAGAATGAGGAAATACATATCGAACGATGTATTCGTTCAATTAGTAGTGTATGCAACGAAGTTATTGTTGTAGACAGTTATAGTACTGACCACACAGGCGAGATCGCTCAGTCTTTAGGAGCCACGTTTGTTCAGCATGAATTCATTCATCAGGCTCAGCAGTTCAATTGGGCTATAGAAAATCTGCATATTTCTGGCGACTGGATTTGGCGTATCGACGCAGATGAATATATCGAGCATCCTTTAGGTGAAAAGGTCAAGGAAGCTATTGCTACGTGTGATAGTGATGTAAATGGCATCTATGTCAACAAGAAGATAATCTTTCTCGGTAAACCACTCAAGCATGGTGGCTGGTATCCTGCACAGCAGATAAAGATTATACGCAAGGGACATGGCATGAGTGAAAACAAGCCGATGGACGAGCACCTGATTATAACCGATGGTCGCACTATATCTATCGATGGTGATCAAACTGACGAAAATCTCAACTCCCTTACTTGGTGGACTGACAAGCATACACGCTATGCCGATCGTGAAGCATTCAACATGCTTGCCATGGCCTACGATATGGACGATAAATCCAACGAGGTAGAGGCCAAGTTATTTGGCAATGGTGCCGAACGTAAGCGTTGGCTGAAAATACGCTATGCCCGTATGCCACTCTACATCCGTCCTTTCCTCAACTTCTTCGTCCGCTACTTCCTCTTCCTCGGCTTCCTCGACTTTAACCACCGATGGTATATCCTGCAAGGCTTCTGGTACCGATATCTCGTCGATGCCAAAATATACGAACTCAAGAAAAGCCTCAATTTCGATGACGAGAAGATAAAAGCATATATAAGTGAACGCTTGACGTCGTCTGCTCAGTAACCCAATCTCCTTTATAGAGGAGATAAACTGCCTAAAAGTTTCCTTTATAAAGGAAACAAATCACGAAAAAGTTTCCTTTATAAGGGAAAAGTAGTATTTTTGCATACATAATAAATGGTAAAAGCTATGCTTGATAAGTTGTTTGCAAAAAAACTGATAGTTGAATATCAACAGTTCGTGTGCGAGGTTCAATATATAGAAAGAGACATAGATGTTGATTTTGATGGTAATCACGTGTTTGTGGGGATGCGTAGAGCTGGAAAATCATATCTCTTATATCAGTGTGTACACCACTACATAGCTCTGGGACATAATCCCGATGAGATATTGTTCTTTAATTTTGAAGATGATCGTGTAGCAAATCTTGAGGTGACAGATTTGGATACTATCAAGCTCGCCTATGAAGAATTGTATGCCCATAAACCTATATTTTTCCTTGATGAAATACAGATAGTTGATGGATGGGAAAAGTTCGCAAGACGACTGGTTGATACAGGTTACCGCGTTTTTGTCACTGGCAGTAATGCGAAAATGCTGAGTAGCGAAATTGCCACAACTTTAGGAGGTAGATATTATATAAAAGAGGTGTTTCCGTTTTCATTCGCCGAATATCTCAAATTGGAACACATGGAATTGAAACCCAATTGGCAATATACATCCTGTACTGATATCATCCGTAATTTTGAACCATATTTCAATATGGGTGGGCTTCCTGAGGTTATAACTAAAGATACTATATATAAGCGTGAATGGCTTAGTAGCCTTTTTAATAAGATATACTTTGGTGATCTGATAGCACGTTACTCGATACGCAACGATAAAACAATGCGTATGCTTATTCGTAAGATGGCAGAGAGCATTAAGCAACCTCTGTCATATAACCGGACTGCATCACTGATATCATCTGCTGGTTTAAAAACCAAGCAGGAGACTGTTGCCGATTATTGTCAGTACCTTCAAGAGACTTGGCTGATGTTTTCTATAGAGAACTTTGCCTCAAAGCTACAAGAGAAGGTGTCAACAAGAAAATACTATTTTACAGACAATGGCTTTATATCACTTTTCCTGTCGGATGTCAAAACATCACTACTCGAAAATATTGTAGCTATTGCATTGAGACGTAAGTACAAGCAAGAGTTGACTTATTATAATCACAATATAGAAGTTGACTTCTATCTTTGTGAATCACAAGTAGCCTATCAGGTATCCTATAGTATCAGAGAACAGGAAACTCGACAAAGAGAGGTTAAAGCTTTGTTGAGTCTTAATGAATACATTCCATTGTCATCCGCTTATATTATTACTTATGATGAGGAGGAGACCATAGAGACTGCTGATATGATTATCAATGTTGTGCCAGTATGGAAATGGCTGTTGATTAATGACACCGTACATAACTGACTCTGTCTGCGTATTACAAAAAAAGCAACAATCTTTCGACTGTTGCTTTTGTTTTTGGTGGAGCTGCGGGGGATCGAACCCCGGTCCAGTCAAAGAAGCAATATGCTTTCTACATGCTTATTCCGCTATTGGTTTTCGTGATTGGCGTGGGAGCAGACGCCCGAACCAACCCTTAGCTCTTTAAGATTTCGCCATCGACAAGGAGCACATCTCTGACTATCCCCGATTTTCCTGCGCCCCAAGATCAAAACGCCTCGTGGATAAGGCTTTTTGCGGGACGTCTCGTCACAAGCTCTAAGCGAGTGATAAAGCTAATCTACTATTATTCGATTAAGCAGCGAGAGCATAAGAAGTTTCGCCAGTTATAGTTTGATACCCGAGATTAAAGAGCCGGCATACCGACGCTCTGCATGCTTACATACCTCTTGGCAATGCTGTCAAATCCATGTCAACCCCATAGTATTTCACCTCATTGAGTGATATGTGGCTGCAAATATATCATCTTTTTCTTTCGCTTGTATATTTTTACCTCATTTTTTTTGCGCTGTGGTGCTCCCTTTTATTTCCAGAAGACGAAGACAACAGCCATGATGAGGCATACGAAAGCTGCCACGTGATTCCATTGGAGCGTCTGTCCGCCAAATATGAACATGGTGTAGATGGTGAAGACTGCCAGCGTGATGACCTCCTGTATAATCTTGAGCTGCATGAGGTTGAATGGTCCGCCGTTGTCGATGAATCCCATGCGGTTGGCCGGTACCTGGAAGGCATATTCAATGAGTGCCATGAGCCATGAGATGAGGATGACCACATAGAGTGGGGTGTGGTCGGTGATGATGTTCATCTTCTGGAGCTTGAGGTGCCCGTACCATGCAATCGTCATGAAGATGTTGGAGATGACGAGCATCACAATAGGAATAATATATCTTGCCATATTATGTCTGTGTTTATTGTCGTAAAAAAGAAACGCGGTCCGATAGGAACCACGTTTCTCTTGTTATCGGGATTGTGGACGCATAGTTGCCTCCACACATTTTTTAGTATGAACGGGCGAAGAGAACTCTTCTTGCCGATGGCTTGCCTGTTACCATGTCGACGCCTGGCTTGAGGTCTTCAGGGTCCATAGCCTCGAAAGGTATGCATCGGATAGTGGCCTTTGTCTCGTCCTTGATGCGCTCTTCTGTTTCGGTAGTGCCGTCCCAGTGGCAGAGGAGGAAGCCGCCCTTCTCGATCTCAACCTTAAATTCGTCCCATGTGTCAACACGGCGGATGTATCCGTCGCGCATAGCCTTAGCCTTGGCAAAGATGTTGTCCTGAATGTCGTTCAGCAGGTTCTCTACATATTCTACGATGCCCTCCTGGCTGACTGTCTCCTTTGTCAAGGTGTCACGACGCATAACTTCGATTGTGCCGTTCTCCATGTCGCGTGCACCGAGTGCAAGACGAACTGGAATGCCCTTCAGCTCATATTCAGAGAATTTGAAGCCAGGGCGCTTGTTGTCGGCGTTGTCATATTTTACGCTGATGCCCTTTGCACGGAGAGCCTTGGTCCATTCTGCAACCTTTGCGTCGATAGCAGCAAGTTCTTCGGCCTTCTTGAAGATAGGCACGATGACAACCTGAATAGGAGCCAATTTTGGAGGAAGAACGAGTCCGTTGTCGTCTGAGTGAGTCATGATGAGAGCACCCATCAGACGTGTAGAAACACCCCATGAAGTAGCCCATACATACTCCTCCTTGTTCTCCTTGTTGACGTATGTTACGTCAAATGCCTTGGCGAAGTTCTGTCCGAGGAAGTGTGATGTGCCAGCCTGAAGAGCCTTTCCGTCCTGCATCATAGCCTCGATGGTGAAGGTGTCCACCGCACCGGCAAAGCGCTCGTTAGGGCTCTTAGGACCCTTGATTACAGGCACTGCCATCCAGTTTTCTGCGAAGTCGCCATAGACGTTGATCATTTCCATAGCCTTTGCAGCTGCCTCTTCGCTTGTTGCGTGAGCAGTGTGTCCCTCCTGCCAGAGGAACTCTGATGTGCGGAGGAAAAGTCGTGTGCGCATCTCCCAGCGCATAACGTTACACCACTGGTTGCAGAGGAGTGGAAGGTCTCTCCATGAGTGAATCCAGTTTTTATAAGTGTTCCAGATGATTGTCTCGGAAGTAGGACGAACGATAAGCTCTTCCTCAAGGCGAGCCTCAGGGTCAACTACGACACCGTTGCCGTTTGGGTCATTCTTGAGTCGGTAGTGTGTCACTACGGCACATTCCTTTGCGAATCCCTCAACATGCTCGGCCTCCTTGCAGAGGAACGACTTAGGGATAAGCAGTGGGAAATAGGCGTTCTGCACACCTGTCTGCTTGAACATGTCGTCGAGCACGCGCTGCATCTTTTCCCAAATAGCATAGCCGTATGGCTTGATTACCATACATCCACGCACAGCCGACTGCTCAGCGAGGTCGGCCTTCACAACCAAGTCGTTATACCACTGAGAGTAGTTCTCTGAACGAGAAGTCATCTCCTTGAGTTCTTTTGCCATCTTAATAATATTTTTGTGAGGCAGACCATGTGTCATGAGCCTGCCGTTGTTTTTTATATGTTAGTCAATATCTCCTTAGAAAGGGTAGAGGTTGAAATTGCCTTCCTGCGACCCGTTGAAGATTTCGTATTTCTGTTCCGAACGGTATTCGATAGCACGCAGAGCCTTCAGGTTTGTGCTATAGATCCATGCGTCGTGATCAGGGAACTTGCGAGAGAGGAAGTATGTGAGTTCCTTGTAGAGGTCGTCGAGAGGTCGCTTGCCTTCTTCCTGTGTGAAAGGTGGAACGGTGATGATAACTCCTTCCTCAGTGGTACGTTCCATCTCGCGGAATCCCTTGCGCATGATGCGAACATCGGTGTTGAGCCCCAATTCGAGAGTCGATAGTTTCGCCACGTCGAGCATGTCTGGGTCGATGTCGGCTCCTATGATGGTGAGTCTTGTCTTGTTCTTGACATCCATTGCTTCCTGCTTGAGCTCTTTCCAGATTATGTCGTCGAAGTCTGACCAGTTTACAAAGCCAAAGACCTCTTTCCTGTAGAGGTTTGGCGCGATGTTCTGTGCCTTCATGGCAGCCTCGATGCAGATGGTGCCGCTTCCGCACATAGGGTCGATGAGAGCCATGTCGGGAGTCCATCCAGAGAGTTCTACCAATGCTGCAGCGAGCACTTCGTTGGTCATTGCAGGTGTTGTGGTGTTTCTGTATCCACGTCGGTTGAGAGAAGAACCGCTAGCGTCGAGAGAGAGTGTGATGCCGTCGTCGGTAGCATGGATGTTGAGCATGATGTCTGGATCCTCGGTGTTGACGTAAGGACGTGCACCCATCTTGTCGCGAATCTTGTCGACAATGGCGTCCTTGGCCTTGAAAGCCAAGTACTGTGAATCGTTAAATTTTGATGAGAACGAAATGTGGTCGATCAAGATAGACTTCTCAGGCGAGATGATCTTCTGCCAGTCGTAGGCATATATGGCGTCGTAGATGTCTTTGTCGGTCTCTGCGGTGAATTCAACAACTGGTACGAGAGTGCGCAGTGCAAAACGGCTCCAGAGGTTGATACGATAGAGCATTCTCTTGTCTTCGATTTCGCAGTTGACAGCTCTGCGCTGTGCTGTGATGTTGGTCGCTCCTAACTGCTCCAATTCCTTGCTGAGCAGCTCCTCTGCTCCACATAGGGTTTTTACAATAAGTTTCAAGGTTATCTTCTTTAGTTTTTTATTGCTTTGTTGTCCTTTTTATTCAACAAGGCAAAAGTAGAAATAATTCTTCGAATAATTACTATCCGAGAACTATTTCTACTCTCTATAATGTACAAATAATCTTAAAAGGTCTTACATCTCAGAAATGCTCCATGTTAGGAAGACGAGCGGAGCGTTCCAGTTTATGGCAATTTCGTTGGTTGAATAGCTGCATGTTTCGTCAGCATAGGAGATGGCAGGGTACTGGCTGCGGTTGCTAGTGTCGTCGCCACAGTCGGTCATGACTGCGATGTTAGGACCTCCGCTGAGGAATCCAGGCACAGGGTCATCGATGCCGTCGGCAGCCGATGGACGGTGGTGTGGATTGCGAGTAGACTTGACACCTACACCTGTCACGAAGCATACGCCGAGTGGGTTTCTGCCAAGGATGTAGTGAAGGTCGTTTTGTGCTGAGTTGAAATATTTCTCATCGCCGGTGAGTCTGTAGGCTATCATCTTGACAAGACCGCAGTTGGCCACAGTAGAGTTGCTGCCCCATTCATAGTTCTGCATAGAGAGGTAGATTGGCGAAACACTCTCGTTGACGAGCAGGCTGTCGGCCAGGGTCAATACTTTCTCTTTGGCTGCTGTCTCGTTCATGCCGGAGCCTTCGAGAGCCATTGAGATATATCCCAATGATCCGACATCGCCCCATGTTGGAATGGTCATCTTGGCCTTGTGGGCCTCTGCATCCTTTGCATATTGTGCGTCCTTTGTAGTGAGCCACATCTCGTTGGCTGCCCAGAACCATTCGTCGTTGAGCATCCAGTCGCCATATTCACCTGTTGATACGTCTTCTGGGTTTCTGAACTTCACGTCAGGGTTCTTTCTTGCCCAGTTGTAGGCCTTGGTTGCTGCCTTTATGCAGCTGTCGGCAAGAGCTTTCATCTCACCTGCTTCGTCATAGTGTGGCAACATGCGTGAAGCAAATGCCATTGTTGCGGCGAAGTCGAGAGCTGCAGCTGTGCCCTTGGCAACGACATAGCGCTGCTTCTGGCACTGGTCTGGCATGATGAAGTCCTCGAAGCTCAAAACGGTCAACTTGTGGTATACGCCACCGTCGTTAGGGTCCTGCATGGTGAGCATCCACCTGAGGTTGTAGAGGGTCTCGTCGAGAATGTCTGGCAAAAGGTTGCCTGTTTCTGGAATGTTGAGCGAAGTGCTGACAGCCTTCTTCTCGTAGAGCTTGGTTGTCAGAAGCATCGTATAGGTGGAAATACCGCTATTTACTATATATTTATTGTAGTCGCCGGCATCGTACCATCCGCCAGGACCTGAAATGACTGTGCCTTCTGGACGAGCAGCGCTGGCAGCTGACTTGTGAACCAGCACGTTGGTGTCTGGGTGTCCGGCCTTACGGGCCCACTTGCCACCAAACTCTTCCTTAATCTCCATAGATGCTCTGTTGTAGTAGAACGCCTTGACAGCCTTGGTAGCAACATCGTCGTAGATATTCGCACCGATATGTATTGGCATCGACTTAATGGTGTCGTCGACAACCAATGTATATGTGCCTGCTGTTTGCAGGTCGGAGAAATCCATCTTCTTGTATGTTTGGTCAGACTCGGCATAGTACTGAGCTGCAGCAGCCTTACCTTCATAGACAATATCTCCATTGTCGTTGATCAGCTTGAAGTTCTTTGCCTTGCCGTTGATTAGCGCAGCTTTAGGCGATTTAGGGAAATAGCCGCATTGGTCGATGAAAATTTCTACCTTGCTGGCCGATTGGGTCTCTGTCTCATTGCATGACGTAAGGGTCAGCATAGAAGCAGCAGCAAATGCTCCTGCTAATACTGCTGTTTTCATCAGTTCCTTTTTCTTTGTCTTAAATGCCATTTTAGTAATTTTGGTTAATGGTTTTTTACATTTCAGCATCGAAGTTAATATATTTTTTCTGATAATAGTGGTGCACATGCCACGAAAATACTACTTTGTGATAAAATAGTATCAGCTATTGCTTAAAAAGTATTTATCGAGTCTTGCTGTTTTTGTATTCCTCGAGGATGCCCTCGGCCATCCATCGTGCCACAGCCTCTCTGTTGGACGAGAGGATGAATCTCTGCTGGTCTTTAGGATTCTGTATGTTGCCCAGTTCGAGGAAGACGGCAGCGGGATTGGACATTTTCAAGACGTAGAGGTTTCTCTCACTCACAGTGCCGGAAAATCCACGGTTAGGCTGATGCTGCTTGTATTTCTCGTCAAACTTGTTTCTCATGGTCTTGGCAAGGCTTTCGCCTCGTGTACTCTTCATATAGTGGTAGAGGAAAATGTCGATGCGCTCCTTTTCGGAACGGCTGTCGAGGTGCATAAAGATTGCTCTGCAATATTTAGATCGCTCGTTCTTGTAGTACTCATTAATCACCTCGCACCTTTGCTTGAGTCGTTGAATTTGGTCGAGTGGAATCTCCTTGCCTCCGCAGGTCTCGTGGTTGTCGTAAGCCAGGTAGGCATCGTCTCTGATGCCGTCGTCCTTGTCTTCGATGATGATATGAACTGTTGCATCCCAGGCAAGGAGTTGTCGGGCCAGTCGTAGCATGATGTCGTAGGCGTATTCGTCTTCGCACAAGTCATGCCCGTTGAGTTTGGACATTGCTCCTGGGTCGGGACCTCCGTGCCCGCTAACCAGATAGTAGACTGCCCCCTTGAGACTATGGTTTTCGATTTTAACGAACTTATTGTCGTTGCCCAGCAGAGGCTCGACCTTGACGTCGTCCTTAGGCTTTTGTGGAATGTTGTATTTTACACCAAGCTTCAGCGTGTTGTCCTTGCCGAGCTTGTCTTTGTTCATCTTGATGAAGTCTGCTTTGTAGACCGAGGGGTCGAGCCCTTTGCGCAGGAGGAATGTTCCTATGCCTTCGCCAGCCTTCGGTACGTCTGTCGTTAGAGTGTCCGAGGGTGCAGGCAACGCTGAAGCGAATGTGGTCGCTAACAACGTCAATATGGATAATATGAGGAATCTAAGGCTCATTTGCGGCGCAAAAGTAATAATAATTCCTCAATATTTTTTTCGCAAGCATCCAAATAAGGGCATTTTGTTACCATTTTTTTCTTTCTATTCGCTTTGTCGCCTATATATATCGTCAATTATTCCGTCGGCCAGACTAGTAGAAGGCACTTCGATAGTATCGGCTCCTACTGCATCGGCGATAAGTAGGAACAGTTCGGCAGCCGGAACAATAACGTCGGCACGGTCGGGCTTCAAGTTGTACTTTTCGGCTCGTTGCTCGACGCTCATGGATCTCATCTCGTCGTACATTTCAAGTAGGACATCCCTCGTGAGACTCTTTTCTACACGTTTTTCAATTTCGGCCAACTCATATAGCTTGTTGATGTTTCCTCCTGCTCCGACAATGACAATGCCTGAATGCTCGGCATCGCAGTCGACTCCCAGCAGTTCCATGTCTCTGCGCAGTTCGTCTTTCTCGCCCTCGTCGACACCGCCACTCAGCATCCTCAGAGTGCCTATCGGGTAAGATTTGGTACTCTTGAGTTCACCGTCTTCGATATGGCTCACCTCTGTGCTGCCTCCGCCAACATCGACAAAGACTAGATTGCGTGGCCCGTTGTCCATCTGCTGGATGTGTGAGTTGTAGACGATTGCAGCCTCCTCGGTGCCTGATATAAGGTCGATTTTGACGTCGGTGGTCTTGCTTATCCATTCGAGCACCTGTCTGCCGTTCCGTGCCTCCCTCATGGCGGCTGTCGCACAGCAACGGTAATTGCCCTTCTTGATGTCATACATCTTCATCACTATAGCGTAGGCCCTGATGAGGTCCTTCAGGTCGTTTGACTTCTTCTCAGAAATCTCGCCAGCCGTGAATGCATCCTGACCTAGGCGAAGAGGTACACGCAGAGTTACCACCTTCGAGAAGAGCCCCTTTGTTGGGTTTTCAAGGCGCTTGATAAGCAGCCTTACTGCATTCGACCCTATGTCAATTGCCGCATAGTGAGTGTAGTCCATAATCTTTTTATATATGACTTTTTGTCCTTTTATATTGAATAACGAATTTATTCGCTTGCAAGTTACAAATTTTTCAAGACAATGAAATATATTTGCGTATTGATATTGTATAGGCTGTCTATGCTGGATTGATGAACATGGTGTACCAACATATAAAAGATAAGGTGATGCAGATTGTCGATTGGGGCATGCACATCTATGACGTCGCGATGCAGAAGGTTTTGGGACTCAAGATAATGCATACCTACAACAAGAATCCGGATGATTTCATCGTCAAGATGAATCGACGTCACTTCCATCTTGACCAAGAAGGTCTGCAACGCATGTTCGATACGTCACCATTTGAAGTCGTCGGGCGCGAAGCTGTAGACCGGGTGGCGCGTCGCCGCATACGATACCACGCCTTCCTTGCCGGAGTGTGCACCTTGCTGACAATGTTGCCGCTCAGCTGGATTACCTGGCCGCTGCTCATTGTCGACATCATCTACTTCCAGATGCAGGTGTTTGTCGTCTCGCAGGAACTGTATATCCTCTACAAGAGAAAAGCCGACTACGACAATGCACACTTCAATTATGAGACGTTGGCTGTTGTTGCCGTGCGCATGGACGGCACGCTCATCAAGCACCAGGTGTCGAAAAATGCAAAACGAGGCATCGGATGGGCCGGGCGCTGGGCTGCAGGGCAAGGCGTTAAGGTTTTCCGCGTCTCCATAAAAAACATTATCAGGCAGGTCTTCAAGTGGCTCGGCATCGGTGTGACCAAAAACTCGATAGAAATGACAATGGCCTATCTGTTGTCTTTTGTCTGTGCATCCATCGGCGGTTTTATCTCGTTCTGGATGTTCCTTCCCATGGGACGCCGACTGCGCAAGGAGCTGGCAGGTGACAATGATGACTGACGAAAAATATTAACTCTTAATTATCAATTTAAAATGTACAGCGATCCACAAAACTGTCTCTATTGTCAGAACAATGAGACACTTCACAATCTGATGATTGAAATAGCACACCTCAGCGTGTCGCGAGTATTCCTCTTCAAGGAGCAGACCTATCGCGGACGTTGCCTCGTGGCATACGACAAGCACGTGAGTGACCTCTTCGAACTCACAGATGAAGAGCGCAATGCATTCATGGCCGACGTTACACGCGTCACACGTGCTATGGACAAGGCGTTCCATCCTGAGAAGATCAACTATGGAGCATACTCCGACAAGCTCTCTCATCTTCATTTCCACCTTGCACCTAAATATGTCGACGGACCTGACTACGGTGGGGTGTTCCAGATGAATCCGGGCAAAGTGTACCTCACCGACGAGGAATACAGCGCAATGATAAGTGAGATCAAGAAATATCTTTAATGAATAGACAGACATTGGAAATCGCCATACTCGACAATGATACCCTGGCCGCCATAGGCCTGCGGAGCATCCTTGCCGATGCGGTGCCCGACGTTGCTGTACGCATATTCACCTCGTTCGCCCAATATGTTGACGATACACCCGAGATGTTTGTGCATACATTCGTTTCGGAGCGCATATACCTCGAGTATGTCGACTTCTTTGTCCGCCTAGGCCACCGTGTCATAGTTCTTGCGTCGGGCGAGGGTAGGGTGGTCAATGCCATGTCGGTCGATGTGTCGCAAAACGAAAAAGGCATCATCTGCTCGCTGCTGAACATTCTTGAGCAGGGACACCACAGCAATCCCAACGCAACGCTCAGGAGCGAAGATGAACTTTCGCCACGTGAAATAGAGGTTCTGGCCCTCATAGCGCGTGGCTTCATGAACAAGGAGATAGCCGAGACCCTCAACATCGGTCTGACAACCGTCATCAGCCACCGCAAAAATATACAAGATAAATTACATACCAAATCTGTATCCGGACTGACAATATATGCCGTCCTCAATGGTTATGTCGATTTGCGCGACATCTGATTTCCATATAGTGTCCTTATGCTGAAAAATGAAGCATAATCACTTCATTGTAGTCACTTTTTTGTATATTTGCAAGGTGTAAATACAAATGACAATCCGATGCTGTTGAAGAAGATAGAATCGTATGTTCTCGTTTTTGCCGCAATGTGCTGCTCAGTATCAGCAGATGCCGGCAATGAGATGTCATCGGCTATCGACAGTTTGAAGAGTATGCTCAACAGTTCGCGCATTGGGCAGAATGACACGACTAGGCTGTCGTTGCTGTATCAGTTGTCGCATGAATATCTCAATCAGAATGTCGACTCGTCATTTTATTATTCCAAGCTCCTGCATGATGAAGCACGAGATGTGGAAAACAAAAGATATGAGATGCTGGCATGTGACTGTTTGGAAGACTGCTACTACTACCAATGTGAATATGATAAATGCTGTGACTTGTGCTTTGAGGGACTGGCCATAGCGCATGCTCTTGATGATAAACGCATGATGGCGCGATTCAATTCGTCGCTAGGTTCGGCATACGGCATGCGTGCCGATGCGTTGACAGCCGACGGCTATTATAATAAAGCCTACAAGCTATATAGCCAGCTGTCAGACACCATCCGCATGGCCAGAGTCATGAACAACATGGCCATCAACGCCTTGAATAACGATATGTTTGATGTGGCGGATGAGTATGCAACCACAACGCTAAATCTATGCCGCAATGGTAATGATATTGGAACCTTGGCCGAATCGTACTTCCTTTTAGGTGGGTCGTATGGAAGCCGTTATGACCTGGACCCTGTAGCGGAAAACATGGAATACCTCATACGCAGTCTCGACTACTTCTATGTGTCGCGCCAAATGTCGCAATCGGTGAATGAGGTGTTTGATGTAGCAAAGTGTGACATATATATCGTACAGGACTACACAGAGTTGTCGGAGCTTCAGCCCGAGCGTGAGACAGAGCTCCTTGACTCGTGCCGGGTACTGCTGGATGAATCGTATGCCATCTGCGTGAACAACGGATTTGATTCGCTGCTTGACATGTATAAGAACTCGCGCCTGGCATGGCTCATAAAGGTGAAGCGTTATGCGGAGGCAGAGACCTATCTCGACTCGCTGTTTAGTGCCTACTCTGGCGACGTAGCTAACCATGGCATGGAGATGGAAGATACATACGCATGGTATTCGGAACTATACAGCATGAAGGGTCAGTACAAGAAAGCCTTTGAGAGCAAAACTCAGTTTCATCGCTGGTATAGAAAAAACCGACAGAATGACTTTGCTGCCAAGTCCGCCACCAACATGGCGGAGACCCGTTTCAATGTCGAGATGCAGGCCCGTGAGCGTGAAAACCTCGAAAGGGAACTGCAATACAAGGCCAATGCGAAGATGATGTTCATTGTCATTATAGCTGTGGTGGTCATCCTTGTCCTTGTCGTTATCAACTTTATCAAGAGCCGCAATGCCAACCGCTTGCTCGATGAGAAAAATTGTGAACTCGAACAGCAGAAAGAGGAGATATTGGCCATTAATGACGACCTGGAACATCAGCGAGATCTGTTGTCGACTGCTCATTCTCAGATTACCGATAGCATAAGCTATGCAAGCCTCATACAGAATGCGGCCATGCCGACGTCGAGATATCTTGACGAAGTGTTTGGTGATCATTTTGTCTTTTTCCGTCCGAAGGATATTGTCAGCGGCGACTTCTACTGGGTGCACCAGGGAGCCAATAGGCAGCTGATGGTCGTTGCCGACTGTACGGGTCATGGAGTGCCTGGCGCCTTCGTGTCGATGCTGGGCGTGAGTTTGCTTAATGAAATTGTAGCACGCTTTGGCATGGAAAGCAGTCTGCAGCAGAAATCAGGTAGCAATGATGCGATGCGAATCTCAGCTGGACGTTTTCTTGATGACCTGCGAACGATGCTACGCGATGCCCTGCATCAGCATAGCGAAGAAACGGGCAACCGTGATGGCATGGACCTGGGACTGGTCATCGTAGACAATGATACGCAGACAATTCACTATGCCGGAGCCTTCCGTCCGCTATACATATATCATGAAGGTGTGTTCAGTAAAATAGATGGTGACCGCATGCCTATAGGAGGTGATATGTCGGTCGATGCACCGTTCACTGACCATGAACTGCCTTTTTCGCAAGGTGACATGCTCTATATGTTTTCAGATGGCATAGTAGACCAGTTCGGTTATGACCAGCAACGTGGCAAGGAAGTGAAGTACTCAGCCCGCAGGCTCAGGAATCTCCTTGACGAAATCAACCAACTGCCATGTCAAGAACAGCTGGTACGTATCAAGACAGAGGTCGATGCGTGGCGTCGTGTGGGTACACCATACGAATCAGAGCAGACCGACGACAATATCATGGTAGGCATACGCCTGTAAAGTGATTGGTGGCTTACGCCAATTCTTGGCTAGAAATAGTTATTCCTGAGTCCTTTCTGACATTCTCCCAGTCGAACATGTCAACAGCCTCGTTAAGCGTCAAAGGTTCATCGCGGTCTATGACTCCTGCTAAAAACATAATGTGGCCAATGAGGCCTTCCTTTGTATACGCTTCCCTTAAGAATCCCATGTCGGTGCAGGCATCTCTCTTGGCCAGTCGGTGACCAGTCTCAGACATCAATAGTGGCAGATGATAGAATTGTGGAACATCGTAACCCAACATATTGTAGAGATATATCTGCTGATGTGATGAATCCATGAGGTCTCTTCCTCTCACAACTTCAGTCACGCCCTGCTCGGCATCGTCGACAACAACAGCCAGCTGGTAGGCAAAATTGCCATCCGCCCGTCTGACAATGAAGTCGCCGCAATCGCATGCCAGATTCATGCTCTGGTGACCGTAGTGTCCGTCGGTAAAGTCAATAGTCTTATCGGCAACAATCACTCTTGTAGCAGGTTTCCTCTCAGCTTCCATGACCAACCGCTCAGCATCAGACAAGTGTCTGCATCTGCCACTATAGACCACACGTCCGTCTGACTCGTGAGGGGCCCGAGCTGACAGAATGTCGGCCCGTCGGCAGTAGCATCCGTAGGTCAGCCCCTTGTCGCTGAGCTTCGATAGAGCAGCCTCATATATAGCATCCCTATCGCTTTGATAGACAATCTCGGCGTCGCTCCGCATCCCCATCCAATGAAGGTCGTCGATAACCTTGTCGGCATACTCTCTCTTGCATCGCTGGCGGTCGAGGTCCTCGATGCGTATGATCCATTCTCCATTTTTATGCTTTGCCGAAACATACGACAACAATGCCGAGTATATGTTCCCCAAGTGCATTCTTCCGCTTGGTGATGGGGCAAAACGGCCTCTCGTTATCATGTCTGTCATGCTTAAACTTTAATAAAACCTAAAACAACGCAAATTTAGCCATCATATCGCAATTTTAGATTAATTTTGTCGTGAAATAGACAAACAACAACTAATCGATGGCAGAAAATAACATATTACGTGCCGACTCACGAGCCAAGGCTCTCATATTTGACCTCGATGGTACTCTCATGGACAGCATGCCTATGCATTGGGCAGGATGGCTGTCATCGTTCCGACATTTTGGAACCGAAGTGGACCATGATTTCTTCTTTTCGAATGCCGGAAAGGCTGCTCTTGAAATAGCCCAGATACTCATTGATAAATATTCGACGCCAGCGACACCACAGCAGATAGTGGATCTCAAGCAGAACTATGTCTATCAGCATGTCGACGATGTAGCCATAATCGACCCAGTTGTCAACGTGGTAAATGAGAACTATGGTCGCATTCCGATGGCCGTCGGCACGGGTAGCGATACTTCACGTGCAATACGAATGCTCCGCAATGTTGGACTGCTTGAAAAGTTCGACTGCATAGTGAGTGCCGATGACGTTTCCAACCACAAGCCTCATCCCGACACCTTCCTGTTGTGTGCCGAGCGAATGGGCGTTGACCCGTCATTGTGTGAAGTGTTTGAGGATGCAGAACCGGGCTTTGAAGCAGCACGTCGTGCAGGAATGATGTATGTTGACGTAAAGCCCTACTATCAAATATACGTTTAATATTTGCTAAAAACGTAACCTTTTAGGCTACATGTCACTATAATAGTGAAAGAAGTACTTGATAGTGCTTGTGCTTTAAAACGACAAAACAAACATATTATATATGGAAAACTTTAACATCAAGGATTTTTTCATTTCAATGCTGCCTACCATTCTCGCCTATGGTAAGATGCTGATAGTTGCCGTTTTGATGCTCGTCGTCGGATTCTGGCTGATCAAGCGAATCACGGCAGCGACAAGGCGAATGCTTGAAATACGTAAGGTGGACTCGACACTTACGCCTTTTGTTGTCAGCATCATTAACTGGGGACTGAAGACACTTCTCATAGTCTCGACAATTTCGTATGTCGGAATACCGATGACGTCGTTTGTTGCAATACTTGGTGCAGCGGGCTTGGCAGTTGGTATGGCATTCTCGGGTACACTGCAGAACTTTGCAGGTGGCATGATGATACTCGTCTTCAAGCCATTCCGTGTCGGTGACTTCATCGAAGCCCAGGGCTTCTCGGGAGTAGTGAAGGAAGTACAGATATTCAACACAATACTCACCACTGGTGACAATAAAGTAGTTGTAATACCTAACGGCGGACTTTCAACGGGTTCGCTTGTCAACTACTCGAAGCAGCCAGATCGTCGTGTGGACTTCACCTTCGGCATCGGATATGGTGATGACATTGACAAGGCGTATGCAGCCATTCGAGCAGTCATCGGACGTAACAACAAAATATTGTCAGACGCCGGACACGAGCCATTCATGGCCGTCAGCGGTTTGGCCGACAGCAGCGTTAATATCGTAGTGCGTGTGTGGGTGCGTTCGGAGGACTATTGGGCAGTATTCTTCTATATGAATGAATTTGTCAAGAAGGAGTTTGACGCCCAGGGAATATCCATTCCGTTTCCGCAACGCGACATTCATATAATCAACAAGTAGAAGTTGATTCATTTTAGGAAAATAATAACAATATCTATAAATTAAACCTCAACAGAACAACAATGAAGAAATTCATCTTTGCAGCAATTCTCGCTGCTTTCACTACTGGCGCTTTTGCCCAGGATGCTGCACCAGAAGCAGCTCCTGCACCAGAAAAGGCATGGAAGACAGGTGGTAACGGTTCGTTCACTTTCAACCAGATCTCATTTAAGAACTGGGCTGCCGGTGGTAAGAACTCGGTAACAGGTACATTCCTTTTCAAGACATTCGCTAACCTCAAGACAGAGCAGGTTACATGGGACAACACCCTCGATATGGGATATGGTCTTACAAAGTACAAGAGCGAAGACGTACAGAAGTCTGAAGATAAATTGCAGCTTACTTCAAACTTTGGCTACAACGCCTACAAGCACAAGTGGTTCTATTCTGCTCTCTTTGACTTCAAGACACAGTTTGCTTATGGTTACAAGTATGATGGTTCGGCTATCGTAGACACCGTATCAAAGTTCATGGCTCCAGCCTACCTCAATGTGTCAATCGGTATGCTCTACAAGCCATCAGATGTATTCTCGCTCTACATCTCGCCTCTCACTGGCCGTACCACAATTGTAACAGACACAGACTTCTCGACTGACTATGGTTTGGATGCTGGCAAGAAGGCTCGTTTCGAGTATGGTGCAACAGCTAAGATGACAGTTGACAAGAAGAACCTTGTGAAGAATGTCGACTACTTCCTTACTGCTACAGCATTCTCTAACCTCTTGGATCATCCTGAGCATATCGATATCGATGCTGAGACAGGCTTTAACCTCCATGTCAACGACTGGCTCACTGCTATCCTCAAGTTCAACATCCTCTTCGATGATGATATCAAGTACAAGGAAGCATACTCATTTGTTGATGAGAATGGCGAAACTCAGGTTGGTACACGTACACGTGGTGCTCGCCTCCAGTTCAAGGAACTCTTCGGCTTCGGTCTTGCATTCCATTGGTAATAGTACGGACAACATGACTTGTCATGTCGGATAGTTTGACAAGTTACCGTTGTTGAATATATCAGCGAATGGTGTTTTTAGTACATCATTCGCTTTTTTTATTTGTTTTTTTCGTCATTTGGTTGTAGATTTGTCCCATAAAACAGAATAGATATCAAATATGAGTGTTTATAGGTTTGCCATATTATTCCCGATAGTATCGTTGCTGATGGCGTTCACGTCGTGCGAGAAGCCCGAACGATTGCAGCTGGGCGACATGACCTTCGGATGGAACAGCAGCTATGACTCGACAACCAATGTGATTACCTTTAATGATAAGTGGGTTGGCCATGGATGGTGGTATGGCGATGACGGCCAGAAAGGAACATCGGCAGACTTTCGTGACTACGACAGAGTAGTGGTCGAGATAGACAGCATTAGTGATGGAATAACCAAGATAGGCATGTCTATTCAGTATACTAATACAGATGTTTCCACTTGGGTTGTCTCTCCTGTAGTGGACAAGAAAATGACTCTTCGTGCAGATTTGGATGAAGAAAATAAATCGCATATACGCGAAATATATATTCAGAGTAGCCGTGTGGGGTCTGTTCGTATAGCCGATGCATATCTTGCACATAAGGTGCGTTATGCAGAGCCTAAACAACTTGAAGTTGTGAATGGTTTTATATCAGCTGAACAGTTTGATGGATTCTCTGACGATGCCATAGTAGAATTCAACTATAGGGCAGAAGGTGAACTGACCGCGCTTGATGACAATGGCAAAATCATGTCGATGGATAACTGGAGCATAGGTATAATATGTTCTTTGGCCGATATAATGGAGGCTGAGATACCATGTCGCTATATACCTGTCAGTGGCGTTGGAGATGTTACATACCGTTGCTTTATGAGTGACATTCGTTATATGTTGAACCTCAAGGATGATGAAGGTCTGAGCGGACTCTACTGGAACATCTGGAGGATGGGTAATATCACAGAGGCCTATCCAGTTTCAGCGGAAATACGTGAAGTTAAAGCAAGACTTTAGTTGTTGTTCATTTCTGTAGACATCTTGTAGCCAAGTTGTGACAGCCATATCGCTGCACCTATCTTATAGAGCACCTTTATGCTTCGTGCGTAGACATAGAAAGCCAACGGACTTTGTGGCTCAATCTGTTCGTGTCTTATAGCGTCAAGAGCCATCTGCGAATATTCTCTGACCATGTTTTCAGCCTTTTTGAAGTCGGTACCTTCCAGTCCGAGTATCTCACTACGCACCACTTCATCGAGGTAGTCAAATCCTCGCTTGTCTCTTATTGATTCATATATATCATTGCGTGACGCATATTTCTCCCAGTCCTGATCCCACATCTGAGCCACAGCCATGCCCATATACATAGCCCAGCCTAATGCGACCTGAGGATAGTTTGCAATTTCCTTGACAGCATCGGCAACGTAGGCTGCTGACATCTCTTTCCATTTGTCATCAATGTCGGGAGTCTCCAGAATTACACCGTCAAAATATTGATTCGACCTACTTGCAGATATCATGTTGTCTGTCAAATTTTGCTCGTATTGATCGAGAAAAGCTATCTGTTGTGCGTCCATTACAATTCTATTTTAGTTTTTTTTGAATTATCACCCCATCATTGTTAGGGTTGTCTTTGTTGTTTTGTATTTTTCTACATCAAACTTTGCAAATATAAGCATTTTTGTATGCTTAATTACGGATTTTATAATTATAACGAGAAAAAAACTCGATTTTTCGTGTTTATAAAATAAAAAAGTAATACATTTGCGTCGTTTTGGACTTAGAATTTAAAATGTCTAAGTTGAACTGACTTTTGAACATTAAGTAGAACAATACAAATTACTATAAATAATCATGGGAAAGTTATTCATACCCAAGGGCTATAAACCAGCACTCGATTTGCGCCAGACTGAGCTCGGCATTCAGTTTATCAAAGATTTCTTTCAGCACAATCTTGCAGCTGAACTCCGCCTTCGCCGTGTGACTGCACCGCTCTTTGTTATGAAGGGTACTGGCCTCAATGACGACCTTAATGGTGTAGAACGTCCTGTTACCTTCCCTATTAAGGATTTGGCCGACCAGAAGGCTGAGGTTGTTCATTCTCTTGCAAAGTGGAAGCGTATGATTCTTGCCGACTATTCTATCGAAGAGGGATACGGCATCTATACAGATATGAACGCAATCCGTTCTGATGAGGAACTCGACAATATACATTCTCTTTATGTTGACCAGTGGGACTGGGAAATGACAATTAGCAAGGAGCAGCGTAGCATTGATTTCCTAAAGCAGGTGGTTCGCCGTATCTATGGTGCTATCAAGCGCACAGAATATGTGGTTTTCGAGCGTTATCCACAGTTGGTTCCTCAGTTGCCAGACGATATTCATTTCGTACATGCTGAAGAACTTCTCCGTCTATATCCAAATCTCACTCCAAAAGAGCGTGAAGACAAGGCTGCTAAGGCTTATGGTGCAGTCTTTATCATGGGAATAGGTGGCGAGTTGAGCAATGGCGAACCTCATGACGGCCGTGCTCCAGACTATGATGACTGGTCTACAGAAAACTCTGATGGCTTCAAGGGACTCAATGGTGATATCCTCATTTGGAATCCTGTGCTCGAGCGTTCATTCGAAATCAGTTCTATGGGTATACGCGTAGACAAAGATTCGCTCGAACGTCAGCTCAAGATTAAGGGACAGGAACAGCGCAAGGAACTCTATTTCCACAAGCGCCTTCTCGAAGGTTCTCTGCCTCTCTCAATAGGTGGTGGCATTGGTCAAAGCCGTCTCTGCATGTTCTACCTCCGCAAGGCTCATATCGGTGAAATTCAGGCTAGCATCTGGCCAGACGACATGCGCAAGACTTGTTCGGAGAACAACATTCCATTGATCTAACATTTGAATACTTGAATATCTGGATAAGCATTGCCATATTTGAGCAATGCTTATCTCATATCTAATAACCATTTTTACTATGAAGAAAATATTCTCTTATGCATTCCTGACAACATTGATGATAGTCGGTTGCAACAAACCACAGACACAGAGTGACGATATTATAAGCCTTCCTCGTGGCGAATCGGTTCCTTCGCTGGAGGCCGCAGTAGATTCGTTCTACCACGCTACACAAACGCAGCCAGTAGCCCCTGACTCCATTTCTCTTCATAGCATTATGGTAATCAAGCACGGTCAGGTACTTCTTGAGCGTTGGTATAATGGGCATACCCCTCAGACTCCACATCTAATGTATTCGGTCAGCAAGACCTTTACTGCCACAGCCATAGGTATGGCTATCGATGAAAACAAGCTCAAACTCGATGATAAGGTTGTCTCGTTCTTCCCTGATTTGCTTCCTGAAACAGTAAGCGACAATCTTGCTGCCATGACTGTTCGCGACCTGCTGACGATGACCTGTGGACATGACACCGAACCACAGATATCTCGCTTCCTAGACCCTGATAATGTCGATTCTCCTGATGTCAATTGGGTGAAGAGTTTCCTCGCATGGCCAGTTGAACATAAACCGGGTGATTATTTCCTCTACAATTCTTTTGGCACATATATGCTTTCTGCTATCATTCAGAAAGCTACTGGAGAAAAACTTATTGACTATCTCGATACCCGTCTCTTCCAGCCACTTCATATTGCACGACCAGAATGGGACGAAAGTCCTCAGGGCATCTGCTGTGGCGGTTGGGGTCTGCACCTGACAACAGAAGATATGGCCAAGATGGGTCAACTCTTTATTCAGCATGGAAAGTGGAACGACCATCAGTTAGTCTCATCGCAGTGGCTTGAAGAAATGTCAAAATATCAGGTGCCTTCAGCTCCGTCTGGCACTCGTTTCGAGGATCTTGAGAAGGTTGGCATCAACAAGGATAACAACGAATGGGCTCAAGGCTATGGCTATCAGATGTGGGTCACTCGCAATGGTGAGGGATTCCGTGCCGATGGCTACGCCGGACAGTATATTATGGTATTCCCAAAGAAAGATGCTGTATTGGTTCTTACCACGTCATCATCGCTTTATCAGCCATATATGGAGATTATCTGGCAATATCTCTTGCCAGCCCTCTAAAAAAATGATCGTATTATGTTAGGGACGATAGTAAATACATGTACAATACTTGTTGGAGGAGCCTTTGGCGCCATTGTCCGTGAGGGTATAGGTGATAAGTACAAGTCGGCTCTTTTTAATGCTCTCGGACTGGCATGTCTTGTACTGGGAGTCAATGCGGCATTGCCCAACATGGCAAAGAGTGAATATCCGGTGCTGTTTATCCTTAGTCTAGCCATAGGAGGTGTTGTGGGCACGAAACTCGATCTTTCCGGTCGCATTGACCGCTTGAATGCAAGACTTAATGCCAAGTCAGGTAAGGAAAACAACAGCATAAACGGACTGGTGACGGGTATATTGCTGTACACAATAGGCACCTTCAGCATTGTCGGACCTGTATTGTCGTGTCTGTCTCCAAGCCAAGGGTGGGCGCTGAGTGAACCCGGAAATACGTATCTATATACCAATGCTACATTGGATTTGGTGACTTCAGCCGTTCTTTCTGCTTCGTATGGATGGATAATGCTTCTCGCGGCTCCAGCATTATTCTGCTGGCAGGCTATGTTCTATTACATCGCTTATTTCTTTGGAGAGGCTATGCCAGAGCCGATGCGTGTAGAATTGAGCATTGTCGGAGGTGTACTCATTGTCAGTTCTGGGCTGTCCATACTTTCCATCAAGGACTGCAAGACGGTTAATCTTCTGCCGTCACTTCTTGTCCCTGTAATCTGGTTCTCTATCAAGGCTCTCTTCTCTTGACATAGGCAAGATTTGCCTACTCTACATTGACAGCCTCAATGTTCGTCCTTTCCGGTGACAGCAGTTTGCTAGCCAAGGCTTTCTGATTCTGGCTTATCTTTGCGATGAGGAAGTCCGGAGTATTATATGAGTCTAGCAGTGCGTCATAATATCTTTTCGGATTTCTTTGTGGCAGCAGGAATGGCTTGCTAGATTTGCCATTTTTGTCAACATGCGCTATGTATAGGCGTGTGTATAATCCATCGTCTCTGCGGCTTGTGAAGACAAACCAGTGCGAATCGATGCTCCAGTTGTGGTAACTGTCAGTATTGTCGCTGTTCGCATTGTCCATTGGCCAGTATTTGCCAGTCTGAAGGTCTAGCATCCATAAGTCGGCCTCTTTATGCCATATAGGGAATGTTCCGAAATCGCTTACTGTGAACATTAGGTAGCGTCCGTCATACGATGGACGTGGGTGAGATATGCTCTTCCCATGTGTAGACATTTTTATCACGGTATCTACTTTGCTTCCGAAACTTCTCTTTTCCGCATCGAAGCTAATCTTGCACAAGTCGTACCACAGATCCTTCATCGAAGCCGGGTTGTAATTGCTCGATGCTGCGCAGAAGAATATATCTTTGCCGTCGGCCGAAAAGGCAGGAAAGGTCTCTAGAGTCGAATCGGTATTGTTAGTCAGTGGAGTGAAGAGTATTTCTTGTTTTTCTGTGTCATATACCATGATGTCAGACTCGTTGTCAAACACTTCGATTCTAGTGTCTCTCGTCATGTGAAATGACTGTCTTGTTGTGTTTGATGAGAATGCAACATAACGTCCATCAGGATGCCAGTACGGGTAGACAAGTGAACCGATAGTCTTGTCGGTCTTTGTATTCAGTATGTCGGTCTTCCCATTGTGGTTCACTATAGTAGCTGCGTTGTCGCCACGGACATGGAACAGATAGTCTTGGTTGCTAGTCTTGTTGCCTGTATGGCAGTTGAAGCATGCTCCATACACTTCGTTATTGTCCATTATTGACTCTTCTTCAAAGTTGGACAAGTTACGCTGGTATATTCCCATGTGACCGTATACTTCATAGCCTGGAGCTATACGTCGGTATGTTAGTCCATAAGCTTCCATCGTGTCATCGCTTATGTATATGCTGAAATCCTTGTACTTTGTCCAGATGTCATTCTTCTTGGCTATTACGCTGACAGTCAGACTGTCTCCTTTGTTGGCCTCGCATAGCTTGTGCCATTCATCAACGTCAAAGTCTGTATACTGGCCGTTCGACTCGATTTCCCCACCTTTTGAGCCTTTTATTGTGACGTCTAGGCATGTCACACTATCGTTGTCGATACAGAAGTTCAGTGGTGCTATGTTGGATGGTATTGTGACTCCTGCGTAGTCGGGATATATCTTTGCCTCGGCATTGACGTCCTTTATGTTCTGTGGAGTCTCGCTACACATTGTCATTGTCATCATCAGTGCGGCTGCGCACATTGCGATGCCTATATTGCTATGTTTTCTTGTCATCATCTTTCAAAAAATAGGTAGTTCCAGTATGAGGTTGCAAAATATCCTTCCTGTAACTGTTGGCTGTTTTTGTCAGCCATGTATATCTGGCCAAACTTAGCCATGTTCTGTTTGACAAAGTCACTGACAGGCCACGGACAATCCTGTATTTTCTTTCCTTGGTTAATCCATGCATATATCATGGCTTCCTGGAATGACCTAGGAGGAACAGTAGGATATCCTTTCAGATTGCTGGTGAGAGGGTAGTACTCCATGAAGTGACCAATATCTTTTGTTAGAAGTTCACATGCCAGCAGATATTCAAGAGCCATTCTGTTGTCGTTGTTATGCATAAATAGCAGTCCCAGCATTTGGTCCATTTCGTTGTCGCTATAGAGGAAGTCCTCTGTCACTCTGAATCGTCTCATTTCGCCATAGAACGGATGCTTGTCTATTTTTTCGTCGTTATAGAGATATCCTTCCATCTCGTTAGCCCATCTGCGATATGCAAATGTTTTTTTCAATATTTTGATGTATTTTTCTGCCACCTCATACTGACCATTGATCATGTTGGTTTCTACAAGTCGCCTCATGATTCTTCCGCTTTTCTGGTGGTTGGGGATTGACTCTAGTGACTCAAATGCAAATCGTTGTGCCGTATTTATCATTCCTATGCGGAAGTATATCTCGTTGGCCATTAGTGTCGATGTCAGTTCTCGCTTGTATAGCGGCATGAGACCTTCAGAGTTCTTCTGGTAGAATTCAAACATCCTGTCTGTCAGGCGGCCTTCCATGGCCAGTGCAAAATTTATTGTGCTTACTTCTGTTGGAGATGTAGCCTGCTTCTTTTCTGCTTTCTCTATTATTTTATCCCATGAATGTCTTCGCAGCAGCATGTCGTATTCCATGATGTCATACTTCCTCTCGTCATATCCAGTTCTGACGACGAATATGCAGCATAGCGCTATGGCTATGGCTTCCAATGTTTCTGTGCGAGTTATCCAATTGTTCCCTTTCGTCTTGCTATTGTTCTTGCTTGCAGAGACGCACTTCTCATTTTGCCATTTTGTAATGAAGCCTGCTATTGCTGGAGTAATTGTAAATATTAGCAGTATGGCAATCTCTGCTTTGCTTACGATATGTCTGTATCTGTAGAAGTTGATGCCGGACGCCACTCTGTAGAACTGGTATGGAGACATTCTATAGCACACAATGATAATCGCTATCATGTAGATTATCAAGCCTATGCTGAGTAATATGCTCTCCTTGTTGATTCCATTCTTTCTTATCTCCCTAATTATTATATATCCAACTGTTATGTATGCGGCCGAACTTGCTATCCAAAAAAGAATAGGCAGACCAATGGCAATAGCCGCAATCTTCCATCTATTTGTTTCTATCTTTGTGTATAGCAGGTTGACTGACAATGCAATTATTGTAGCAACAACCAACCCCAGCAGTATATTCTCGTCACCCATGCTGTATAGCAAGAATACTGCAGGCACAAACGAGAGAGGGTAGTGCCTGTCGTCTGCCCCCTCATTTTTCGCAACTTTCCATGTCAGTTGTTGCAGTATGACAAATATGACTGCCAGTATTATGGCGCCTGCCGTAAGTGATGTGTAGAACTGGGTTAGGAACTCGGCTATGTATACCGATACGCCTCCCGAATAGCCCAGTCTTTCTATCAGATACTGGCTGTCATAGATGAACAACTGCAGTTCCTCCTGGAATGAGAGAGCATACGGATAAAGGATATACCAGAATATGAATACTCCTATTCCAAATGTCAGTGTCAACAGACTTTGCCAATATTTGCCTACAATGTTTTTCATTGCTTTGTCCTATTGCTTTGATGGATATATCTTGTCGAGAAAATCGAATAGTGGTCCCTCTTTGAGTGTCTCTTTCAGTTTCATTGTTTTTTCCATGTAACTGCCCTGTATCTCCTGTACCTGGTGCCTCAATTCGTCAACCGACTGGTTGTCATCAGCGGCCTTGGCTGCGTTGATTGCTTTTGTCAAGGCTCTGATTGCTTTTGTCTTTGATTCGGTGTTCTCTTTCCACTCCTGTAGATAGTCGTTCTGTGGCGTGCCCCATCCTTTGCTTATTGAATCTATTTCGGCATATACGTCGCCTGGTTCGGTTACAATCAGCAGATTCTGTGTGCCAAATCTGTATCTGTACCCAAGGCGTATGTCTGCCACGATGTTCTTCTCGGTTACAAATTCGAATGTTCTGCCTTTTATTTTGACCGAATCAACGCCAACACTATCTGGTTTATAGATAGGGACCAGAAATATGTATTTGTCATCATATTGGTCTGACGGCACTGTGCCGTGTATTCTGCATTCTTGGTTCTTGGTGCATGCTGTGAGAGCCGCGATGCATGCTATGGCTGCTAATGTTTTGCTTATGATGTTCATGTTGTCTGTTTTCTTATTGTTTCTTTATTCCTACTTGTATTCTTTCATCCGAGAACACTTCCTCGTATGCCGCTCTTGCGTCGAGTTCAACTTTTGTCAGCGTGAAGTCAGGTACGTTATATGAGTGGAGTGATGCTCGGTAATATTCTCTTGGGTTACGCTGTGGCATGACAAATGGCTTGCCTATGTTACCTTCGCTGTCGATGTTGGCGATGTAGAGCAGACTATATTGTCCGTCTTCGCGTCGGCTACTGAAGACAAACCAGTGAGAGTTCGAACTCCAATTGTGGAAGCTCTCGGTGTCTTCACTGTTCACTTCATCTATAGCTCTTGTCTCGCCACTTCTAAGGTCCATCAGCCATAGGTCACTCTCCTTATGGTCTATCGGAAAATAGCCGAAGTCTGATAAGCAGTACATCAAGTATTTGCCATCGTATGACGGACGAGGAAAGGTTATGCTGTGCCCTTTATCCGACACTTTTAGTATCGTATCCACTGTGTTGCCTACGCGTCCGCTTTCTGCATCGAAGTCTATAGTGCATAGGTCGTAGCGCATCTTTTCACATTCGGCTGGCACTCTGTGTGCCTTGGATGTGCAGTAGTATATTGTCTTGCCGTCTGCCGAGAATGTCGGATATGTTTCGCAGTCTTTGGTCTGCAGCAGTGGCGAGAGTATAAGTTCGTTGGTCCTGACGTCGAGTATTGTCGCGTCTGAGGCATCGTCAAATACTTCTATAAAACGTTTGTTCCCGACATAGAAGCTCTGGTGCACTTTGTTGAGCGAGTAGGCGCAATAGTTGCCCGATGGATGCCAATACGGATACATGCAGTTGCATATTGTCGAGTCCGTCTTGGTCGTCAGCCATGTGCGTTTCCCGTCTATCTGAACCAGTGTGGCTGCATGTTTGCCTCTCAGGTGTACTGTCAGTTGGCGAGGATTTGTCCGATTCGCAGTATGACACGACATGCATTGTCCTGGCACTGCTGTGCTTGCCAGTATGGCTTCTTCGTCAAATGTGTGTATGTCACGCTGGTAGTTGCCTATGTCGCTGAATACTTCATATCCTGGAGCCAGTTTCCTGTATGTCAGTCCGTAGTCGTCAAGTGGGTCGTTGCTTACGTGCATCTTGAAGTCTGCATATTCAACCCACTTCCCGTCATTCTTGGCCGATACTCTGAATACTAGGTCACCACCTTTGTTCTGTTCCGTTATATTATGCCATTCTTCTATGTCAAAGTCGGCCCATTCGCCATTCGCATGCATCTCTCCGACTATGCTCCCCTTTACACTGACGTCAACTATTTCCGCTCCGTCTATGTTGAAGTTCATTGGTGCTATGCCTGCTGGTATTGTTACGCCTTTATAGTCTGGATATATTGGTGGCTCACTTGTCAGCTTCATTGCATTTTCCGGATGTTCGGTACAGGCAGTAGCTATTGCCATTATGGCTATATATTTTATGTAATTCATCTTTCTCTCCTCCTGTTACCTTTTTTGTTCTTCGTCGCTGTTTAGGCTTGTTGCACCACTCTTGCCGTCCACATTCTCACGTGGCTTTTCAATTAGGCAGTAGTGCCAATATGTCTTCTTCCAATTATCCTGTTCCAGTTGTCTGTCCTTCGGATTTGTCGAGTATATCTTGGCAAATCTCATCAGGTCGTTCTTTGTCTGTTGGCTCACCTCTATAGGCATTCCGTCAAAACTTGAGTGACCTTGCGACCATATCATGCTTATGGCTTCTTCTATGTGACGTGGCGTCTGCGCGTATTTTTGTTCTATGAACCATGGTATGGCGCTGTATACGCCTTTCATGTTTCTCAGCAGTAGGTTTTGTGCAACGAAATATTCAAAGGCCATCCTGTTAGTTGTGTTGGTTAGGTATAGCATTCCCAGCATCTTGTCCATTTCGTAGTAGTTCCCCAAGAAGTCGTTTTTGTATCTCAGCTGCCTCATGCGTCCCCATATCGGATGTGTGTTGACTGCCTCTTCGTTGTATAGATATTTCTCCGCATTCTTTGCCCATCCTGCATAGAACATGGTGTTCTTCAATCTGTCGATGTATTTCCTTGCCACTTCGTAGCGACCGTTCACGATCATTGTCTCTATGATCCTCTTTGTGCATCGGCTGCTTTTGCGGCAATTTATTATCGATTCCTGTATGTCAAAGAAATATTTCTGTGCTTCGTTGACCATGCCAAGTCTGTAGAATACTTCAGCTGTCGAAAGGCATGTCAACTGGTCTCGTTTTGCTGGCGCAAGCAATCCTTTCGCTCCATTCTGGTTGAATTCAAACATTCTCTCCAGCAATTCTCCTCTCATCTCAAGCGCAAGGTTTATGCAGACGCGATCCATGTCGTTTTGTGGTCTGTCTTTCTTGGCTTTCTCTATTATCGCATCCCACCTCTCGCTTCTTACGAGGTAATCGTATTCTATGGTGCTATATTTTGCTTTGTCATAGCTTGCTTCCACTCCGGCTATTCCTGCTATGGCTATTATTACCCATTCTACTGTTAGTACCACCGTCGACTTCATCTGTGGCATCAGTGCTATCACAAGTGGTATAAGTGCTGTCGCAGCTTCAGTTGCTATCATCATTGGTGGAACCACTTGTCTCAGACGGTTGTAGTTTATTCCAAAGGCTATGTCGGTCGGTGTGTACTGCACGAGCCATGTCATGGCTGCTATTGTCATTGTTGCTATCCAAATGACAATGCCCAATGCTATCCCTCCAACAACGGCTTTGCCTGTCCCACGCATCCTAATGTCATAAATGGCTGTCGCTATAATATATATAATTACTATAGGTCCGGCAAGCCAGTAGAGTAGTGGTATTGCTGCTAGATGTACTGCCCATTGATATTCCCTGACGTATGTATAACCTATCGTCGCACCTAAGACCATCAGTGTTGCTACCGCAAATTCCAGCATCATGTTTTCGTCACCCATCAGGCACAATGTCATTATTGCCGGGATGAAGCTCAACGCATAGTGCGTGTCAGGCATTCCCTTACCACCAGTTCTCTTGGCTAATGTCCATGTGCTTATTTGTATCAGTGTGATAACAATTGCCAGTATGCCCGCACCCAATGCAGGAAAGTAGTACATCTGGGTCAGGAATTCGGCCACGTAGTCTGCTAGTCCGCCGGCTACAGCCATCCTTTCAGCGAAATATCCTTTCGTGAGCAGAAACATCTGGTATTGCTCTTGAAATGACAATGCCTCAGGGTGACCAACCAGCCAGAATGCGAATACAATGATTGCAAATATGGCTGTTGTGATTTTGTGAAAAAGGTTATTCATCAGTTTTATATTCAGAGGTAAGATTCCGTAGCGCAAATATATACAAAAAAAGAGACGTCACATCGCAACGCCTCTTTTTTCTTCTTATTCTTTTGTCGTTTTATACCAGACCCGAGAATCCGATGAATGCCAAGGCCATGATGCCTGCCACGATGAGTGCTATTGGCATGCCTTTCATTCCCTCTGGAATATCCATGAGTTCGAGATGCTCGCGTACACCTGCGAAGAGGATGAGGGCAAGTGCAAAGCCTATGGCTGTTGCTATTGCATAAACTACACCACTCAACAATGTTGGCTCAAGACCCATCGCGTTGTATGTTCCGTCACCTACCATTATTGCTACACCAAGGATACAGCAGTTTGTTGTGATAAGTGGCAAGAATACACCAAGTGCCTGATAGAGCGATGGCGACACTTTCTTGAGTATGATCTCTACCATCTGCACAAGGGCTGCGATGATGAGGATGAATGCTATTGTCTGCAGATACTTGAGGTCGAATGGTTCAAGTATGCACTTCTGTACTAGGTATGTCACGATTGTGGCAAGTGTCAGCACGAATGTTACTGCTGCACCCATGCCTGCGGCTGTGCTCACCTTCTTTGAAACTCCAAGGAAAGGGCAAATGCCGAGGAACTGCGACAATACAACGTTGTTGACGAAGATTGCCGATATGACTATAAGTATATATTCCATAATTCTTTTCTTTTGAGTTTAATTAATTACGGAGTTTGTTGACGATGGCGATGAGGTAGCCCAATACTATGAAGGCTCCTGGTGCAAGCACGAATGCCAGTGCTCCATACTCCTTGCTCCACAGGTCGATACCAAAGATGTTGCCCGAACCGAGCAACTCACGGCAGGCACCAAGCAATGTGAGCGCTATGGTGAAGCCCAAACCCATGCCAATGCCGTCAAGCATAGAGTCGAATGGTGTGTTCTTTACTGCGAATGCCTCTGCACGGCCAAGCACGATACAGTTCACAACAATCAGTGGAATGAAGAGACCGAGCGATGCATAAAGCGATGGCATATATGCCTGCATCAGCATCTGGAGCACTGTCACGAATGTTGCGATAACCACGATGAACGATGGTATGCGCACCATGTCTGGCACTATCTTCTTTATTGATGACAATACGACGTTCGAACAGATGAGTACGAATGTCGTCGCAAGTCCCATACCCATACCATTGATGGCCGACGTTGTCGTACCAAGTGTCGGACACATACCGAGGAGAAGTACAAATGTAGGGTTCTCCTTGACAAGTCCGTTGAGTATTATCTTAAACTTATTCATTTTCTAGTTCTTTTTTTGGTTGAGTAACCCTTTTATTCTTCTACTTCAACTACCTTGATAGTTAATGCACCGCCTTGCTGAGCTTCTTTTTCTGCTACGGCTGTCGAGTCGTTTGTCGCAACTGCTGTCGAGTCGCATGATGCTGGCTCGGCTTTTTTTGTCGCACCTGTCTCGGCGTTGCCCTTGAAGAGGGTGTTATATTCCATGTTGATAGCTTTCAAGAATGCACGGCTGGTGATTGTTGATGCTGTGATGGCGTCTATCTCACCGCCGTCTTTGCTCACTGTCATCTTGTTCTTGCCAGGATTCATTCCGATGATGTAGCTCTTCGGATTGTTCTCCTTGTCCTTGAACCACTCTGGAGCCTGTGCACCAAGTCCTGGAGTTTCACCATGCTTCAATATCTCATAGCCCATCACGTTGCCTTCGGCATCAAAGCCTGTAAGCACTGTCAAGTCTGGCGAGAATCCCTGTACTGCAGTTTTTACTGCCTTGCCAAGTTCCTTGCCGTTCTGCTCTGCAGTATATACTATATATACCTGCTTGTCTTCGACGATGGTGTCTATCTTGCTCACCGTGAGGTCGCCACTCGCATTGGCTCCCAATATCACTTTCTTGATGCCTTCTTCGAGGTTCTTCTGCTCTATCTGGGCGATAGGGTCTTTAGTGACCTCGTTCATCATGCCGAGGAGTGCTGCTGCTATGATGCAGATGCATGTTAGGACTGCCAGCATGTTTGGCAATGTTGATTCTAGCTTTTTCATTTCTTTACTACCTCCCCGAATCGTTTAGGTTTGCAATAGGTGTTGATAAGTGGTGTCACGATATTCATTATCAGAATAGCGAATGACATTCCTTCCGGATATGCTCCGAATGTACGGATGAGCATTGTTATAAGGCCAATGCCTACACCATATACTATCATGCCCGAATGCGACATTGGTGATGTTACGTAGTCGGTTGCCATGAATATTGCACCCAGAAGCATACCACCTGTCAATATGTGAAACAATGGATCTGCATACTGCGTTGGGTCAACGCCCCACATCAAGCCAGCAAAGATCGCTACTGTCGCAAGTATGCTCACTGGTATGTGCCATGTAATCACTCTTGTCACCAGCAGGATTATTCCACCAATGATAAGCAGAAGCGCCGAAATCTCACCAAGCGAACCGCCAATGTTTCCAAACAAAAGGTCCGATGTCGGTATGTTTGCAAGTGCACCTACACCACCTTCTTTCAACAGTCCGAGTGGTGTCGCACCTGTCGCACCGTCAGCTCCTTGTGGCACTGGCCATGTGGTCATCTGTGCTGGGAATGAGACAAGCAGGAATACTCGTCCCAATATTGCTGGGTTCGCTATGTTCTGGCCAAGACCACCAAAGGTCATCTTGCCTATGCCTATCGCTACTAGCGCACCAACAACTACTATCCACAATGGAAGTCCTGCTGGCAGGTTGAACGATAAGATGAGACCTGTTACTGCTGCCGAACCATCTGTTATGGTCGTTGGCACTTTTAGGACAAATTTCTGTATGAGAAACTCTATCAGTACGCACGATACTATCGATGTTACAACTACCGATAGGGCGCCCAATCCAAAATAATACACCGATGCAATCAGGGCCGGAAGCAGAGCTGCGACAACCAAATACATGTTGCGCTTCACTGAGTCGCTGCTATGCACATGTGGTGATGGTGCTATGGTTAAATTATTCATTGTGATTATCTGTTTTCTGTTTTAGTTTTTCTTTGCTTCTGCTGCTTCTGCCGCTGCTTTGGCTGCTGCCGCACGAGCCCTCATGATGCCCATCACTGTGCTCTTGCCTCTTCTGATGTAGTCGAGGAGTGGACGGTTCGATGGACATGTGAAGCTACATGAACCACACTCTATACAGTCGGCGATGTGATTCTCCTCTGCCATGTCCCAAAGCTGCTTTGCCGATACTTTCGACAGCAAGAATGGCTCAAGACCCATCGGACATACCGACACGCACTTAGCACATCTGATGCAGTTCGCTATCTCGCCTCGCTTCGATTCCTGGTTGTTCATCAGCAATATACCCGACGATCCCTTGTGAATTGGTACGTCGAGTGTCGCAAATGCTCGGCCCATCATCGGACCACCACCAATCACCTTCGCACAGTCTTCTGGCATTCCGCCGGCCGCTTCGATGAGAGCCTTGACTGGTGTGCCTATTCTTGCCCAGAAGTTCGATGGATTCTGCAATGGCTTGCCTGTGACGCAAACTACTCGCTCTATCAGTGGCTTGTTCTTCTGTACTGCCTCATATACTGCAAATGCTGTACCTACGTTCTGCACTACTGCACCAACTGATATAGGTAGTGCACCACTTGCCACCTGACGTCCGATACATGCGTCTATCAACTGCTTCTCACCGCCCTGAGGATATTTCATCTTCAGTGGCTGTACTTTGATGCCTGGATATCCTGCCGACAGTTTTGTCAACAACTCTATCGCATCTTTCTTGTTGTTCTCGATGCCAATGTATGCTTCTGTTACGCCAATGGCTTTCATCAGTATCTTGATGCCTATAAGCACTTCCTCACTCTTCTCGAGCATCAGTCGGTGGTCTGCTGTCAAGTATGGCTCACATTCCACACCATTGATGATGAGCGCCTGTGCCTGACCAGGCTTTACAGCAAGTTTCACCTGTGCAGGGAAGCGTGCACCACCCATGCCTACGATACCCATCTCGCCAATCTTCTTCACGATCTCTTCTGCCGAGAGGGTAATCTCACGCTTGATGCCTGTCGAACGGTCTATTGTCTCTACCCATTCGTCGCCCTCAATCGCGATCGTTATCATCATGGCTGGTTTTCCGTCGTCGCCTGTTGTGGCTTCTATTTTCTTAACCTTGCCCGAGAATGGTGAATGTATGTTTGCTGAAACAAATCCTCCTGCCTGAGCTATTACCTGACCAACTTTTACGTCATCACCTACTGCGACAACTGGCTGGGCTGGAGCACCGATATGCTGAGCTACAGGTATCTTGACTTCCTTGATGTCGGCTGGCAATTGGAACTGCTTGAGTGCACTTCCTGCCGAGAGTTTGTTCTCCTCTGGATGTATGCCGCCTATTTTAAATGTCTTCAACATAAGTTCCTCGATTAATCTTTATTGTTGTTTGTCTGCCTGTACCGGTACCTCTACTGGCTTCGGTTGTTCTGCAGGTTTCGGAATGGCTGTTCCTGTCGCCTCAACTGCCGCTGGTTTAGGAGCTGGCTTTGGTGGAGCTGGGAATGTCGCTACTATTGCATTCTTTGGACACTCGTTCATGCACAAGCCACAGGCCTTGCACTTCTCCATGTCGATGTGAGCAACATTGTTCTCTACTGTGATTGCTTCAAACTTGCACACTTTCGCACACTTGCCGCATCCTATGCACGATGCCTTGCATGCCTTCATCGCTACTGCTCCTTTGTCCTTGTTCACGCAGCTTACCCATACTCGGCGTGCTACGTCTTTTACTACTCGGCCCTTGTAGCGTATCTCGATTATCTGCTTCGGACATGCCTTCGCACATGCTCCACATGCAACACATTTCGCTTCGTCCACTTCTGCTAGTCCTGTCGCCTCGTTCACCTTGATCGCATTGAACTGGCACACTTTTACACAGTCTCCAAGTCCAAGACATCCGTATGAACATGCTGTGTCACCTGCAAAATGTGTCGATGCTATCGCACACGATTTCGCTCCGTCATAGTCCAATGTCTTCTGACGGTTTGCCGATTCGCCTACCGTGCAGCCTGCACAACGCACTACTGCCACTTTTGGAGCCGACTCTGCAACGCTCTTGCCAAGTATTGTCGCCACTTGGCTCATGACTGCCGAACCACCTACCGGACATACTAGTCCCGAGATGTCGTCCGCCTTGGCCAATGCCTCAGCCATCGCATGGCATCCCGCAAAACCGCATCCGCCACAGTTGGCACCCGGCAACACTTCTTCTACCTCGCCAATCTTTGGGTCCTCATAGACCTTGAATTTCTGCGATACAAAATAAAGTATAAACGCTGCCGTTAAGCCCAGCGAAGCCAACACTGCAATCGTTATTAAAACAGCTTCCATATTATTCTTTTAGTTTTTTGTTTTTTATTTTTTGATTTTGAATTTGAAGCGTCTACCTAATCTTTCTCTCATGAGATATACTATAATAAAATAAGGAACAAGAACACCCAGACCCGCAAGGCCCACTATCGTGTCTTCATTCCCCATTCGCGTTAGCACTCCCATCGTCGCCACCATCAGCACCACCGGTACAACATAGCATATCATTACTGCTATCAATCCCATCGATTCCATGCCTACAACTGTCACATTCTCTCCCACTTCATATCTCTCTCCCTCACTCGTTTCTACGTCTATCTCCTTCACTTTCTGCTCCGACGACGAACATAACGAACGTGCCGAACATCCCGAACAGGCCGATTTGCTCAGTATCTCTACTTTCACATTACGCCCTTCGATAGCTCTCACGATGCCTTCGTGCTCTATGCTCTTGTCGTTTCCCATTGTGTCGGTCTTGTGCCTTACTTGGCCTTGTAAATTTACGTCAAAATTATAACTCCCGTTTCAATTATGGAACACTTGTTTTCAATTTAAACACGTTATAAATAACGTATTTCTATACTCTTGGCTCATAATTGATTGATATTTAGTGTTATGCTTGTATTCTTTAGAATAATACTAAATTGCGCAAACGTTTGGATTGTAATCTCCGCTTTCCAATTTTTTTCTCTTTTTGTTATTTCGATTGTCTATTATTTGTGAAATTTGTTATTCGTATGTTGCAAAATTCTCTTTTTGCCTCCTTGTTACCCGTAATTTCAACTTTGACCACTTTGACCGCGACCATTCTACTTTTTCTGCGTTATGCTCCAAACGTTTCGTTCCCTTTACTCTTAAAATGCCAATTTCGTTTGTTAATATATGTGTATTTATTTGATTGCGATTTAACTATCTTTTGCTTTTGACTCTACTTGTTTCGACTTCATTTTAACGGAGGGATAAGATAACCTTACCGTACCCTTACTATACCCTTACTTTACCTTTGTAATATACTTTTTTTTAACTCACTTTAACAATGGTCATGGTCAAAGTTGTCAAACTCGTTTTTTGCCTTTTTTCTTAACTTTTGTTAGCAATTATCAACCGCCAGTTTTCGATTAATCCAAAAGGTTTCCGTAACTTTGTACCTATAATTATATAACGACTCTTTAAAGTGGGCAGATCTAGAAATAATAAGCCTCTCCTCCTCAACGTCGAAGTGACCGACGTCGCAGCCGAAGGTAAGGCTCTTTGCCGCGTGGACGACCGCGTGGTCTTCGTCAATGGCGCTGTGCCTGGCGATGTTGTCGACATACAGGTGACTAAAAAGCGTTCCTCTTACTACGAGGGCGACGCCGTTTTCTTCCATAAATATTCCGACATGCGTGTCGAGCCTTTCTGCAAACACTTCGGTGTCTGTGGTGGCTGTAAATGGCAAAGCATACCATACGAGAAGCAGCTCGAGTTCAAGGCTCGTGAGGTGCTCCAGAATCTTCGCCGCATCGGCAAGGTCGAGCTCCCTGAACAAATGCCTATTCTCGCCTCAAAGGAAAATCGCAAGTATCGCAATAAGCTCGAGTTTACTTTCTCCAATAAGCGTTGGCTCACTAAGGAGCAGATGCAGAATGGCGACGGACTCGGACAGCCCGGACTCGGTTTCCACATTCCTGGACTCTTCGACAAGGTTGTCGATATCGAAGAATGTCATCTCCAGCTCGACCCTTCCGACGCTATCCGTTCATGGGTCCGCAATTATGCTGTTGAGCATGGTCTCGAGTTCTTCGACCTTCGCACTCAGCAGGGTTTCCTCCGCAATCTGACCATCCGTACTGCATCAACTGGCGATCTCATGGTCCTCTTCTCGCTCTACCGCGATGATAAACCTGTCCGCGAGGCTATGCTCTCTGAGCTCCACAAGACTTTCCCACAGATTACTTCACTTCTCTATGTTATCAACCCTAAAGCCAACGATACAATTGGTGATCTTGAAGTGCAGACGTTCGCTGGCAACGACTACATCATGGAGGAGATGGAAGGCATCAAATTCAAGGTCGGGCCAAAGTCTTTCTACCAGACCAACTCCGCTCAGGCTTATGAACTATATAAGGTAGCACGCTCGTTTGCCGATCTCAAGGGCGACGAGATTGTCTACGACCTCTATACCGGCACCGGCACTATCGCCAATTTCGTTGCACGCAAGTGTCAGCGTGTAATCGGCATCGAGTATGTGCCCGAGGCTATCGAAGACGCTAAGGTCAACTCACAAATCAACGGCATCGAAAATACTATTTTCTATGCTGGCGACATGAAAGACGTGCTTTCGATGGACTTTATTGCTAAGCATGGTGTACCAGATGTGATGATTGTCGATCCTCCTCGCGCCGGTATGCACGAGGATGTCATCAAGACTATCCTCTCGGCTTCACCACGACGCATCGTCTATGTCAGCTGCAACTCGGCTACACAGGCACGCGACATCAATCTTCTCGACAAGGATTATCGCGTTACAAAGATGCAGCCAGTCGACATGTTCCCTCACACTCATCATGTTGAGTCCGTCGTCTGCCTCGAGCGCCGCTAATTTATTTTCTAATTCACTTGACTATGTTTGACGTCCTTTCTCTAGCTCCTGTCCATATCGATGGAGCTTCGCACCATATTGAGGCTCCCGACATGCACACCACTCGTGGACTGATGAATGCTGCTGTCATGGTCGCTTCCGACTATGTCCTCTTCATCACCACGCCCGATCCTGTCGAGATCGATCCACAGTCTGTCGCTCGTCTTGTCTCTGTCGCAAGGCAGACAGGTTCCGCTATGGTCTATTCTGACTATCGTGAAATAAAAGGTGGCATCAAGTACGACCACCAGCTCATAATGTATCAGGCTGGTAGCATCCGCGACGATTTTGAGTTCGGACCAGTATTCCTCGTCAAGGCTGAAGCTTTGCGTATCGCTGCCGAACTGATGGACCACTACTACGATTTTGCCGCTCTCTACGACATGCGTCTCAAGTTGGCTCGCTTCGGACATATATATCATCTGCCCGAGTTCCTCTACACTAAGCAAGAGAAGGATCTTCGAGCTTCTGGCGTCAAGCAGTTCGACTATGTCGACCCTCGCAACCGCAATGTGCAGATCGAAAACGAACAGGTGTGTACCGACTATCTCAAGTCTATCGGTGCGTTTATCGAACCTTCAACAATTAGTCAGTGTTCCTATGATGGTTCGTTCCCTGTCGAGGTGTCGGTCGTCATTCCTGTGTTCAATCGTGAGTCTACTGTAGCCGATGCTGTTGCCTCGGCTCTCATGCAGCAGACCGATTTCAAATATAATGTCATCGTGGTCGATAATCATAGCACCGACCGCACAACCGAGATTCTTGCCGAACTTGTCAAGGCTGCCAACGACAAGTTGGTCCACATCGTTCCATCTCGTACCGATCTCGGCATCGGTGGATGCTGGAACGAGGCTGTTTTCAGCCATCTCTGCGGACGTTTTGTCGTGCAGCTCGACTCCGATGACCTCTATATCGACCAGCATACTTTGCAGAAGATTGTCGATAAGTTCCGTAGCGAAAATTGTGCTATGGTTGTCGGCGCCTATAATATGGTTGACTTCAACCTCAGCCTGCTTCCACCTGGTACTATAGACCATCGTGAGTGGACTCCCGACAACGGACGCAACAACGCTCTCCGTGTCAACGGACTGGGTGCTCCTCGAGCTTTTGTGACGTCTCTGCTTCGCGAAAATCCATTCGCCAACGTAAGCTATGGCGAAGACTATGCTCAAGGACTCCGCTTCTGTCGCGAGTATAATATCGGACGCATTTTCGAACCTCTCTACCTCTGCCGCAGGTGGACCGGCAACTCCGATTCGCATCTCGACCAGGAGCACATCAACAGAAATAATTACTATAAGGATTCTATGCGTACCATCGAGGTCTGTGCCCGTGTTGCGCTCAATATGAAACGTGGTGAGTAATGGAAGATTTTACGTCAATCGATAACTTTATCTCTGACCAGCTTTCTGCTTGGCCTTTGGCTCGCATGAACTACGAAGCACTTGCGACTGCTCGTCAGCGCTCGATTGACATGGGGACTTGTCGTGTTATCCTACAATGTAACTATACACGTCGATTGTCCACTTTGGCTTCAGTTTCTGCCAAGGATATCGCCAAGCGTCCATGCTTCCTCTGTGCCGACAATCGTCCTGTCGAGCAGATGGCTTTGCCTTTTGTCTCGTCCGATGGTCTCCAGTTCTCTATTCTCGTTAATCCTTATCCTATTTTTCGTCGCCACCTTACTATTGTGCGCGCCTCCCTTGTGCCTCAGCAGCTGTTGTCTAAGCCTTGTCTGAGTGCTATGGTCGAGTTGTCATGGCTTCTCCCTGATATGGCGGTCTTTTTCAATGGCGCTCATTGTGGAGCTTCTGCTCCCGATCACATGCACTTCCAGGCTGCTGATGCTTTGCAGTGGCCTTTGTTTGCCGACTTCGAACGCGCCAATCCTCGTGTGCTTCGTCATGATGATAGGGTAGAGGTGTCTTGCTCTGTGCCCGGACGATTGGTCTACAAGATTGTGGGCGATGATTCTGACCGCATCTTTGATGAAATGTCAGATATCCTCAAGTCGCATGACCGTGCCGACGATATGGTTAATGTCATTATTGCTAATCAGGCTGTATATGTCATCCCGCGCAAGGCTTTCCGCCCTTGGCAATATTCCGCTCAAGGTGATGCTCAATTGCTTGTGAGCCCTGCATCTGTCGAGGTCGGTGGAATTCTTATTACACCTGTTGAAGAGCATTTCAATAAGATTACTAGCGACGATGTCGCCTCTATTTTTTCGCAGGTCTGTTTCAACTCTATAATCTGATTTTCCAATGGAACTACGCAAGAATCAAGAACCACTTATCTCGGTAGGAGTCATGTCTGGTGTAACTATCTCTTTTACACTTAATGGCTCTTTCAATGTCGATGGAACTTCCGTGTCTGGTCTTCATTCTGTGCGTCTGGTCGACGGTCTTGTGGAATATGAGGGACGTCGTTTCGAATGTCTCGATTTCATCCCTTCTGATGGTGCTACTTTCTCGCTCCATGATGTGACTATCGGTATCAATTTCCATTGGCAACGCAACGAAACGCAGACTTTCTCTGGTTCTCTATCCATCATCGTCGATGGAGACAAACTTTGGGCCGTCAACCGTCTGCCTATCGAAGATTATCTTTTCTGTGTCATCGCATCCGAGATGAGCGCTACGTCAAGTCTCGAATTGCTCAAGGCACATGCTATAACTTCCCGTTCTTGGCTTATCGCTCAGTTGCAACGCAAGAACGACCAAAGCCGCATCGAACTTCGTACCGGTGAAGAACTTGTCAAGTGGTATGACCGCGACGACCATCATCTCTTCGATGTCTGTGCCGATGACCATTGTCAGCGCTATCAGGGTCTTACTCGTGTTATGCAGTCCGATTCTTCTACCAAGATATTGCATCGTGCTCCCAAATGCGCTGCGCTCGTCCGTCAGGCTATCGACGAAACTCGTGGTATGCTCCTCATTTCACGACAGCCGGGGCAGGCTCCGGGCGGATTGGGCGAGGTGTGCGATGCCCGTTTCTCAAAGTGCTGCGGCGGAGTAACCGAACTCTACGAGACTTGTTGGGACTCTACGCCTCATCGCTATTTGCAGTCGTTCCCCGATTTTACTCATCGTCCCGGTGGCTTGCCTGTTGATCTTAGTATAGAGGATAATGCCAAGGCATGGATCGAGTCCAATCCTGACTCGTTCTGCAATACACAGGATGCAACAATTCTTCGCCAGGTACTCAACAGCTACGACCAGGAAACTGCCGACTTCTACCGTTGGAAGGTCGAATATACCACCGAACAGCTTAGCGAACTTGTCGCTCGCCGTACTGGTATCGATTTCGGCCGCATCACAGATCTTGTCCCACTTACACGTGGTCGTTCCGGACGTATCTCTCGCCTCCAGATTATAGGTGACAAGTGCTCTTATATTATTGGCAAGGAACTCGAGATTCGTAGGTCGCTATCTGAGTCACACCTCTATAGCTCTGCCTTCATGGTTCATAAGACGACTGATGGTTTCATTCTCCATGGTTCCGGATGGGGACATGGTGTCGGACTATGTCAGATTGGTGCCGCCGTTATGAGTCATCGTGGTTTTGGCTTTAAGGCTATACTTCTCCACTATTTCAGAGCCGCTGTTATAGAGAAGTGGTGGAATTGATAAAAAAATTTCACCCCTTTTCAGAGGTGAAATTTCTGTATGATGCTTTTTCGCTCTATTCGCTCTGTTTGCTCTATTCACTCATTAGTTTCCCCAACATGTCGATTACTCTCTGCTCGCCACCCCAGCCACTCTGGGTCTCGGCTACTTCGCCTTTCTTGTTGATGAAGAGGTAGAATGGAATTCCTGTTATGTGGAATTTCTCCTTGAGCTTGCTCATCTGATCCATTGTTAGGCGGTAGTGGTCACCCTGCATTCCGGCTATCATGTTGTTGTACTCATCCTCGGGAGAGGTCTCGTCAGTAATGTAGACGAAATCCACGCCCTTTTCGGCAAGCTCCTCGTGATGAGGCTTCATGGCTGCAATGCCTGCACGGCATGGTCCGCACCATGTGGCCCATATATCCACGTAAACAACTTTGCCGTTGTGGTTTTTGAGAATGTCAACGAGAATGGCGTCAGCCTCGGTCTCGTTGGTCTGATGCTGAAAGTATCCGCCACGGATTTTGTCGGCTTCGATCTCTGCCTGAATCTTGGCGTTGCCCTGCTTGGCGTATTCGGTGATTGTTTGATTTCCGATTTCCTCCACGGCCTTCATCTCCATTTCTCCGAGAACGTGACGGCTCTCGAACGCTCTCATCAAAGGCTGAGATTTCATGAGGTCAACAATTATGCCCTTGTCGGTACCCAGAATGTTATCTCTTTTCTTTTGGGCGATTTGATTGGAGATCTTGTCGTATTCCTGAGCGTATTTTTTGTTGAATTTTTGGATAATGGCTATTTCTGATTCCGTGTATGGTCTGGATTCTTTCAACTTAGCCAACTCCGTTAACATATTGTAAAGGTTGGCAATTACTTCGTCGTTGTTGTGCTCATCCATCATCTGTTTGAATATTGCCATATTCAAATCCATTCCCGAGAGACCTATCCTTTGTATCAGGAAATTGAGTTCATTAATGCAGTATTGGTACTCGTCGCTGTATAGCATCTGCATGTCGTTGAGATTGAGTTCCTGAACGTATTTAGCGTATTCCTCGGTGAATTCAGGACGTTGGTAGTCTTCCGGCATTTCCGCACGGTGGTCGTTGATGTTGTGAACTCTGCGGTATGCCTCTGCTATGAAATAATCGGCCATTCCGAGGAAATATCCTTCGCTGCTTTTTAATTTTATCTTGGCGTATTCCTTAGCCTTCTGAGGCATGCTAGAATTGTTGATGTTCTGCTCGGACCTCTTTGCGAGCTCGTAGATGTGGCCCTTGAAATCCATGGCTGATGTGCCTTTGAAATTAATAGCCTCATCGTAATCAAAGTTTCTCGCCTTCCTGTCCATCTGGGCGATGGCGTTGTTGATGTCGGCATTGTCGCCCTTGAAGCACATGTATTTGCTTGGCTTGTCGTATCTGTATTCAGCGTATCTGTCTATGTCGTAAATGAATTCCACCGTGCCGCCTATTGTGGCAAGGAATATCTCGTTTACCAAGCCAGCATCTCTTGTCTGGATACCTACGGTCTGATACTGGCTTGTGAGCGGAAGTTCCATCTCAAATTTGCCATCTGAATCCAAGTCGCCCCAAACCTCGTCTTGGGCTCCTGAAATTGGATTGTTGATGTAGCACATTATGCGGATTTTCTGACCATTGAAGATTTCGGGTGTGTATCCGATTATTTGGCCTTTCAGCTTCGATGTGCCGAGTGCGAGTTTGTTGTCTGGCAATGGTTTGCCGTCGTCGGTTACGTTGGCTGCCTGAGCATACTCGTCGTCGGCCTTCTTGCGGATTTCTTTATTCTTCTTGTCGGCTGCTTTAGTGACAGGTACGTTAAAGAACTTGAAGTAGTTGACATCTTCACCCTCGATGAAGTCGATGTACTGGGTGTTCTTGTTTACGGCCGGGAAAGTGAGCGAGAAAGTTCTTGTGAATCCCTCGGCGTTGGGCTTGAATAATTCGTCGAGCGGAATTCCATCAGCCTTGGTGAGCGTTAGCTTTTTGCCGTCGACCAAGATGTAGCTGTCTTTTGCAATTCTCATTGTGCCTTCGGCGTATCCGAGCCAGCATTTGAAGTAGAGGGTTGTGGCCTTTGGGGTGGTCTGAACTTTTTCGATGGCGATGCTCGATGAGCTGATGCCTCTTTTCTCCCATGTCGGGTTTTCGATAGTGGCTTTCTGACCCATTGATGTCAATGGTATCAAGGCAATCAGGGCTATAAGATAGTACTTTTTCATATAGTAGTTTTTTTTATCTACGGCAAATATAGTAGATAATAGCAATAAAACAAAGAAATAAATAAAAAAAGAATCTCCATAGCTTTGCTAGGAGATTCTTTTTTAGCTTTGGACCAATATTTCTATTGTCCTATTTATTACATTTTGTCCATTGCCTGCTGCAAGTCGGCTATGATGTCGTTTACATTCTCGATACCTACCGAAAGACGTACAAGGTCTGGGGCAACGCCTGCTTCACGAAGTTGCTCATCACTCATCTGGCGATGTGTGTGACTTGCTGGGTGAAGTACGCATGTACGTGCATCAGCAACGTGTGTAACTATTGATATGAAGTCGAGGTTGTCCATGAATTTAATTGCATCCTCACGTGTGCCCTTCAAGCCAAAGGCTATCACACCGCATGTGCCGTTTGGCATATACTTCTGTGCAAGAGGGTAGTATTTGTTGCTCTTGAGTCCTGCGTAGTTCACCCAACCTACTTTTGGATTCTTCTCGAGCCACTCGGCTACTGCAAGTGCATTTTCGCAGTGGCGTGGCATACGAAGATGAAGAGTTTCGAGGCCAAGGTTGAGGAGGAATGAGTTCTGTGGTGCTGGTATTGAACCAAGGTCACGCATCAACTGGCTGACGAGTTTTGTTGTGTATGCCTTATTGCCAAATGCCTTTGTGTATGTAAGACCATGGTAGCTCTCATCTGGTGTGCAGAGTCCTGGGTACTTGTCGGCGTATTTCTCCCAGTCAAAGTTGCCGCTGTCTACTACGCATCCGCCAACTTGAGTGGCATGACCATCCATATATTTAGTGGTAGAGTGTGTGACGATGTCGCATCCCCATTCAAATGGACGGCAATTGATTGGTGTAGCAAATGTGTTGTCGACAATAAGAGGTACACCATGTTTGTGAGCCATTTTTGCAAATCGCTCTATGTCGAAGATGTTGCCTCCTGGGTTTGATATTGTTTCGCCAAAGAAACATTTTGTGTTTGGACGGAACTCTTTCTCGATGCGTGCGTCATCCCATTCTGGATCTACAAATGTACATTCGGTGCCGAGTTTGTTCATTGTGACACCGAAGAGGTTGAATGTTCCACCATATATGGTGTTTGATGTGATAAAATGGTCGCCTGCCTGACAAATGTTGAATACGGCATAGAAGTTTGCTGCCTGGCCCGATGATGTCAAGACGCAGCCTACACCACCTTCAAGCGCATTGATTTTCTTTGCTACCGCATCGTTTGTTGGGTTTGCAAGACGCGTATAGAAATATCCTTCGTCCTTGAGGTCGAAGAGACGTGCCATCTGGTCACTTGTCTCATATCTGAAAGTTGTGCTTTGGTAGATAGGAAGCATCTGTGGCTCGCCTTTCTTAGGTTCCCATCCTCCATGGATGCAGATGGTTTCAAGATTCTTGTCCATTTATATTAAGGTATTTGTTTGTTTTTAAGTGTAATCTTATATTGTGCAAATATCGCATTTTTTGCCGATACTTGCATCATGTTACCTCTCTTTTATTGTGATGTGTGCTGATATGAGATTGAAAAGAGTGAAATAACCTTTGTATTTGCTGAAAATAGCCACCAAATCATTATAAAATGAAATTTTTTTGCCTTTAGAAGCGAAAAAATGTAATTATCGTTTGTAATTGTAGTTATTAATTGTAACTTTGCATCGTCAAAAAAGAAATAGTTATAAACAGAATAAGGGATTACGATTATAAAATGATAGCCGCAGAAGCAAAATAACTATAACATGTGATTCCTTGTTATTAATAAGAAAAGTAATATGTGTGGTTTTACCGTTTACACTGGTAGTGTTGCTAAGACAAAACTTGAGATAGCACACGAGACATACAGAATTAAGCATCGTGGTCCAGACAACTCATACGCTGTGGATTTTCCACGTGGATGGATGTCGTTCCACCGTCTCAGCATTATGGATACTTCAGCGGCTGGTAATCAGCCTTTCATTTATCAGAATGTGCATCTGACATGTAACGGTGAGATTTATAATAATCTTCAGCTCAGAGAGAAGTATCGCGATTTCCCTTTTAAGTCTACTAGTGACTGTGAGTCAATCATTCCTCTCTACATGGCTAAGGGTATTGAAGGAATGGCCAAGGATCTTGATGGTGAGTTTGCTCTTGTCATCTATGATGCTAAGCTAGATAAGTTCTTGGCTGCTCGTGACCCAATTGGCATCCGTGGTATGTTCTATGGCTATACAGCTGAGGGCGATATTTGCTTCGCTTCAGAAATGAAGGCTCTTCATAAGTGTTGCAAAGAGGTGATGCCTTTCCCTCCTGGACACTACTATGACGGCGAGAGCATTAAGCCATATATAGACATCGCTGCTGTTGAAAAGTACAACGACGATGACTATGATACAATGTACAAGAAGATTAATGAACTCTTGACCAAGGGTGTCGAGAAGCGTCTTCAGAGCGACGTACCTGTAGGATTCCTTCTTTCGGGTGGTCTCGATTCTTCACTTGTTTGTGCTATCGCTGCTCGTCTGCTTAAGAAGCCTATTAAGACTTTCGCTATCGGCATTGAAGATGGACCTATTGATACTAAGTATGCAAAGATTGTAGCAGACTATTTGCACTCTGATCATACAGAAATCCTTTTCACTAAGGATGATATTTTCAACTCGCTCCATCATCTTATCTATCTTATCGAGACTTTTGATATCACTACTATACGAGCTTCTATGGGTATGTATCTTATCTGTAAGTATATCCGTGAGAAGACTGATGTCAAGGTTCTCCTTACTGGCGAGATAAGTGACGAGATGTTCGGTTACAAGTATACTGATTTTGCTCCATCGCCTGAAGCTTTCCAGCAGGAAGCAGCAAAGAGAGTTCGCGAACTTTATATGTACGATGTTCTACGTGCCGACCGATGCATTTCAAGCAACAGCCTCGAGGCTCGTGTCCCATTTGGTGATATCGACTTCGTGAAGTATGTGATGTCTATTCCACCTGAACGCAAGATGAATAAGAAGGAAATTACAGGTGGTATGGGTAAGTATATTCTCCGTAAGGCTTTTGATGGCGATTACCTTCCTGAGGAGATTCTTTGGCGTGAGAAGGCAGCATTCTCTGATGCTGTAGGACATAGCTCGGTTGAGTATCTCAAGCAGTTCGCTGAAAACTACTATACTGATCAGGAGTTTGAAGAGAAGCGCAAGAAGTATACTCATGTTCCACCAATCTCTAAGGAGTCTCTTCTCTATCGTGAGATATTCGAGGAACACTTCCCTGGCAGAGCAGAGACTATCAAGGATTTCTGGATGCCAAACAAGGAGTGGGAAAACTGTAATGTAAACGATCCTTCTGCTCGAGTTTTGCCAAACTACGGCAAGAGTGGAGAATAATAAAGTGGTACTATTCTAATATTTCCTTTTTTTGAAAGCGGTTGTGACTACGGTCATGGCTGCTTTTTTTGTTGTTTTTATTACCTTTGCATCGTATAATTGTGTAATACTTATTTTGATGTTCTATATTTTGTCTCGTCTTCTAGCGTGTTTGGCTAGTCCTATATTATATATATTAGCAATGCTCGGCATCGCTCTTTATACTCGAAAAAAAGGTTTGCGTATTGGAATGGTTGTTGGGGCAGTAGTGTTGTTCCTGCTTTCGACAAATAGACCGTTGTTCTTTGCCGCCAACAAGGCGTGGTGTGATGGTTGTGTCTGGAATATAGATACTACCCAGCATTATGACTATGCTATATTGCCAGGAGGAATGACTGGGGTTGATACGCTGAGGTGGAGAGTTGAATATGGTGAAGCTGCCGACAGAATTGTCGATTGTGCTTGGCTGATGAATATTGGAGTGGTGGACAAGATGATTGTTACTGGCGACGGTGCGTCGTGCATGAGTGGCGATACAACATTTTTCCGCCGTCACATGCAAGAGGTCTATGGCATTTCTCCTGAAAGAGTCTTGATAGAACGCAGAGCCAAGAATACAATGGAGAACTTCATTCTGACAATAGAACAGTTCGGTGACCAGATGGCTGGCAAGAAGATTCTTGTAATAAATTCGGCCAGATATATGCGACGAACAATGCTATGTTGTGAGACAGTCGGACTTGAATGTGACTACTATACGGTCGATATAAACACTACAGTTCCACTCAATTGGGAAGAGTGGGTGCCCAATTTCAATACACTTGATGAATGGATGAAACTGGCTCATGAGTGGATAGGCTATGTGGCCTATATGGGACATAGTTGGCCTAAGCCCAATAGGAATGTTGTAGAAAATGCTCTTACTGAATAAAGAACAGGTTGACACATCCCATGATGGCTCCAAGTGCGGCACCAAGCCATACTATAGCTCTCAATTCCCTTCGCATTACATCTAAAACCATCTTTTCTGTCTCTTCGACACTCATCTCGTTTATGCGTGTCTCTACCATTCTGCTGATGTTGATGGTACTTAGCATTCCGGGAAGACGACCCATGATGATGCGACGGTAAAATGCTATTATTGATTCGGTCAATTGCTGAAGCTGTTTGTCGTGTCCTTCACACAAGTTCTTCATTTTAGTTGATAGCAGTTTGTCTATTTGCGAACCTACCATGTTCTTGGCCATCTCAGGAGCCTCTTTCTCGATGAGTGAATTGATGTGTTCTGTGAAGACGGATTCGGCTTTTTCGGTCATTGTTTCAGCGATGCCACCTATGAGACTTAGCATTCCGCCACCATTTTTGAGATAGTCTTTAAGGTATACGACAGCCTTGTGGGCTATGTTTGCACCAATGTTTGAATCTGCAAGGTGTTGTTTTATGCTATCTGCAATGTTTCCTGTGATATGATGGGCTGTGGCATCGACAGTTGCTTCGGTGAGATATTGCGAAAGGAAATCGTGTAATGTCTGGTCACTTGTTTTCTGCTTGTCGATGAATTTGTTGATAGAACTTCTCAGTTTGTTGATGATAGAATCAGAAAGAAGTGTCTTCTGTAATACTTCTGGATTCATCAGGCGGTTGCTGATAGTTCGTCCCATAGCTATGGCGAGGTCAGATTTTCTCTTAGCAATAAGACCTGGTGTAAATGGCACGCGCATGCCAAATATGTGCTTTGCTTCGTATGGTCTGAATAGCATTCGTATAGCAAGGTCATTGGTGAAGTAGCCAATGATGCCTCCCATGGCTGGAATGAGAAAATATTGAATCATGGTCAGTCAGAGTTTTTTTTCAGAATATCTTTTACAACGAAAGAAACATGGTCGAACGCAAAGCCTCGTGAACCTCCATATCTTAACAATGAAGCCTTGAGTTTCATGAAATCATCTTTCTTTGTGCTTCGCATTTTCGACTCGATAGCCTTTCGCAACTGTTGGTCAAAAATTGTGTCGTCAATAGCATCGAGCGCATCTTCAATGGCGTCAGACTTGATGTGTCGAGCATTAAGTTCGAATCGTATCTTTATTGGTCCCCAGCCGTTGAACATTGCCTTGTCGTGGACGAATACTTCAGCATACCTTTGGTCGTCAATGAACTTCTCGGTTCTGAGGTATGATATGACACGTTCTTGAACTTCTTCGTCAAGGTCTGCTTTCCGCATCTTTTCACGGATGTCAAATTCGCAATGCTCGCTTTTTGAGCAAAGTGCGGCGTAGTAGTTGAGTGCTGTTTTTTCGTCCATGGCTACATAAAGTTAAGGAACAGGGTCGTATCCGTGTCCACCCCATGGATGACAACGGCATATACGCTTGATGCCAAGCCATAACCCTTTAAGCGGACCATATTTTTTTAGTGCTTCGAGAGTGTATTGTGAACATGTTGGCGTGTAGCGACATGCGGGCGGAGTGAGTGGAGAAATGTATTTCTGGTAGATGCGTATCATACCTACCATTATCCAAAGTATAGCGTCACGTATGGCCTTAGGCAGTCTCATTTTCAGTCTTGCTTTCTGTTATTGACTTGGCTATACGAGAGAGTGCCGCTATCATGGATTTTTGCATGTTGGCAAATGTCGGCAGGGTAGTGTCGATATATACGAATGCGATGTTCATCTTGCATCCATTGTCGATTGTGTCGGTCAGGATGTGTTTGTTGAGTCGGTATGCTTCGCGCATCAGTCGTTTGATACGGTTTCTCTTGACAGCTCTCTTGAATCTCTTTTTAGGCACACTGGTCAAGATTTGGCACCGTACGTCGGTGTCTGATGGTTGAGGTTGAGAATAGACTATGCGCAACGGATATTTTACGAACGACTTCCCGTTCGCAAACAGTTGGGCAGTCTCCTTCTCGCTGCACAATTTCTCGGCCTTGGGAAGTGATGCGGACAACTTTGTTTCTATTGCGCAATTCTCCATATTCATTATTCTTCGCTACGTTCTGGGTGCTTCTTTCTCATTGCCATCTTGACATTGCGAATCTGGCTCTTTATCTGTACAGTCTCGCGAAGCATAAGCGCAAGCTGGTATGTGTCGCGGAATGCCTGCTTGTCGGTGTCGGTGAGTCTTATCTTGTATTTGCTTGTGCCAATGAAAGTGATATCGACAGGTTTGTCGAAATTTGTTGCAATGAAACTTCCGACGCCATTGTCGCTGCCATTTTTGTACTTGACAATCTCCCATACAGAGCCTTCGTTGTCGAAGCGGTGTATGTATGCTTCGTCTGATATGCTGTCGGTCTCTTGGTATGATTCGTCGACAGAAGCCTTGATGGCATAATGGTTGATAAAGTTGGAACCAGTGTAGTGACTGGAGATATAGAAAGTTCCGTTCTTATCGACATGTGCCTTGATGTATGAACGGTCCCAAGCCCTGTTTGGAGTCTGTTTCTTATGCACCAGAATAGGGTCGTCGGCATCTGAATTTTCTGCCTCGAAGAGTGCCATGAGAGGTTTTATCTCCTGTTCTCTAATGTTGAGGAGGCTGTCGAGGAACAGAAGGTTGCGTTCCTGTTCGGTCTTGTATATTATTTCGAGCATGTCCTTGCTCTCGCGGACTACTTGCTTGAGGTCTGGATATGTAAAAAGCACACTATCGAGAAGTAGTTTTGCCTTGTTGAACCGTTTGTTCATGTAGGCATCGACCGCTTCGTCGAAGGTCTGTTGAGCCAACTTCTCTCGTGGAATAGAGCATCCAGAGTTGACTATGACAGCCCATAGCATGAGCAGAATTGCCATGCTGTGTATGGATGATATGTAGCGTCGAATTGAATTCATATATTTAGAGTATGTTATGATAGTTTTTACTTAGAGATCCCTTTCATCTGTTCTTTTGTACTGAGGAGTCCGCATGCGGCAAATATATCTCCACCTTTTGAGTTTCGTATAGTTGCTGTGAATCCCTTGTCGTTGAGTGAGTCGCGGAAACGTTCCATCTTCTGTCGTGATGATCCCTTGAGGTCTGAGTCAGGAATCTGATTGAAATTAATTATGTTGATGCGACATCTGATGCCAGCCAACAACTTTGTTATTGCGCTGACATGGCTTGGAGTGTCGTTTTTACCTTCAAACATTGTATATTCAAACGAGAGTCGTCTTTGTCCTGTCCAGTCGTATTTGCGGAGTGCCTCGATAGTCTTTGCTATAGGGAATGCCTTTTCTGAAGGCATTAGTTCGAGGCGCTGCTCAGAGATAGCGTTGTGCAGGCTGATTGCAACATGTGCCTCGCATCTTTCGATAAACTGCACAAGTGCCGGTGTGACGCCTATCGTTGATACTGTGATTCGGCGTGGGCTCCAGCCATATCCCCATGCGGAGGTGAGGATTTCTACACTCTTGATGACCTCTTCAAGGTTGTCCATCGGCTCTCCCATTCCCATGTATACGATGTTGGTCAGCGTTTCGCGTTCTGCTATCGAAGCCATCTGGTTGAGTATTTCGCCAGAGGTTAGGTTTGCACCAAATCCCTGTCGGCCTGTCATGCAGAATTGGCATGCCATTTTACATCCGACCTGCGAAGAGACGCATAGTGTTGCTCTGTCGTCGTCAGGGATGAATGCGGTCTCAATATAGCCTTGTCGGCCGTTTGCACCATTGACGGCGAAAAGGTATTTCTTGGTGCCATCGATTGATGTTGCAACATCAATAGGGTTTTTACGCCCCACCTCATATTGCTCGGCAAGACGCTGGCGGCCGACCTTAGGAAGGTTGGTCATCTCGTCGATGGAAGCCACGTTCTTCTTGTAGAGCCAGTCTGCCATCTGCTTTGCTGCAAATTTGGGTAGTCCTACGGAAGTTGCTACTTCGTTGAGTTCTGATAGTGTCTTGCCAAATAGAGGTGTCATTTTCTATGTTGTTAATGCAAATGTGTTGTTGACGTAGTTTATTTGTCGTTCCTCATGAGTTTGATGCCCTCAGGATCAATGCTTATTAGTCCGTCTTTGTACATTGAGCCGATTGTCATCTTGAAGGCTTTCTTGCTGCACCCGAAAGCGAATTTGATGATTTCGGGGTCGGTTTTGTCTCCAATGGCCATCCTTCCGCCGTTTTCTTTGAGTTTCTGGATGATCGTATCTCTGAGTGAGTCGACTTTTTCATAACCGAGTTTGCCTATTGACAGGTCAATCTTGTCATCTTCGCGCACTTTTTTGATGTAGGCCTTCATGCGTTGTCCTATGGCAAGTGGCTTGTAGGTCTCGGTGCGGTAGATGATGCCGGTGTGAGTGTTGTTGATGATAGCCTTGTATCCAAGGTTGGTGATAGAGCATATCATGATGTCGACCTCGTCGCCCTGCTCGTAGCGAGGTGCGATGTTGTCGAGATATTTGCTAATCTTTTCGGACGCAGCTATGCGGTGAGTGTTCTTGTCGACATAGATGTAGACCACGTAGCTCTTGTCCATTTCCATTCTGTCGCGCTGTTCGCTATATGGCACAAGGAGGTCTTTTGTTAGTCCCCAGTCGAGGAAAGCTCCGAAACGAGAAATTGCTTTAACGGGAAGGTATGCAAATTCTCCGGCTATAGCCTTTGGTTTTTCTGTGGTGGCTACAAGTCGGTCTTCTGAATCGGCGTAGACGAAGACGTCAACAAAGTCACCTATGCCTACGTTGTCTGGCACATATTTTTGAGGCATCAGGATGTCGCTGCCATTGCCGTCGTCGAGATATACGCCAAAATCAACTTTTCTGACAATTTTGAGCGTGTTGTACCTTCCTATGGCTACCTTGTTGTTTGCGTCTTTCATATTTTTCTTCTTTCTCACACACAATGATATGGGTGTTTTATGTCCATATACATTTATGCAAAAATAGTCAATGTTTTTGGTATAGGCAAAAATGAGTTGCTCTAAATGATATTGGCTGGTCTTTTTTTTACTATTTTAACTAGTTGTTGATGGGTTGCTGATATGATGAAATGTAAGCAGAAATGGCGTTTGAGGTTGCAATTTGTAGGTTCGGTTGTGGTAGGGTAATCCTCCGTTATGCTTCCGTTATCCCTCCGTTGAAATACGGGTAGTTTGGAGAAGGTTGATTGTAAGTAAAAAGTCGTGTTTTGATATTTTTTGTAAGTTGGGCATGTGGGGTGTAGAGAGGTGGTGCTAGGACTATTATAGCTTGAAGTTGAACTGCAGGCGTAGGCCTACGCGTGGGGCTCCTGTCTTTGAGTCTGTGACACGGTAGACGCAGTCGGCCCTGAAGAATCGGAAGATGTTGTCGAGGCCAGCGCTTACTTCAAGATATGGCTTGTTGACGCCCGATGTTTTTTCTGGGAGGTCGAGCATTTCTAGGTTCTTATTGCTGAATGAACCAATCATTGCCTTGAATCCTATGACTTCACGCAGGCCGGTTCTGTTGGCTTTAGGTATGTTGTGGAGAATGCGTCCGTTGAAGTACCAATCGACGTAAGTGTACAGATATTTGTCGGCGACGAATTCGAGGTAGTCCATCATGTTGAAGTCGTAGCGGTAGAATCCGTATGTCTTGTTGCCTCGTGGCATCTCGAGGACAGAGTATGGCAGGTGTCCTATGAATAGTCCTCCCTCGACAGCATAGTCGAGTTCGGTTTGACCTATGTAGCTTTGGTGTTTAAGAGTGGAGTGGATGCGGGCGTAGTTGCTTTCTTTTTCGTCAACAATTGTATGTCCGCCTGCAAGTGTGATGTGAATGATAGGGTAGTCTGTTGACATGTAGACACGTTGCATACCGTCGTCGATGTACTTCTCGTTGAAGCTGAAACGGGTATCGATAGATATTTCTTGTTGCATGACGCGATATATCTCTCTACCTTCTTGTTTGAACGGATAGAATTTAGGCGAGTATTGCCAACGTGCGTTGATTCCGAATTTTGACGATATTCCTGTGATCCATTCGTGGTCGTATTTTATTCTTGCTTGTCGTTCGTACATCAGTTCGTCAATTGCTTCGCGTTTGAATATTTGGGCGATGATGTTGGTTTCTGATGTGGTCAGCATGTTTTCGTAGAGGTAGAGTATGTTTTCATTCTCTCCTATTTTGACCAAACGGTCATAGTATGAAGCTTCGATAGCACGGCGCATAGGTGAATTGAAGCGGTAGCCCATGCCAGCTTGATATGTCGGTCTGCCGTTTTTGCATCCTATTCCGACAACTCCCATAAGCATCCATTGTTCGCTGATTTCCTTGCTATTGCGGATGCCCACACCAAGGTGTACGCCTTCTATCTTGTTGGTGTTGAAGACTTCTGTGTATGGACCGATTTCCCATTTTCCGCAGTCGAGGAAACCTGTGAGTGCAAGTTTTGCGAGGAGGTTGAACTTCTTGACGTTGCCTACATTGTTGAGCGAGTCGATGGAATTGTTTGCGTCCTTGTCTTTTTCGGATAGTTCATTGTGACGGTGTTCGTCCCAGAAGTCGGCGTCACGCTGCTTGTAGCCAGGCAACTTGATTGTCTCATATTGGAGTGCTTTGGCTGAAAGTTCGAGTTCGCCGGGCATATTGACTTCTATTTTGTCTTGGGAGTTGTACATGTGGCATTTTATCTCAAGGCGTTTTTTGTCGGAATTGACCGGCATGTAGTCGATATGCATTTCCATCTCGTTTGTTCCGTAGAATGGAATAGTGTCGTTAACGAACTTATATGTCGAGTTGATCAGGAGTTTTTTAACGAAGTTGATGTTGGTGTATTTGGGCATTTCGGCATCGACTCTCATGAGTGAGAAGTGTTTTGTTTCAATGTCCATTGTTCCAATAAAAGTCTTGTCTCCCTCGTTTTTTGGTCTGTATTTGATAGTGTATATCATGGTTGAGTCGACATCTGTATAGGCGGAGTCGACGATATAGTATTTGTAATATTGTAACGCGTTGTCTGCTATAGGACTTACGAATCCAACTCCAAACATCTTGACTATGTCATCGTAAAAAGAGACTTCTTGGTCAAGTGCAGATGAAAAACCGCCGATTTCGTATTGTTTGAACACATCGATGCCTTTGACTTCATCTGCAATGATAGTCGAACGCATTTTCTTTGGTTTCTTTTGGGTTTCGTTGAGTGATAGTGTTTCTGAGAAATAGACAGGAAGGTATCTGTTGGAATCTTCGTCTAGTTTCATCAGGTCATTGGCACCTTTGAGGAGCCAGTTTTTCTCGCCAATATTGTTGATGGCATATTCCCAGCGGACATATTTTTCGAACTTTGTTCTGTCGTATTTTGCTGGGTTGTTTCGGCTCTTGTTTCGTATTGTGGCTTTGACTATACGTCGTGGCGCATCGTCGGGAGTGACTTTGATTTCGTTGATGGCAATGGTGTTGGACTTGAGGTAGATGCGGTTGGTGTCGTTGCCAAGTGCGCTGAGGGGCATAGACATGTCTATGTAGCCCATTGAGTTGAATGACAAACTATCTGTGCCGGCAGGAGTTTTGATTTTGAAATTGCCATCGAAATCGCTGACGGTGCCTATGAGTGTGCCTTTGATATATGCGTTGGAAAAGGGGATAGGCTCGCGTGTGTCACTATCCATTATGATGCCTACAATTGTTCGCTCTTTAGTAGAGAGCGTTTGCTGCTTCGTGGGCTGTGATTTCTTGACTGATTGACGTTTTGACTGTGCAAATAGGACATTGGGCGACATCGACGAGGATATTGCCAAGACGAAAAGAACAAGCAGTAATCTTGCAAATGCAGTTTTCATTTCATAATGTCTATTGCTTTTGCAAAGGTACATTATAAATTGTTGTTTTGGTTTTTTGTGGCTGTTTTTTTACGTTTTTACAACTTATCTTGACATATAAAGATTATTTATTACTATTTTGTGTGCCTAATATCGCAAAACAATTTTATATTTGCATTTAGATATTAAAGGACAAAAATTAATAGCTATGGAAATTTTAAATGCAGCATGGGTGGCGGAGATTTATCGACTTGTAAAAGCACGAATCTCTTCAATGGATAATTCGTTAGCCAAAGGAAAGGAAGACCCAAGCAGAAATCTTAAGGAGACAGAATCTGAATATATATGGAACAACCACATGGGTACTCCAAAATACTATTCAAAACCTGGTTTGGCTGGTTTAAAGGAATTTGTCAATATGTATGACAATGGACTTTTGAAAGATCCGGAATGGGAGAATAGGATTACTTTTGATATGTGGCGTGAGATAGCTTTGGCTATGTATTATTGTGATGTAAAGATGGTATGCGCTGGTATATCATTTCCTGATGCACGAGACTACGTGTTCCGTAAGATGCTAGCATCGTAACACAGTAATTCTTCATATAAAAATAGAAACCCACCCAAGTGTAGACTTGAGTGGGTTTGTTGTTTGTGTTCCGTTTCTCTCTATCCGAATATACCCATCTGACCAATTGAGATCAGAACTATATATCCTAGTGTAAATGATATGAGACCAATTATTACACCTGTTTTAGCCATTTGCGAGGTTGTTACAAGACCTGTTGAATATGCTATGGCATTAGGTGGTGTAGATATAGGCAGAGCCATTGCAAATGAGGCAGAAAGTGCAAGTCCGACAATAAGTGTGGTTACACCGCCTATAGGTGCAAGTTGTTCTGTCATACCCTTAGCTACTGCGGAAAGAATAGGCACCATGAGAGCTGCCGATGCAGAGTTGCTGATGAATGTAGAAAGGAACCAGCAGATAAGTCCGCTGCCTATAAGCACAACCATTACATTCCATGAACCGAAAGGAATTGACTCGACAAGTGCCTTAGCAAGACCTGAGTCTTTCATTCCTACACCAAGTGCAAAACCACCAGCAACCATCCAAAGTACTGACCATTCTATCTGTTTGAGGTCTTGTGAAGTGACAATACCCAATGCACAGAAAGCACCAACAGGGAAGAGAGCAACAACGTATGAGTTGATTCCAACTATTTTTTCAAGCATCCAAAGAAGGATAGTCATGCCCATGACAATATAGATAGCTGTTGTCTCCCAGCCTTTCTTGGCACCGCCTTCAATCTTGAATTCGATTCTCTTTGATGAGAACTTGTATACATTGAGAAGAAGTACCCATGAAATCAAGAGTATGACAATCATAAGTGGGAACATGACAGCCATCCATTCTGCAAAACCTATGTTGATACCAATCTCCTTAAGTCCACCTAGGGCAATGCCGTTTGGAGGAGTTCCGATAGGTGTTGCAATACCACCGACATTACATCCGATAGGGATGGCCAGTGCTAGTCCAATGCGTCCACGTTCGCTCTCGGGCATAGCCTTGAGAACTGGTGTGAGGAAAGTCAGCATCATAGCGGCAGTTGCTGTGTTGGATACGAACATTGAGAATATGGCTGTAACAAGGATAAATCCAAGAAGCACAGTTTTTGAGTTTGTTCCAAAAGGCTTAAGCATAACACGAGCCAAAGAAATGTCGACGCCACTCTTGGATGCTACATGTGCAAGAACAAAGCCACCAAGGAAGAGCATGACTGTTGGGTCAGCAAAACATGCGATTATTGACTTGTAGCTAATGAGTCCGACAGGAACCATTATGCCTTTAGAATTCTCTGCAAGTTGGTCTGATGGGAAATAAGAAGGGTCTATAAGTTGGACAATTGCACTGTCCGATACAGTAAACAGCATTATCAGAATAATCAGCACAGATGTGACCCAAGCGTGGACTCCTTCAAGAATCCACATAAGTGCTGCGAATACGAAGATAGCAATCATTCGTTGCTGAATAATTGTCAAACCATCAATGCCGAGAGCGGACGTTGGTAGAAGCCAAATGATGAGAGTGACGAGTACTACAAAGGATATTTTAAATCCTTTTACTAGTGAAGAGCTCATTTTTTTTATAGTTCCTTTTTCTGATGATTAATAATCATTTGTGGCACACTATTGCCATGTGCAATGTAGTAACTTTTTTTTATAAATGAAAGAGAATGATTAAAAAACATTAATTGTTGTCCGGTCTTTTTTTAGAACGCCTCTCTGATATTGAAATAGATGGCTTTCTCTCCTTTTGTTGACAAGCCTCCGTCGAGGCGCATGTTAAGTCCTTTTTCGGGAAAAACTTTGAAGCGTAATCCTATGCCGGCCATGCCTTGTGTGTTGTCGATGATTTCTTTATTTATATTGTGGGAGGCACTTCCTGCTCCAATCCATGATGTTCCTCCTATGCGCCAGAAGAGTGGGAAACGTACTTCTCCCTGAAATAGGGCTGCATATCGATCAGCATATTTCAGGTTGTGGGGAATAGCTCTGCCAAGACGAGTGCCTCCGAAAGTTGCCATTTTATGGTATGGCGCCTTGTTGTTGCTTATGCCACTTGCATATAGTTGGAATGCCAATACAGACTTTTCGCCTAAGGGTGCATATTTTCTAGCGTCGAGTGTGATAGTGTTGAAAGTTCTATCTGATCCAATGAATTTCTGGTATGTCAAGGCCTTAATCATGATATACCATCCTGAATGTGGATATAGCAAGTTGTCGCGCGAGTCATACGACGCACACAGTCCAATGGCATTGTCCCAGCCCTCAGATGCCAAGATGTCTCCAACAATAGAAACAGAATCGGCTATTGAGGTGGATAAAGTTTTTATTTTTCGAAAGTGGTGATTTGAGAAATCGACGGCTGGACCAAGTTTGAATCCGTGTGTAAATTCTTTTTGGTAACTAGCTGTGATTTGAAAACGGTAGATATTGTATTCTGCTTTTTTGCTACCGTTGTATGTTGAAGCTAGTCCATAGTATTTGTCTGGCTGATAAAAGAATTCAGCCTTGGCAGTTATTGTCTGCCGATGTTTTAGGTATATGTCAGCATCACATTGTGCCTCCCACATTCCTTTGGTCGACACCAGGACAGATGGGGTGATGATGGTTGTGCTTTCAGTGAGTTTACTGTCGAGTGTCAGCATCGGCATAAGTCCTATAGCGAAACCGCTTTGTCCGGAGTATGATGCGGCTGGATAGATAGCAAGGCTCCATTTGTCGTGGTCTATTGTAAGTGCATCGAGAATCTTTTCGGCATTTGCCACAGCAGTATTGAATATTAGTGAGGCATAATTTGTTGTATCGCTTTGCTCAAGTTGGCTATATGACGTTATGGGGTGATATGTAGTGTCTGCAGAAGCCTCGATGGAGTTATGTTGTTCATGTACGTTACCTGCATGCATGGAAATGGCTACCATCATCGTTGAGATGAAGCATGTGATGCGTCGTATTATAGATGTGATAGTCATGTATGCTAGGGTTAATAGTCGTCGTAAGCTCCGTTGTCTATGGCATTGACAATATATTCAATTGCCTTGTCATCACCTTCGGCGTCGTATTCCGATTTTAGGGAAGAACCGAAAAGTCGGGCAACGCCTTGCCAAAGGAAAGCAGAGAAACTGCCTTTGAGCGATTTGATAAGCTGGTAGCTTGTGTTGCCTGTTTCGCGGTCAATCAGTTTGATGAGAATACGTCCTTGTGAGATTGTCAAATGCTTGAGTGGTTTCTCAAATTCGGCAAAGAGTTTCTTTTCAGATTCTTTGATGTATTGTTCTTTGAGTTTCTTCGTTGGCAATTTGCTTAGGCTGTCTTCGATTTCTGTGATGCGTTGTGCGGCAATGCGTGCGTAGGGGAGCGTCTTTCTTACATTGTGAACTAGACGTGTATATCTTTCGCGTGCTCTCTTTGACTTGAAACGTAAGTTGCCCCAGCAATTAATCTCTCCGAGTCTGATGTGAGGTATTGTGTCGCCGTCGATAACCACAGCACGAGTTATCACCAGACTTTGGCCTGATGTTTGACTCCATGATTCAACCGAAAGTAGAAGAATCAGTAATATGACGACATTGACAATTCGCATTATCCCTTGATGAAGCTCTTGAGAGTTGCTATTTCAGATGCCCATAGCGATTCGTCAGGAGTTTCTAGGATGAGAGGCATGTTGTCTGTTCGCGGATCCTCGATGATAAGACGGAATGCATCGAGACCTATGGCTCCATGTCCGAGAGTGTCGTGACGGTCGACTTTGCTTCCGAGAGGTTTGATAGCATCGTTGAGGTGCATACCCTTCAGGTATTGTTGTCCAACTATTTGATCAAATGAATGCCACATAGCCTCGTAGGAATCTTTGTCGCGAAAATCATATCCTGCTGCAAAAGCATGGCATGTGTCGATGCAGACTCCTATGCGTGACTTGTCGTCAACCAGGTCAATTATTCGTCGCAGATGTTCGAATTTATATCCGAGGTTGGTGCCTTGTCCTGCGGTGTTTTCGATAACAGCTGTGACACCCGTTGTGCGACTTAATGCTACATTGATGCCTTCGGCAATTCGTTTGAGACAATCGTCTTCGCTCAGTTCTTTCAAGTGACTGCCTGGGTGAAAGTTGAGCATGGTGAGTCCGAGTGCATGGCAGCGCTCAAGTTCGTGGATAAATGAATTGAGCGACTTGTCGCGTCCTTCTTCTGTTGGATTACCAAGGTTTATAAGGTAACTGTCGTGAGGAAGAATCTGGTCTGCAGTATAGGATAATTTGTCGCATGTGCTTTTGAATGCAGCTATTTCAGTTTCTGAAAGAGGCTGGGCAGTCCATTGTCTCTGGTTCTTAGTGAAAAGTGCGAAAGCTGTTGCTCCTATATTTGATGCGTTTTGTGGGGCATTCTGGACACCTCCACTTGCGCTGACATGTGCACCGATATATTTAGCCATTGTAGTAATGCTTTAGTTATACGACTTCCTTGTTTACGCAAAGATAGCAATAAATCGATAATATCACTATATATTTACTTTGTAGTAATGCGTGAACCTTCGGTGTGTGCTTCAAATCCGTCAGTATAGAGGCATACGGCTTCGGCGTAACCGGCATTCATCTGTCCACTATTTGTTACGTAACACTCATACGAGAAAGTGTGGATGCCACGTGGAAGTCGTTCGATGAAGAAGTCGACTGAAACATCATTGGGCGAGAAATAATGACAGCAGCAGTCTGGTATCAGAGTATTGCGGAGCCACCACCAGCCTCGGTAGCCACTGACTTGGTCGATAGGTTCAAATGCAGCTGGTCTGAAGTCGCTAACTCTAACAAAATCCATGTCAACAGATGTCTTGACTGTTAGTGTAATTCTTACTCGGTCTCCAATGTCGAAATGCTTTTTGTCTATGGCTTTCCCGTTGGATGTGATTGCCGTGATATTGCGAGTGACGGATATGTCATCGCTGGAATGTGCTTTCATGTCGTCAGTCGGCATGAGTGCATTACGTTTCCACGAACCCCATGATGGCATCTTCCCTGTGTGGTCTATTACAACAGAGGAGATGTCTTGGCTTGTGATAGACATTGGAATTGTGACCTTTTGTTTTGTCGTTTCTTTTGTCTCGCCTGTAAGTTCCGAAGTCGTGTAGTTGACCTTAAGTGTATCTGTCTGACGGTTGTCTGTTGTTTGAGTGAGCAGAGATAGTACTGCGCGTGATGTGGCTTGTGTGTCGTTCCAGTGCGTGGTTCTCTTCTCCTTCAAAAGCCAGTTGATGATGCGGTACTTATCTCCGTTGTCTGGGTCGAGTTCGTTTATTGACATGACTAGCATTGAATGAACGAACATGTGGTTTGTATACCAGAAATGTCCAACAAGACTAATGTGGGCCGTATAGTCGTCAGGACGAACAAGATTCTCGGTAATAGACTTCAATAGAAGCTGTGCCTCGCTCTTTCGTCCAATGCGGTTATATATGAGTGATGCCATCAGTTTCTTTGCTGGGTCGCGCAGCACGGATGCTGAAGGTATTGCCTTGATAGCCTTTGAAATGTTTTCATCTTTGAGATTTATAGATGAAAGGCATGATATAGTATATAGCTCATGTAGCATAGTATAGTCAGTCGTTAGTTCTTTGACCTTTTCTTTTTCCCATCGTTTGACCTCCTTTGCTATGTTGCTTTCAAGATATGTTTGGCCCTTTCTGCAAATGTCACTAACGTCTGATGATGGCACCATCCCATAACGGACTAGGAGACCAAGCGTCGAGAGTATGTGTCGGGTGATAAAATCCGAGCCATCCATACCTTTGAACCATGGGAAAGATCCGTCGGATAGTTGCATCTTGCGAAGATTGCGAAGTGCTTTCTCGTATGTCTTTCTTGAATTGTTGCCACTGAGCATCTTGACAACTTCTGCGTCATGTTTCTCAAGGAATGAGTTATATGACTTCCATGGTGATTTCTCGTCTAAGTGATGAGACTCTACATTGTCTTTCGTTGTAGACATTGTTTTGACCCAATACTTGACATCATCACGTTTCATGAGCATCATTGCGATAGCAGATGATTCGATTTGTCCGAGATAGTTATCTGAAGACGGGTAAATGCAATTGTAGAGATGTGGTAACGCTCTGAGAACTTCTGGCCAGGTGTTGGCTGTATAACTGAAAGTTGTGTTCCGGTTGGCGTAGACAGGGTCAGAAGCAAATGGATTGTCAATAGCGAATGTTCCTGCAGTCATAAGCATGAAGCTTTGGCTCTCGGTAATCTCCTGGTAGCGACGACGTACAGGAATAGAGTGACGCTCGCCATCTGTGAAATTGCCTCCAGTGGCAGAGAATGCTATCTGAAGAGTGTCGATATCGTTAGGGACAACAATTGACCAATGTGTTTTATCTATGTCAATTATTTTTGCTGTAATATTGCCAGCGAGTGATATGGTTTTGCATGTCAGACGTGTCGTTATGCTATCTTCTGGTGTCTTTGATGATATAGCCATTCCAACGTTGATTGTATCACCTTCGGTTAAAACTCTTGGGACCCAAGCCTTGACAGTCAATGGCTTTGTGACGGCCATTGTTGATGTGACATATCCACTATGCATGTCTTTGTTGTGGGCGATGGCTCTGAAATTGTATGTTGTTATATTGTCTGGAATACGGAATGTAAATGTAGCTCGTCCATTTGTATCTGTCGTGAGGTTAGGGTAGAAGAAAACTGTTTCGCGGAAGTCTGTACGAAGTTGTGAATCGTCCAGTTCTTCGTCATCTTCTGTTTCTGCTGCTTCCTCTTCTGCTTCGGGTGATGGTTCTGGCATTGCTGAATCATACGATACATTTTCTGACATGACCATTGGTGAAGTACCTCTAACAACTATCCTATGATCCTCAACGGCGGCGGCTTCCATAGTAGCCATAGCCTTTTGCTTCAGTCCATTACTACGGCTGCGTTTTACTCCATAGCCAACAACAACCATTTCGTCGAGAGAATTCCAAGGGTACAGAATCTCAAACTCATTGTATATATCCTTTAACTTGCTTTTTGCCAAATTGCTGACGAGTTCGTTATATCTATTATTACTATCGTCGTATATATGTCCGTTGTTTTCCTGGTAATATCCATTTTTGAATTGTATGGATGGACTAGGTATGTACATTCTTGATGCGTAGCTGTACGAAGAAAGAGTGTTTTTGTAGAAACGCCTGTTATTCCATGTGTTGTTGCATATACGGTCGAGACGTGCGTCATACATAGACGCAACAATTTCTGTCGGAGTTGTCGAGTCAGCCTTGATTATGAGTGTAGCAGTCTCTTCTGCTGCTGGTGCAGACTTGTCGTGCCATGTCTCTAGCTGCAGTTTCAAATCGGTGTCGACAACATTAGCAATTGGCATGGTGATATTTTGGGTGTAATATCTGTTATTGTTCACCAGAATGGCAAATACATGTAGTTGCGTATAGTTTTGTTTTGATTTAGGTACGTCTATGGTTATAGGCATTATACCTTCTGAGCAATGAACATACTGGCGGTTGAATATTTCTCCAGCAAATTCAGCAACTACAAGTATGTTAGCATCTTTGATTCGTGTGCCTACATAGAAAGTAGCAGGTTTGCCAGGGGTGAAGTTCTCGTAATACGTTAGGAACAATGCATCGTTGATGTCATTTTTGCCGTTGACATCTATAATTGTAAATTCAGCCTCGCTTCTGACGTCAAAGTCTTTCGTGCCGTTTCTTTTCCCGTTGTGGCTTTGAGTCTTCGCCTTTATGCGGTATAGACCTGTAGTTAGTTTGTCTACATCAATAGGCAATGATAGCAGGCTGTCTACTATGACGGTCTGCTGCATGATTGTATCAACAACGATATATGAGTAGTTGTGGTGATGTATGTCAAGACTATATTTCCCGACAATTGTGTCGGGGAAAAAGTTTGTGCTAGGCAAATATTCGTCTCTATGCTTGAGACGCTCGATAACATAGGTGACATTAGCTTTGTATGGTTGGCCGTTGGTGTTGGATGATGTGATGTCGATGTTGGCTTTCTCTGTTTTCTTTATATAACCTTTGGCACTTATGTCCAAGACATTTCCTTTCGTGTTTAAGTGTACAGATTGATCTGCCTCGGTGGTCTCACCTCCCAGGTCTGTCATCTTGAAATGTATATTAGTATGACTATCAAACAGATTTTTGCTCTTGTCGAGATATGCGTATTTGAATAGTCCTTTTTCGTCTGTTGTGATAGTCGATGTGTCGTTTACTATGATGTTAGCGTTCGCTATAGGTTTGCCATCGGCAGAAGTGGCTTTGCCCTTGATAGTGATAGAATCGCCGACGAGGTATGCCTCGCGAATTGGATCGAATGAAAGTTTGTTGCCCGATCTTTTGTATTCTTCTATTCTGACATTGGTTGACCCCTTGTAGTTGTCGGCAATTATTGTTGCCATTCCAAGGTCGACATCATCAGGTATGTTGAGTTCGCCGCTGGCGGTTCCAAATCTATTGACACTAACATTTGCCGACGCTATTTTTGTGCCATTATGGCTTTTGAGTGTCACATCAACAGCTTTGCGTGTTGAGTCTGCCCACATTCTTTCTGTGTCGGCTTTGTAATTCCATATCTTGAAGTATATTGTCTGACCAGGTCTGTAGATGGAACGGTCAGTCAGTATGTTCATTCTGGATGACGTGTTATTGCGAGGCTTGTAGCTCTTGCTAGTGTATGTCTCGAACTTTACTTTGTCATTGCCATTCTGGATGTTTAGTTTGTGGTTTGTTCCCGATTTGGTTCTGCTTGTTATGTCGAACATCGCGTAATCGTCCAGTGGCTTGTTGTTGACTTGGGCTGTGGTGAGTGCGCTTCCGTTGGTTGCGTTGAGAATAGCCAGATAGTCGGATTCAATGCTTGAAATGTGCGCTGGCATTATGTTTGTCGAGTGCACCGATTGGATGTCTATAAGGTCGTCAGCGGATACTGCAATGATATACTCTCCAACAGGAAGTCCGTCTAATTCTGTATAAGTAGTTTGGGTCGCTATTTTTCCTGTGTGGCTAGGAATGGTGATGTTGTATGTCTTTATAGGTTCATTCTTGTTTACATCAAAATTGGCTGTGTTGTTAAAGATTCGGACACAGACTTCTCCTATGTTTTTGGTTCTGATTTGAAGTGGTATGTACTTTTCTGGCATGATTGGATTCTCCGTCTCAATCTGGAGTCCTTTGCTGTCTATGTTTTCGATGCGGAGTTTTGCTATGTCACTGAGAACTTTGAAAGAAGTGTTGATAGCCTTGTAGCGAGTTATAGCTGTGTCGGCGTATGCATTTGATTTTAGGGCTTCACGTTTTGTGTCGAAAGCTTTCCATTGGTAGTACATTCCCCAAGCAAGATCTGCCATGGCATGTGTTTCTGGGGAGAAAGCAAGTGAATCTATAATGGCGACTTTCTCACGTCCATGATCACGGCTGATGCCGTTGTTGAGTGTTGATGCCTCGTATAAGATGCGTGATGTTGCGTCACCATTGGTATGCCAGCTTTTGTACAATTCTTTCCTTTGTTCTTCTTTGATGATGTTGCTGTTGTTGATGGTCAGCATGATGTAGTCGTAAGCTGACATTGGAATGATGACATCATTGGAATCTGTTATGCTGTATGCCGAAATGCTTCTTAATTCATCGGCCTTGCTGCAGATGTTTTCTTTGACATCATCTATCGTGGGCTTGTTGAAGTTGAGCACCGCTTTGCGAATCCATAGCATCTCCCTTAGCGGTGTCCATGCACCTTCTATCTCTTTGTCAATGGCTTTGTTTATTTCCTCGACAGTTTCAAGCCTGCGGCAGTTGAGTCCGATTTCTTTGTCGATGAGGTCAAGCATGGCTCGTGTGTCCTTGACGAGTGATGCCCTCTGCTTGGCTTCTGTGAAGAATGGTTCTGCTGATAGTGGAATATCATTCTTAATGCATGAGTCGATGCAATGCATGAGTTCTGCATCAGTCAGCGACTTCACTTTAGCCTGTGGTCTGTGAAGTGCGTATGTGGCTGCCGATGCTGCCGCAACAAATAATATGAAGAATAGCTTTCGCATAATATATTGTCTTTTCGATGTTTTCATTTCTTGTCATTTAATGGTATAACAAATAATATGCCAAAGCTACAAAAATAAAAATAGACAGCCATCGAAAACGATATATTTCGTGTCTGATGGCTGTCTAGTTATTTCAGTATTCCTATTCCTGAATCTTGTTTGCAGAGATTAGTTCCTGCTTCAGAGGGGATTTATTCACGTTGTAGTAATTGGCGTCAATAGCAATCACCTTGTTGTACTGCTCTAGCGCCTTGTCCATCTGACCCTGAGCTGTAAGAATCTGGCCCTTTGAGTCGATATATTTTGTGTTTTGTACAGAGTGCTCAATAGCCTTGTCTATATACTTGATAGCTTTGCCAAGATCCTGCTTTGTGCCGTTTCCAAAACGGTAGCAGTTGGCTGCGGCATATTCTGCCTCAGCATGGTCGAAGTCAGCAGCCTTTTCATAATATGACAGAGCTTTCTTTTCGTTCTTCTCAACACCTATGCCATTCATGAAGCAGTTAGCAACCGCAAAAAGACCTTCTGGATACTTCTGCTCTGCAGCAAGATTATAGCTTCTGTAAGCCTTGCTCTCTTCTATACCTGTGCCAACTCCGTCTTTGTAGCAGTTGCCTACAGCAACCTGTGCCTCTGGCAATTTCTGGTCGGCTGCGAGAGTGAAACATTTGAATGCCTTGTGGTTGTCTTGTTCAGTTCCGACGCCAGTGAGGTAAAGAACACCAAGTTCGTATTGGGCAGGTGCGTACTTCTGGTCGGCAGCCTTGTCAAGCAAGTTGAAAGCCTTGTGAGCATCCATGTCTGTGCCCCAGCCATTCTTGTAGCACAGAGCCATGTTGTGCTGTGACATAGCTATCTCTGCCTTCACGGGCTCCTTCAATAACTTGAAAGCCTTTTCGTAGTCTTTCTTAGTGCCGAGTCCGAGGAAATAGCAGTTAGCAAGTTCTGCTTTTGCTTCAACAATGTCAGTCTCTGAAGATTTAGAAAGCCATTTTACAGCTTTGTCGTAGTTGACCTTTGTGCCGATACCATACTTATAATAGTATCCTGTGTGATACATAGCCTTGATTAATCCATTGTCAGCAGACTTCTCCATCCATTTCAAAGCATCTTCCTTGTCAGTCTTCACGCCTTCGCCCTTTTCGTAGGCAATAGCAAGGCAGAACATCGCCTCAGGAATTTTATTCTTTGCAGCTTTCTCGAACCAAGTGGCGGCAGTCTGTACATTTTTGCTCACACCATTACCGTCGCGGTAGCATAGTCCGACATTATATTGAGCCTCCGCAATACCTTTGTTTGCAGCCATTTCGAAATAGCGAGCAGCCTTTGCTTCGTCTTTCGAAACGCCACGGCCAGTAGTGTAGTAAACACCTATATTATACTGTGCCTCTGCGATGGCGTTGTTGGCAGCTTTTTCCATCCATTCTGCAGCACTATGCTCATTGGCATGAACGTGCTCGCCGTTCTGATATCCTACAGCCATGTTCCATTGGCTTTCGGCAAAACCGTCCTGTGCAGCTTTGAGCCACATATTCATCGCAAGGTCTTTGTCTTTCTTTACACCATTGCCGGTATAGTACATAGTGCCCAGAGCAGCCGATGCTTCTGCATAACCAGCATCTGATGCTTTGCGAAGATATTCGATGGCAGTCTCCTTGTTCTTTTTTACACCATTGCCATAGAGATAGCAGAGTCCCAAGTTATAGCTTGCAACAGCGCTTCCGTTGACAGATGCTGTGTGATACCATGTTGCTGCCATGTCTTCGTTTTTCTTGGTGCCCTGGCCAGTCTGGAAACAGTATCCGAGATTGTTCTGGGCTTCTTTGCTTCCGCCATCGGCAAGTGTCTTGAATTGTTCGAAGAGCTTTTCGTTCTGTTTCTTTGACCCGTCAGAAGATAGTGTGGCAACACCCTGATGCATCATAGGCTTTGCCTCGCTAGTCTTGAATCCGCCCTTCAGATTAGTTATCTGCGCATGAGCACTCACCATGAAGAATGCCGTGGCGATAAAAGTTGATAGAATTCTAGTGTTCATCTTTATGTTGTGTTTAAGTTTTGTATTTATCGTTGTGTCGTTAAAGATTCATTTTGCAAATTTAATAGTTATGGTAGTATTTTACAATTGTGGCAGTATAAAAAAGTGGACACTGGGGAAATTTTAGTTGTCTTGGGGAAAGTTGGGGTAGGTGGAATTTTGTCGGCTATATACTGGTTTGTATGAGGCCGACCTTGTGTTTCTTACTCGATAATATGTTTGACTAGTGAAGTTATATAACAATTTCTAATTATTAGCGAGCAGAATCTTTCAGCATCTCAATCAATTTGTAAATGCTCGTTGAAGGATTTTGGAACTCAATCAATTTCTTGGCTCTTGCAAGAGCAACCTCTGTATTGTAGAAGCAACCAAATTTCAAAACATGGATTGCTCAATAGGAGTTCTGCTTTGCATGCCGTTACTTTCTCATTGACGGCAGTGACATCCATATCATACATCAGGAATGTATCAACTTTGTCTAGTGCAGAAATCTTAAGCTCCTTCGTGCGTTTATCTACAAGCGACTGATTGATCTTAGTTCCTTCAATATGAGATATAATGCGTACAGGGGATTTATACCACCTCTTCAATAGGTTGATATAATTTTCCTCGGTTTCACCCTCGCAGATCACCAAGGCAATTCTTCGCATCCTTTTATCGGGTGCCTTTTCTCTTCTGCTCGCCATGGTTATCCCTCCAATAATTGTTTTATACTTTCAACAGAAGAATCGACGTATGGAACAGCGTCGAAACGTCCCTGAATATAGCCTTTCTCTGCATCCATATTCTCACGGAAATCCTTGAAGTCATATAACGAATAGA
>JAKSLF010000007.1 GCA_024401355.1 Bacteroidales bacterium | reverse complement strand
CTTCGCTAAGTACACAACTAACGAAGCTGGTAAGGCACTCGTTGCAGCTGGTCCACAGCTCTAATGATTTGACAATTGCAAATTGACAATCAATAATAGAGGTCGCTTCTGCTAGGAGCGACCTCTTTCAATTAAAAACCTCAAACCTATGAAATCGATTATTGCAGTACTGTTAGCTCTGACTGCCACTATGGCTATGGGTCAGGAGCAGAATAACGAAGTAAGCCGCAAGGCATTAACAAGCAAAGGCATGGTGATACACCTCGGAGATGTAGGCCGTAACAGCGGTCTGGCTACCGAAGGAGTGATGATAGACCTAGGAAAAAGAATCGTGCCTCAATTGCAGACCGGAGTAGGAATCACTCCAAGCATCAACATGGACGTCGACTATCTGTTTGATAGCCTGAAAGACGACCTAGAGACAGAAAAAGACGTATACTATGAATATGACGGAGCATTTTTCACAATGCCAATATACGCATGGGTGAAATATGACTTCGGCAAACGAATAGCGTCACCATTCGTATATGCCAACATCGGCACACAAGTATCAAACTACAACAATGCAAGAGGAGGCCTTTTCCGAGGCATCAACGGAGGATGTCGTATTGCACTGCACAAGGTGGCACTATCACCATTCATTGGATATTACTGCGAAGGTGCTAAATATAATCACATATCAGGCGGAAGCAAGGGCATATCAATAGGCTTGTTTGTAGAGCTATAAAAAAGCTAAAAGCAATGGACAAGAAAACATTCACTGACGAAGAGGTCCAGCGATACCTCAGACACATAGACCTTGAAGGCGTCGGTCCGCAGGGTCAGAAGAAACTGAAAGAGGCGAAAGTGTGCGTTGTGGGAGCCGGAGGGCTTGGTTCACCCGCCCTACTCTATCTGGCAGCTGCCGGCATCGGGACACTGGGAATAGTGGATGGAGACAACGTGGACCTGAGCAACCTGCAGAGGCAAGTGATACACTCGACATCGGCAGTAGGAACGCCCAAGACAGAATCGGCCAAGGCAAGAATAAGGGAGATAAATACGCACGTGGAGGTGATATGCCACAACGGATTCCTCACCACGGAGAATGCCGAGGAGATATTGTCAGGCTACGACTTCGTCATTGAGGCGACGGACCACTTTGAGTCGAAATATCTCATCAACGATGTATGCACAAGGATAGGCAAGGCGTTCAGCATTGGCGGAGTGCAGCAGTTTGGCGGCCAGACGGTGACGTGTGTGCCAGGAAGCAGAAGCTATAGGGACATATTCCCTGAAGCAGAAGACACCAAGGGATGTGAGTCGTGTGCGGCAAAGGGAATACTGGGCGTTGTACCAGGTATTGTCGGCACGATACAAGCAACGGAGGCCGTGAAGTATATACTCGGCATCGGCCATCTGCTGACCGACCGTCTACTTATATTTGATGCACTTGAAATGAGTTTTTTCTGTCTTGAATCTTAAGAAAACAAGTTAAGCACTATGATATTGGATGAGATAATAAAGAACAGAACCTCGGTGAGAAAATATACCTCGGAGGTTCCATCAAAAGAGATGTTGACCCAAGTGATTGAAGCCGCACGACAGGCTCCATCGGCAGTCAACAAACAGCCTTGGCGCTTTGTGGTGATAACCAACAAGGAGAAGCTGGCCGAGATAAAGAAAGCCTATCAGAGGGAATGGATAGAGAGCGCACCAGCAATGATTGCCGTGATAGGCGACCACAACCAGAGCTGGCACAGAGGTTCGGACGGCAAGGACCATTGCGACATCGACATCGCAATAGCAACAGAGCATATCACACTTAAGGCTACGGACTTGGGACTGTCGACATGCTGGGTTTGCAACTTCGACACCACAATAGCCAGCGAAGTGCTGAAACTAAATGACGGCGAAGAGGTTGATGTGCTGATACCTATCGGGTATGCCGATCCAGAAACACCTATCAAGGCACACACACGAAAGGATATGGGAGAAATAGCTACATTCTGGGAATAAGACATTCACTAAAAAAAAGGCTATGGAATACAGAATTGAGACTGCGACTATCGATGACATGAAAGAGTTGCTGGAATTACAAAAAAGAGCATTTAAGCCTGTTGCCGAAACATTGAAGTGTGAAGAGATACCACAGATGATGGACACACTTGAAAACTGCATTGCAGAATTTGGCAAAGACACAATACTAAAAATGCTGTCGGACGACAACAAAATAATCGGTTCTGTACGCGGTAATGTGAATGACGGATCATTGTATATAGGACGACTGATGATAGACCCGAAATATCAAGGCAAAGGACTAGGACGAAAACTTCAGAGGAAACTTGAATCGATGTTTGACTATAAAAGAGAATGGCTCTGCTCATATATAAACGACACAAACACGTATAACTTTTACAAGCGAGACGGATTTGTAGAATATGACAAATATGAAGTAGTCAACGGAGTGATGGCAGCACACATGGAGAAGAAATAAAACGAAAAAGGGCGACCGAAAGGACGCCCTAAATTATTTCATATATAACACTACTCTACTTTAGCAAATTGCCGAGGACGCTGCGTGTCAGAGTGCGTACTGCACTCTGGGTAGCCTTTGATGCGGCAGAACTCTTCTTGCTTGTGAAGAGACCTGCGACAAACGAAGCCACGAATCCTGCTACGGACGATATTATTGATGTCTTGACAGACTTGCCTACCTTGGAAGCTATGTCGTTGCTGTCCTTCTTTGACGACTTGCTTGTCTTTGACTCCTTTGCCTTTTCTTTCTCTGCAGCAGCCTTTTCAGCTTCAGCCTGAGCCTTTTCAGCATCGGCGAGGAGAACCTCGAATGCGCTCTCACGGTCGATAGGAGTGTCATACTTGCCGTTGATGCGTGACGTCTTGATGATATCACGACGCTGCTCGTCTGTCACGGCACCAATCTGGCTCAGTGGGAAGAGAATCTTGCAGCGCTCAACTACACGAGGAGCACCCTTCTCGTCGAGGAAAGAGACAAGAGCCTCGCCAGTCTCAAGAGCCTGAATAGCCTCCTGAGTGTCGAACTCAGGATTAGCACGGAAACTGTCGGCTGCAGCCTTGAGAGACTTCTTATCCTTTGGAGTATAGGCACGGAGAGCATGCTGAACACGGTTGCCGAGCTGTCCGAGGATAGAATCAGGAATGTCGCTAGGATTCTGCGAGATGAAGTAGATGCCAACACCCTTGCTTCGGATGAGACGGACTACCTGCTCGATCTTGCCTACCATAGCCTTTGAGGTATCTTCGAAAAGCATGTGAGCCTCGTCGAAGAAGAAGACCAGCTTAGGCAGGTCGAGGTCACCCACCTCAGGGAGAGTAACATAGAGTTCGCTCATGAGCCAGAGGAGGAACGTAGAATAGAGCTTAGGCTGGAGCATAAGCTTATCGGCAGCGAGGACGCTCATCATGCCCTTGCCGTCGCGTACTGCCATAAGGTCGTTGATGTCAAATGCCGGTTCGCCGAAGAACATGTCAGCGCCCTGATTCTCGAAAGCGAGAAGTGAACGCTGAATAGCGCCGACACTAGCGGCAGAAATATTGCCATACTTGGCAGTAAAATCAGAAGCGTTCTTGCTGACATAGTTGAGCATCGAGCGGAGGTCCTTCATGTCGAGAAGAAGCAGGCCACGGTCGTCAGCGATGCGGAACACAATATTGAGGACGCCAGTCTGTGTCTCATTGAGTTCAAGGAGACGTGCCAGCATATCCGGTCCCATATCGCTGATAGTGCAACGCATAGGATGTCCCTGCTCGCCAAAAACATCATAGAAAGTGACAGGGCAGCTCTGGAACTGAGGCTCTGGTACGCCAAACTTATCCTTGCGCTTCTCGATGAAGCCAGACATGGTGCCAACCTGGCTGATGCCGGAGAGGTCGCCCTTCATGTCGGCCATGAAGCAAGGAACGCCAGCCTGTGAGAAAGTTTCGGCAAGCACTTGCAGAGTTACTGTTTTACCGGTACCGGTAGCACCAGCGATAAGACCATGTCGGTTGGCCATCTTGCCAATAATGCTGACTGGTCCGTTGTCAGAGCATGCTACATATAAGCCCTTGTCTTGAGTGTACATGATATATTAAAATTACGAGTTACGAATTAAGAATTAAGAATTAAGAGTTCTAGTTATTCGTTTTGGAGAAGAAGTCGACTAGTCCGTCCATAGGCGACTGCAGCACATGTCCGAAACGGAGTCCACACACCTCGACAGCCTCGGCGAAGATGAACTCGAAATGGAAAGCGACACTGCCGACAGCGCTGATGGTGCACGAATTGACCGCCGCGCCATACTGCATGATATTACGGTCGATGAAAGAGACAAACGCCTCGAGAATGATATTGTGAATCTCCTCACGGTCGATATTCTCGGCAGCAAAACGTGTCAGACTGGCGAGGAACCTGTTAGGGAACGGCTCGCGGTAGACACGCGAAATAATCTGCTGATAGGTGAGACCGGTGAACTGCAGCAGCCGCGATGACAGATCGGAAGGGAGGATGCCCTTGAGAGCATCGGCCAGAAGACGCTTGCCGATATAGGCGCCACTACCCTCGTCGCCAAGAATGAAGCCAAGAGGATGAGTGTTAGCCACAATATTGCATCCGTCATAGTGGCACGAATTGGCTCCAGTACCGAGAATGCAGGCGATGCCAGGCTTATTGCCGTAGAGGGCGATGCAAGCGGCATCGAGGTCGCTACGGACAGTGACAGACTTGGCAGAGAGGACGGTATTGACAGCCTTCGACACACGTGCATTAGCGTCGCCACCGATGCATCCGGCACCGAAGAAATGAACATCGGCATCAAGGAAGTCGTCCCAGGCAGAATAGGCATCTCGCAGCATAGAGACAATATCGTAGGAATCCATCAGCGACGGATTGATGCCCGGAGTCTGGAAGAAGAAAGTATCACCATCACCAGAGATGACGGCCCAATCGGTCTTGGTAGAACCGCTGTCGGCGATAATCAGAGGAGATACGATAGTCATAATAGATACATTTTTGTTTATATCTTACGATAAATATTGCAGATTGTTATGTAATTTTGGCAGTAAAAAATGCCAAGAAGCAATAACTATGCAAAAATAGTATTACTTTTGCAATGGTGGTAAAAAATGGAGATTAAAACACAGATAAAAGATCACAAAATATGAAACCGACACTTTTTTTACTTGCTGCAGGTATGGGAAGCCGCTATGGCGGACTCAAGCAGCTTGACGGTCTTGGACCAAATGGCGAGACAATAATGGACTACAGCATCTATGATGCGATAGCAGCCGGATTTGGAAAGATAGTATGGGTAATCCGCAAGGACTTTGAGGAGCAGTTCAGAACACAGATATTGTCGAAATATGAGGGCAAAGTGAAGTGCGAGCTCTGCTTCCAGTCGATCGACGCACTTCCAGAGGGATTCAAGTGCCCAGAAGGCCGTCAGAAGCCATGGGGAACAAACCATGCCATATTGATGGGCAAGGATGTGATAAAGGAGCCATTCTGCGTAATCAACTGCGACGACTTCTACAACAGAGACGCATATATGGTGATGGGCAAATACCTTTCAAGCCTTCCTGAAGGATCGAAGGGCAAATATGCCATGGTAGGTTTCCGCGTGGCAAATACATTGTCAGAGAACGGTACAGTATCGCGAGGCATCTGCTCGAAGGACAGCAACAACTACTTGACAACATGCGTCGAGAGAACAAAGATAGCACGCGTCGACGGCAAGGTAGCCTACAGAGCCGACAACAAGGAAGACGGCGAGTGGATCAACGTTGACGAGAACACACCTGTATCGATGAACATGTGGGGATTCACCCCAGACTACTTTGAGTATTCGGAAGAGTATTTCAAGGAATTCCTTTCAGACAAAGCGAACATGACAAACTTGAAATCGGAATTCTTCATACCACTGATGGTGAACAAACTGATAAACGACGGAACAGCCACAGTTGAAGTGCTTGACACCACATCGAAATGGTTTGGCGTGACATACTCAGAGGACCGTCCGGACACCGTAGCAAGAATCAAGAGTCTTGTTGACGACGGAACATATCCTAACAAACTGTTTTAATAAGATAAAAAGAAGAGGTTGCAAGAATAATTTGCAACCTCTTTTCTTTTCCAAGAGTGAACTGACTAATCCTTCATCCCGGCATCGGCATCGACATACATCTCGACCCAAGCGCCAGTGTGACGATCGTAGCCGATACCAATCTTACCCAAAGCATCGGATGTGACAAGACGCGAACTGACCACCAGGTCGTGCATTGCATCATACGCATTATATCTATTTAAACCTATGTTTTCGGCAATCAGCGAAAAGCGGTACTTCTTCTTGACAGCAGTATCGAAATTGCGGTATACATATCTCCTTTTGCCATTTGACTTTGGTGGACGGTTGTCGGAGAAATATTCTCCTATTTCGTGAGCCCTGGTATTGGCAGCCTTACAGAGAACCGGGTCCAGATCAGCATCGAGAGAAACCGTATGATTGTTCTTTCTCAGACGATTCATAGCAATATTTCTGGCGATAGAGACAATGAAAGTTGACAGAGAGCTGGAAAGCTCGAAGCCGTCCTGAAAGACCTTATTGACAACAACAATCAAAGCCTCCTGGTAGACGTCACAAATGTCACCCTCGTCAAGTGTAGTGTGCTTTCTCAGATAGCCCAGAGTAGACGAACGGAAACGGGAATATATCTGACCAATTATCTTTTGGTCATTAACCCTGATAGCCTGTATGTATTCCTGGTCGGTCATGAGGAAATCAAAGATACTCCTTCAACACGTCCTCGATAGCGTTGCCACGCAGGTCGCGGCGCAGGATTGTCCCATCGGGAGCGAAGAGAATGATCTGAGGTATGCCCATTACGCCATAAGCATCTGTACCAACAAACTTTGCATTTATAATCTGTGGATATGGCATGCCCTCCTTTTCAATGGCCCTCAGAGTGTCTTCGGGCTTATCCCATGAAGCGACGCCAACAATCTCGAAATTATCGCCCTTATACTTGTCATAGAGTCTGATAAGATTAGGAATTTCAGCACGGCACGGTCCGCACCAGCTAGCCCAGAAATCGACTAGAACATATTTTCCATTGCCTACATAGTCGGACAGCTTTTGTGACTTGCCGTCATACTCGGCCTCAAAATCGACAAACATCTTGCCTTCAGCCGTAGCCTTTTTAGTCGCATAACTCTCTATGTATCTGTTCACACTGAAATAGAGAGCAGAGACAGCGATTACCATATCATTAGCCTTCAGTGCCAGTACAACAACGACAACAATGCCAATTATCCATTTATAAATAGACTTCATAAATCACAAAAAAGATGAAACGGAAACAAAGATATAAAAATATTGGCATTTATAAACAATTTGACCACTTTAAGATTCAAGCTGGTCTTCCAAGTTTTGTGTTAAATGCTTCCGATTGGGACAAATTCTCTGCTTTCAGATTGGAAGTTGGAAACGGAGGATGAATTTCATTATATCAATATAGAATGATTATAAGCAGTCCGTTTATGTTCCGTTTGTCCTCCGTTGAAATGGGGGTTTTATCATTATGACGAACTGAAAGTAAAACACTTGCAGTTCGTTGCAAATCGTCACATCCATAAAAATCAAAACAATGAAAGGACTATTCATCAACGAGCGCGAATTTTGATCGCATAAAAATGTTCAAGAAAAGAGTTCAAGGACTGCTTTTTTCTGCCATTGTCGACTATTGGTACTGTGGCGAACGCATAAACACTCTTCCTATCGCTGCACAATTTGTCTACGATGACATCTGTGACAACATAGATAAGCTGAAAACTTGCAAAAAAAATGACGAAAAAATTTCCAAAAACGATAATATCTCAATCAAAAATGATGAAAAAAGTGAAAGAGCAACGATACATGATTCCGCTGACAATCAGCAACATAACCACCGACAAAATAAAGATAAAGATAAAGATAAATATATAAATACTAAAACTTCTGCTAAAGCAGAATCAAAAGGTAGAGCAGCAGGCAGTCATGAAAAATCTGATAACAGGAGGGAACAGGCGCTGCCTGTTCATGTGCAGCTAGAGGTGATTGGGATGCATAAGGGCGAATGGCTCAGCAAGAGTAGACGACATTTAGGCAAGAAAAGTATAGAAACGGCAAGAAAAGCCAAGAAAAGACAAAGTGATTTGACAACACGTCGTAACTTTGCATCGTCAATGGGAACAACCAGGGCGGCAAGAAAACAGAAAGCCACCCGGCCCATAGGAGGGAGAGTGGCTTTATTCCGTTTCAACGAGAAATCATTTTGCCGAACGACGATGGCATCGTAAGAAGCTACATCAGGGCGTCGAAGGGGAAATCCTTCTTGAGACGGTAAGCGAGGCCAGTGACCACAGCGAGAAGTTCGCCATTCTGGTTGGTCACACGGATATCGCAGTAAGGCAGCTTGTGATGGTCGAGGAGCTCGTTGCACTCGGCGATGAGAGTGTCGCCCATCTGGGCAGACTTGAGGAAGGTGATGGTGTTGGATATGCCGAGAGTGAGTGTGCCGTGACAGTTGGCCACAGCGGCGAAAGAGAGGTCGGCAAGAGTATACATCACCCCACCCTGACAGACACCGGCGCCATTGAGATGACGTTCGTCGACAGTAAGCTCAGCCTTGGCATAGCCTTCACGGACCTCAGTCAGCTGGGCTCCGATGCTAGCCGCAAAGCGGTCGTTCTTGTTGAGAGAATCCTGCAGAGTCATAGCGATTAGTGATTAGCTTTGAATGATTCGATACGATCTTTGAAAATTTGTTCCTGTTCCTTCTGGAAGAAAGACGTGCAGATGCGCACACCCTGCTGCTCAGAGCCCATAGTGTCGAGTGGGAAAACGGCGATGCCATAGTACATCAGTTCGCGTGTGAGCTGAAGGTCGTCCATGCCTGGATACTGGACAGTGAAGTAGAAACCGTCGGCCAGTGGAGCACCCATATCGTTGTCGTAGACGAGATAGAAACCATTGGCGAGGAGCACGTCCTTCATGAACTTAGCACGTCGGCCATATTCCTTGACATCGTCGAGGAAATTGTATCGGCCCTCGCAAGCAGCCTCCATGAGGGCAGCCATAGCATGCTGGACGCTATGAGTAGTGCCGCTGGAGAGAGTGTACATCAGTCGGTTGCAGAAGAAATTGCCGAATTCGCCGACACCGAAATTCTTAGCGAGAGGCTCGAACACGCGGTGGTAGAGAGAGTTGCTGATGCAGGTGACGCCAATGCGCTGACCGGCATAGGAGAACGCCTTAGAGCCAGAGACCCAGAGGACGCAGTTGTCGGTATACTTAGCCACCGTAGCCTGGTAAGGTGCCTGGAAAGGATGCGAGAGGTCGCGTCGGAAATCCATGGCGAAATAGGCGAGATCTTCGAGTATTATGACATCGTGCTTGTCGGCAAGTTGGGCGATACCCTTGAGTTCGTCGTCGGTGAAGCATACCCACGAAGGGTTGTTAGGGTTGGAATAGACGATGCTGTTGACATTGCCGGCAGAGAGCATCTCGTCGAGCTTAGCGATAAGAGCGTCGCCACGGTAGTCGTGGATATCGAGTCCGACATGCTTGAGACCGATGACATCGCACTGAGTGGTCTGCACAGGGAATCCGGGCTGAATGAAGAGGACAGTATCCTTAGGCGTACCGGCGAAAGCGTGTCGGATAGCCGTGAACGTAGCGAACGTGCCCTGCATGCTACCAGTAGTCGGGATGCAGCAGAGAGGGTCGATATCGATGCCTATGAAAGCCTTAACGAACTGCGAAGCGGCATTCTTGATGCGAGGTATACCTCCATTTGGGGGGTAAACAGTAGCGCAACCGTTGGCGAGAGCCTCCTGCTCGGCCTTGAGAGCAATCTCGGAAGGCTTAAGGCCAGGGACGCCCATTTCGAGGTGGATGACACTCTGGCCAGTCTTCTCCTCGAGGAGACGCGAGAGAGCCTGAATGTCGCGTATGGTAGCGTTAGAGAAGTCGCCAAGGTGCATAGAGTCGATGGCGGCGGTTACAGTATTAAAGTCTAATGGAGTATTCATGAGTAGGAATTAAACCGAACAAATGACGAGCGACAACCATAGCAGGGTCGCTCGTCATCATTCAGAGAATTATCAGATTAATATTTTATCCTTTGAAATTTCTCTTATCATTGACATGCTTAGCCTTGCCCATTGAGCGTTCGATGCTGCCCGGAGGGAGGATGTGGATGTTAGGCTTGATGCCGATGAGGCTCACGATGCGGTCGTAGAGAGGCTTGATGAAAGGCATCTGCTTCTCAGGGTTGGCGCTGAAGTACTCCTCGCGCAGTTCGACATCGAGGTCGAACATATCCTCGTTGTTCTTACGGTCGACGGTGATGAAGTAGTAAGGAGTGAACGAAGGGAACTCGGTGAGAACAGTCTCGATCTGTGAAGGGAATACGTTGACACCACGAATGATGAGCATATCGTCGGAACGGCCGAGAATACGGTCCATACGGACAGCGGTACGTCCGCACTTGCAAGGCTCGTAGATAAGGCGAGTAAGGTCGCGAGTACGGTAGCGAAGGATAGGCATAGCCTCCTTGCAGAGTGACGTGAACACAAGTTCGCCGAACTCACCAGGAGCAACAGGCTCGAGAGTGTCAGGGTTGATGATTTCAGGGAAGAACATATCCTCCCAGAGGTGAGTACCATCCTGATATTCGCATTCGCCGCCGACACCTGGTCCGCTCATCTCGGTAAGACCATAGATATCGATAGCCTTGATATGCAGCTTGCTCTCGAGTTCCTTGCGCATACCCTCGGTCCATGGTTCAGCGCCGAAGAAGCCGACACGGAGCTTCATGTCCTCGATTTTGACATTCTCGCTCTTCTCGATACATTCAGCGAGGTGGAGAGCGTATGATGGAGTGCAGCAGAGAGCCGTAGAGCCGAAATCCTTCATGAGCATGATCTGCTTCTCGGAATTGCCGGCAGAAGTAGGCAGCTGGACAGCACCACGGACGTTTGCACCATCGTGAGCGCCGAGACCGCCAGTGAAGAGGCCGTAGCCGTATGACACCTGAACAACATCGCCTGGACCAACATCACCAACAGCCATGACGCGAGCAACGCCCTCGGCCCAATTAGCCACATCATTGTCGGTATAAGTGTCGACAACAGGCTTGCCAGTAGTACCGGAAGAAGCATGTATACGACGCACATCGCTCATTGGTACAGCCTGGAGGCCGAATGGGTATTCGTCGCGGAGGTCGTGTTTAGTTGTGAAAGGGAGCTTATTGATATCGTCGATGCTCTTGATATCCTCGGGCTTAACGCCCATCTCATCCATCTTCTTCTTGTAGAAAGGCACCTTTTCATAGCAAGTCTTAACGACCTTGACGAGTCGTTCACTCTGTAGTTTGCGCATATCCTCGCGGCTCATGCACTCAATTTGCGGATTGTGTATCATTACAATTATGAATTACAAATTATGAAACATCATTTATCATTACTTAGCGGCTTCAACACCACGGTCGAAAGCCTTGAGGTTGGCCTCAACGACAGCCTCGCCCTTGCGAGCGAAGATAACAGAGACAGCCTTGCGGAGCTGCTCGACCGAGAGAATCTCAATATAAGGAGCAGCCATACCGAGGAGAACCATATTGGCACTCTTAGGGCTCTTGAGTTCGGCAGCGATCTCCTCTATTTCGAGCTGTACGTTAGGGAGGTCGGCGAGTTCGGCCTTGAGAGCGGCTTCGTCGGGATAGTTAGGAATATTGACGAACGTCTTGCTGCTAGTGACGATAACGCCCTTAGGCCCGAGATAAGGGAGGTATCGGAGAGCCTCCATGGGCTCCATGCTGATGATGACATCAGTCTGTCCTGTAGGGATCTGGTCGCTCCAGATAGTATCGGTAGAGAGTCGGAGGTTGCTCTGTACGTCACCTCCGCGCTGGCTCATGCCGTGAACCTCGGCCTGCTTGAGCTGGATGCCAGCCTCAGTAGCAGCTTCACCTATGATAGTTGCGATGGAGAGGATGCCTTGTCCGCCGACACCGCACAATATTATATCTTTCTTCATGACATTAATAGCTATTATTGTTTCTTTGCCTTTTCACGGGCGTGGCGAGCCGCAGTCTGTATGCACTCGCGTCGAGGGATGATGACACTGACACCCTTGTAGTTAATCTCGTCGCGGAGAGTCTGAGTGATTTCAGGCATATTCTTAGGCAGAGGCACAACGACCTTGACATGATCGGGATCGACACCCAGTCCGAGGCAAATAGCCTCATACTTATTGAGTCCGGCACTATCCTGCCCGCCAGTCATGCCAGTAGTGAGGTTGTCGCTGATGATGATAGTGACATTGCTATTGTCGTTGACCGCATCGAGAAGACCAGTCATGCCGCTATGCGTGAAAGTGGAGTCGCCGATGACAGCGATTGCAGGCCAGAGGCCAGCGTCGGCAGCGCCCTTGGCCATCGTGATGCTGGCGCCCATGTCGACGCAGCTAGCGAGAGCCTTGAAAGGAGGGAGAGCTCCGAGAGTGTAACAACCGATATCGCCGAATACGCGAGCATTTTCATACTCCTTGACCACCTCGCCGAGAGCGGTATAGACATCGCGGTGGCCGCATCCCTGACAGAGCTGAGGAGGGCGTGGTGCAAGATTCTTGGCAGTATCGTAGACAGGCTTGTTCTCCATGCCGAGACCGAGAGCCACATTATCAGGGTTGAGTTCGCCGGCACGAGGCAGACGTCCGGTAAGACGGCCCTCGACCTTAAAGTCGGCTCCGAGGAGCTTCTTGACATCATCCTCGACCACAGGCTGGCCGTCCTCGACAACGAGAATCTCGCTGCACATCTGTGCAAGCTGACGGACGCCATCCTCGGGGAGAGGATACTGAGTGACCTTGAGAATAGCGAAATTATCATCAGTAGCGCCAGAGGCGAGAGCCTCACGCACATAGTTGTAACCAATACCACAGGCGACGACACCCTTCCAGCTGCCCTTGTCGCTGTTGCTGATAGAGATCATATCGTTGGTTTCGGCATCATAGCTAGCCTGGAGCATATCGCCCTGCTTCTGGATGAGCTCGGCATAGTTGCGGCGAGCATTGCCAGGGAGGAGCACCCAGTGAGAATTGTCGGTTGAAGGGTTGAGAGCATTCTGCTGTTTAGCCTGTCGGATTTCGACAGCTGCGCGGCTGTGTGCGAGACGAGTGACTACACGCATGAGAACCGGTTCGTGAAGCTTCTCGGAGAGGTCGAACGCGCGACTCATCATATCATAAGCCTCCTGCTGGTTGCTAGGCTCGAAGACAGGCACCATAGCGAACTTGCCATAGAAGCGGCTATCCTGTTCGTTCTGGCTAGAGTGCATCGAAGGATCGTCGGCAGCGAGGACAACGACACCGCCGTTGACACCCGTTACAGCACTATTAACAAAAGCGTCGGCGCAGACATTCATGCCCACATGCTTCATGCAGACAAGAGCACGCTTGCCGCAGTAGCTCATGCCGAGAGCAGCCTCCATGGCAGTCTTCTCGTTGGTGCACCAGCGGCTGCGTATATTACGTTCCTTAGCTTCCTTATTAGTCTGAATAAATTCGGTGATCTCAGTTGACGGAGTGCCAGGATAGGCATAGACACCGCTCAATCCGGCATGAATGGCACCGAGTGCCACAGCTTCGTCACCGAGAAGAAGTCTCTTTTCCATAATTATTATCGTCCTTTCGTTTTAATCATTTTTAATAGGGTGTTGCAAATGTAAACAGAAATCTACAAATATTTACATAGAATTGTGGAAAAAATAATCTATCTTTGCAGAAAGCACATGTAAAAACACCAAGAGACGACAAATGAAGAAAGTATTTTTTTTAATCATAGCTGGCCTGATAATGACGGCATGTGACAAGGAGAAGGACGACATAAACCCCAACGACAAACCTGGCACGGAGACTCCAGAGGAACCTATCGTCAACGAAGACGAGCCAGTAAACATAGCGATAAACCATACACTGCCGATGCTGCACACCGACGGACGTTGGCTAGTGGACGAGAGCGGCAAGCACATCAACCTGCACGGATTTTGGCAGACATACAGCCCATGGTTTAACGGTGACGCATGGGGCAAGCATAGCTGGGGTGACTACAACGTGGCAGAGTGCCTGAGATATAACCAAAACGAGATAGACAGGATACTGGAGAGCGGATGGAAGATGGACTTCATGCGCCTGCACATGGACCCGTACTGGAGCCTGAGCAGATCGAGGCCCTACCCTACCTCGAGACAGGAGTATGAAGACTTCAACGAGACGCTATTCAAGAAATATCTTGACGAAGTATTCGTGCCGATGGTGGAATACTGCATATCGAAAGGACTATATGTAATATTGATGCCGGGCTACTCGGCACCGGAATGCCTAGCCAAGGACGACCAGTTTCATCAAGTACTGACAAGGCTATGGACCAACATAAGCAGGCATCCGAAGCTATGTAACAACATGGACGTGATGTTTGAGCTAGTAAACGAGCCACGCCAGATAAAAGACGCCAACGGAGTGGCCGGAGGTAACGACGACTCGCACAACAAGGCGCTGACAGAGTATATGCAGAGCCTTGTGGACCTAATACGCAAGAACGCCAAGAACATAATATGGGTGCCAGGCACAGGCTACCAGAGCCAATATGCGGGCTATGCAAAATACAAAATAAACGACGACAACTATGGCTTTGCAGTACACTGCTACCCAGGATGGTATGGCAGTGACGCGGAGAAAGAGAGTGCCGAACTGGGAGGAGCCTGGGGCGGTGGTTTCGAGTCGTTCAAGGGAGGATGGGATGCGCAGATAGCTCCGGCAGCCAAGATAGCCCCAATCATGGTGACCGAGATGGACTGGGCACCAGAGATGTATAACAAATCGTGGGGCAAGAGCGTCACGGGCGAAGCAGGCGGACATGGCTTCGGAGCAAACTTCAAATGGCTCGTAGAAGAGACGGGCAACGTCAGCTACATACTATTCACGGCACCGAACGACCTAGCCGACTTTGGAAAATATGGCAAGGAAGGTGCCATAGAGAACTACTGGAACGACCAGAGGGGATGCCCATGGCAGATATTCCACTGGTATGAAGACTATGCCGCTGGACGCATACAGCCAGAGAGTGCGCAAGCGATAGCCATAGGTGGAGCAGTGAACGGGCAGCTGACACTGCAGAAAGGCGGCACGAAGAGAATCATAGCCAACGCACTGAACGGCACACGCATAGCGCCGATAATGACAGGAGCAGAGATAAGCATAGCCGACAAGAGCATAGCAAAACTGGACGGCGAACAGATAGAGGCCATAAAAGCCGGCAAGACGACAATGACCGTCAGGGCACTGGGAGCAGAGAAGACGATAGAGATAGTCGTAGAAGAATTCAATCCATTTGACTTCAGCAAATTCAACCCGAGCATCTGGGAGGAGGGAACATTTGACAAAGAGACCAAAACCTTCGTGACAGGGAAATATGGCTTTGCTGGATGGCAATATTCACCAGGGCTCAACTTGAAAAACTTCAGCAAGATAGTATGCCGTCTGGGTAACGGAACAGACGACTCGGCAGGAGCGTCGCTGAGAATATTTGACGGCGGCGGATACTGGGGAGGAGCCAAGGAAGTGAACTTCAAGAACAGAGAAGCCGTGATAGAGCTAAGCGAGAACATGACCAAGAGCGACGGCAACAAACTCGATGTAACGAACATTACAATAATAGGTATATGGACCTACGGAGGGAAGCCAGTAGAGATAAAGGAAATCTTTATAGAATAATAAAGCGAAGAAATAATTGGATATTAAAACTCGTTTAATTACCTTTGCGCTAAATTTACAATCATTAAGTAAAATTATCAAACTACTATACATAAATAGTATATTAACCTTAATTAATTATGAAAAAATCAATTGCATTAGTATTTGCAGTATCGCTGCTTTCGCTCTTTGGCGGAAAAGCGATGGCGCAGGAGAAGTACTTCACTGCGTCGACACCAGCACCTATGTCGCTGGACAACGAAGGCTTCATTCGCCGATGGACCGTACTCGAGCCTATCAGCAAGCCGAACCATTCGAACACACCATTTGTTGACAGCTATCTGCACGAAGTATTCGCAAAGGAATATTTCAAAGGTCAGATGACATGTTTGCCAAAGGATGGCGACAAGGTGAAGGCCATAGCAGAGATAGTAGAGATGCCAGCTGACTTCCGCAGAATGCAGGATCCAAGCCAGATCAAGAGAACATTCAAGAACGAGACACTCAAGTGGCACAAGATTGACAGCAAGACATACAACTTGAAGTTGATGCGCTTTGGTGAATATCAGACAAAGCGACTCTATGGTGTCATCTACTGGGTAGTGACAGTGATCAACTGTGACCAGGATATGGAGAACGTGCGTCTGTCGGTAGGTTCAAACTCAGCATCAAAGTGGTGGATCAACGGCAATGAGACCTTGATACTCTCGGGTGACCGCCGTATGGTAGCCGATGACTGCATGTCAGAAAGAATCAACCTCAAGAAGGGCGAGAACATCATACGTGGCGCCATCATCAACGGCCCAGGCATGACCGACTTCTGCGTACGCTTTGCAGACGAGAACGGCAAGGCAATTACAAGTGGTATCAACATCAAGTAAAAAATTCCAACTAACAAGAAGAAAGAAATGAAAAAGAGAAATATACTCAATGCAGCCCTCATAGCATCGTCGATGCTAGCAATGGGTGAGGCAAACGCACAAGTAGGCGAACCATTTATCCACGACCCAGCAACACTTCAGGAGTGTGACGGAGTGTGGTATACATACGGAACAGGCGAGAACGGAATCATGTCGGAAGACGGTGGCTACACATGGCACAGCGGTGCTATACGCCCTAACCGTGGTGCGGCACCTGACGTAATAAAAATAGGCGACAGATACCTCTTTGCATGGTCGGCTACAGGTGGTGGACTTGGTGGCACACACAGCGGTGACGTGTTGACAATGTGGAACAAGACACTCGACCCCAAATCGCCAGACTTCAAGTTCACAGAGAAGGTAATCGTAGCAAGTTCGGTAGACGGTGAAGACTGTGACGCCATCGATGCAGGTTTGCTTTTGGACCCTACAACAGGTCGTCTGTGGCTGAGCTATGGCACATACTTCGGCAACATCCGCATCGTAGAGCTTGACCCAGAGACAGGTAAGCGCGTTGAGGGCAATGAGGCAGTAGACGTAGCAATTGACTGTGAAGCAACAGACCTTATATATAGAGACGGATGGTATTACCTCCTTGGCACACACGGCACATGCTGCGACGGTGTCAACTCGACATACAACATCGTATGTGGTCGTTCGCGCAACGTAACAGGTCCATACGTAGACAACCTTGGTCGTCCGATGCTTCAGGGTGGTGGCAAGATGGTGATTGCTGCCCACGACAAAGTAGTAGGCCCTGGTCACTTCGGCCGCACAATAGTTGCTGAGGGCGTAGAGAAGATGTCATGCCACTTTGAGGCAGACTTTGACATGAACGGCTACAGCGTGCTTGGCATCCGTCCATTGTTGTGGAAGAACGGTTGGCCAGTGGCAGGCGAGAAGTTCAGAGAAGGCACATACGAAGTGGAGTCGGCACGTCATGGCTACGCGCTTGAGCTTGCAGTAGACTTCAAGAGAATCGAAGGAGGTCGTATGCGTTGGTTCAATCCTAACGAGAAGCGTGAGATTAAGCCTATACCAATGCAGACCCTCGAGCAGGTGAAGGACGAATGGCCAGCCGACGAGATTGGCGTAAGAAATGGTGACTTCATGGTACGTCCACATCAGAAGTGGACAATCACAGCAGTAGAGGGTGTAGGTGGTTTCCTTGGCCAGCCATACTACAAGATTACCATCGAAGGAACAGATCGTGCACTCACAGCAACAAAGGAGGGCAACGTCATCACAACACCTAAGTTTGACAAGACAGACGAGCAGCTTTGGCAGATAGACCAAATGACAGACGGCACATACAGAATCATGCCTAAGTCGGAGGCTAAAGGCAAGAAGCGCTGCCTCGTATCAATCGCCGACAGTACACCAACACTTGCTGAATTCGACTTCAAGAACGACAACTGCAAGTGGAACCTCAACGAGCAGCGATAAACAGTCAAGCAAAAGAGACAACGCATAGAGAAAAACTCATATCACCGGATAAAACGAAAGCCAAGGCCAACTTTTATTCGGTGATATTTATATAACCAGACAGTAAAATGAAACACAAAAATCTAATCTTATTGGGCGGAATGATGTTGCTCGGCACACAGATGATGGGTCAGAACCCAGTCATACGTGACCAGTTTGCGGCCGATCCGACAGCCCGACTATTCAATGGAAAAATCTACTTATTCCCATCGCACGACATTCCTCCTATGAGTGCAGAGGACTATCCACGCAAGGACTGGTTCTGCATGAACGACTACCATGTATTCTCATCGGATAACCTGACAGACTGGGCAGACCATGGCAAGATAATCGACCAGAAAGACGTGCCATGGGGCAACCCTACAGCATATAGTATGTGGGCACCAGACTGCATACAGGGCAAGGACGGGAAATACTACTTCTACTTTCCTGACGCCACAAAGCAGGGACGTGGCTTTGGCATTGGTGTGGCAGTAGCAGAGAAGCCAGAAGGACCATACACCGTACTAGAGAAGAACATAGAGGGCATCAACGGCATTGACCCATGTGTGCTTCAGGCCAGCGACGGCAACAACTACATATTCTGGGGAGCAGGCAACTGCGCAAAGCTGAAGGACAACCTCGTAGAACTGGCAGAAGACAATCCGACAGACACAGTAAAATTTGGTCCTCACCAGTTTGTGATGAAGGGCGTGAACTGCCTCAAGGGTCTACCATCACGTCAGGCAGAGGGTCCGTTTGCCTTTGAATATAACGGAAACTACTACCTGACATACCCATACGTACGCAAGGACACAGAAGTGCTGGCATACGCAATGAGCAAGAACCCAATGGGTCCATACGAATACAAGGGACTGATCATGGAAGAGTGGCCAGACTGCTGGACCAACCACCACTCTATCGTCAACTACAAGGGACAGTGGTACCTCTTCTACCATCATAACAACTACTCGCCAAACTTTGACAAGAGCCGTTCGGTATGCATCGACAGCTTGAGCTTCAACGCCGACGGAACAATCAATCAGGTGATACCAACACTGCGAGGCGTAGGCCTGACCGATGCACGCAGCAACATACAGATTGACCGCTACAGCAAGGCAGAGGGTGTGAAGATGGCATTCATCAACGAGAAGGACACCGTCAACCGCTTTGAGGGATGGCAGCTCACATACGCAGGTACAGAGGCATACTCGACATACAACGCCGTAGACTTTGGAAACAAAGAAGTGACGACAATCAGCGTAAGAGCGAAGGCACCCAAGGGAGGCAAACTCGTGATATCAGACTTGACAACAAAACTGCCTACATGGCACGGACGTCCGATGCCAAAGGAATTTACAGCAGGATTTAGCACAATAGCGACTGTAGACATACCTACATCGGCAGACTACCGCATCATAACACTGCCTATCAACCGTTCGCCAAAGGGAGTTGTAGACATCAAATTGCAGAGCAAAGACGGCAGTGAGATAACAGTGGACTGGATAGGCTTTGACCTTCAGCCAGAACTACATGCTGCAGTAATGTCGAAAACACAGCTGAGACCTTGGGAGAAAGGCGGAATGGAGACACACCAGTATCGCAATCTCTTTGCCGAGATGGGCTACTCGCAGAAGCAGATAGACGCGAAGTTGCAGGAACTCTATGACGCATTGTTCACAGGTCCGAACAAGATATACTTCGAAGTGGGCGACGACATGGCATACATCAGCGACGTGAAGAACCACGACGCGAGAACAGAGGGCATGTCATACGGACTAATGATCGCCGTACAGCTCAACAAGAAAGACGTGTTTGACAAGCTATGGCGCTGGGCGAAGACCAACATGCAGATGCAGGATGGCAAGATGAAGGGCTACTTCAAGTGGAGCGTATCGCCAGACGGAGTGCGTGGAGCATACGGTGCAGCATCAGACGGCGAGCTATACTTCATCACAAGCCTTATCTTCGCCTCAAACCGCTGGGGCAACAACACAGGCATCGACTACTTGAAGGAAGCACAGTATATACTGGACAGCGCAATGGGCAAGGAAGGTCAGCCAAAACTGATAGACGAAGCGACCAAGCTCATCACATTTGTGCCAGGTGCCAACTATACAGACCCTTCATACCACATTCCGGCATTCTATGAAGTGTGGGCAAAATATGCCAAGGACGGACGCAGCGACTATTGGAACGAATGTGCCAAGGCAAGCCGCGAATACCTCCACAAGGCAATACACCCTGTCACTGGCCTAAACCCAGACTACAGCAACTACGACGGTTCGCTGATGAAGACAGGACGCACACTGGGTGACGTGTTCAGATATGACTCATGGCGCGTGCCAATGAACATAGCCCTTGACTACTCATGGGCTTGCAAGGACAAGGAATGGCAGAACGCATACGGCAACAAGCTGCAGAACTTCCTCTACAACGAGGGCATAGACAAATTCCTTGACCAGTATAACATTGACGGAACAATACCAGAAGACATCATGGGAGCTGGCGGCTACAAGGAATTGCGCCATACACCAGGCTTCATAGCAACAAGTGCGGCACTCTCACTTGTATGTTCGCACAGCAAGAGCCGTGAGTTTATCGACAGATTCTGGAACAACAAGCATGAGCCAACACCAAGCGGCTACTTTGATGCATACTACGAAGGCATACTCCGATTGTTTGCATTCATGCATCTGAGCGGCAACTACCGTGTGATAGAAGGTTCGAAGTAAAAAGAATTCAAACAACATAAACTTGGAATGGAGCTGGAAATAAAAATACCGGCTCCTTTTTTTATATAGACAGCGACAATAGTATGACAAAAAATGCATAAATTTGCACAAACAAAAAATTCAAACCGATAATAACATAAACATGAAGAAACAACTGACAGTCATCGCAATGGCAGCCCTAGCGCTTGTCTCATGCGGACCTAAGAACAGCAGCCAGGTGGCACCAGCCATAGCCAAGGATGCTGAGATAGAGAAGAATGTCGAGAAGTGGATAGACAAGCTCACACTTGACGAGAAGATAGGCCAGATGCTTGAATTGAACCTTGACCTTATGGGTTCGATGAAAGCCCAGGGTGAAGTGAAGATAGACCGAAACAAGCTCAAACAGGTACTGGCACAATATGGCACCAAGCCAGAAATGATAGAGGGAATATTGAAACAGAGCGATGAAGAGATTGACGCCCAAATGGGCAACTATGGCCTTGATATCTATGAGGGAAGCGTAAACCGCGAATGGACACTAAACGAAGAGCTGCTCGACTCGCTCATCGGCACATGGAAGATAGGATCGATACTGAATGCTCCTGGCCATGCGCTGAGTGTAGAGAAGTGGCAGACCATAATACCAAAGATTCAGGAACTATCGATGAAACACATCGGCATACCATGTATCTATGGCCTTGACAACAACCATGGTGTGACATACGTGGCAGGTGGTACACTCTTCCCACAGTCGATAAATGTAGCAGCATCATTCAACACAAAGTTGGCATACGAATCGTCAGAGATATGTGCATACGAGAGCCGTGCAGCGAAATGCCCATGGGTATACAACCCTACAATCGACCTCGGACGTGACCCTCGCTGGTCGCGCATCTGGGAGAGCTATGGCGAGGATGCGATAGTGACATCACGCATGGTAGAGGCAGCTGTAAGAGGCTACCAGGGCGAAGACAACAACCACATAGACGGCAATCACGTAGCGACATCAGTGAAGCATTACTTCTGCTATGGCGCGCCATGGTCGGGCAAAGATCGTACACCGGCATACGTATCGCCTCAGATGCTACGCGAGAAATATTTCGCACCATTCAAGGCAGCCATCCAGGCAGGAGCTATGACAATCATGGTGAACTCGGCATCTATCAACGGAGTGCCAGTGCACGCATCATACGAATATCTCACAAAGTGGCTTAAGGAAGATCTCAACTGGGACGGCATGATAATCACCGACTGGGCCGACATCAACAACCTCTACACACGTGAGAAAGTGGCGAAGGACAAGAAAGACGCTATCCGCATAGCAATCAATGCCGGCATCGACATGAGCATGGACCCATACAGCACAGACTTCTGCGTACTGCTGAAAGAACTTGTAGAAGAGGGTCAGGTGCCAATGTCGCGCATCGATGACGCAGTGCGCCGCATCATCCGTCTGAAATATCGTTTGGGACTCTTCGAGAACCCTAACACAACAGCAGAGGCACATCCTAATTTTGCATGCGCTGAATATGCCGAGAAATCGCTTCGTGCAGCAGAAGAGACAGAAGTGCTGCTGAAGAACGATGGTGTGTTGCCAATAGCAAAGGGCAAGAGAATACTCGTCACTGGTCCGAATGCCAACCAGATACGCTGCCTCAACGGTGGATGGAGCTACACATGGCAGGGATCTAAGTCGGAAGCCTTCACAGAGCAGTATAACACCATATATGAAGCACTCTCGAACAAGTATGGCGCCCAGAACGTCATCCTTGAACAGGGCGTGACATACAACGAGAACGGCTCATGGTGGGACGAAAACGAGCCACAAATAGGCAAGGCAGTGGCAGCAGCAGGACGTGCAGACATCATCGTAGCATGCATCGGCGAGAACTCATACTGCGAGACACCTGGCAACTTAACAGACCTGACACTCAGCACCAACCAGCGTAACCTTGTCAAGGCACTTGCACAGACAGGCAAGCCAGTAGTGCTCGTAATCAACGGTGGCCGTCCACGACTCATTGCAGACATCGAACCATTGGCCAAGGGTATCATCGACATATTCCTGCCAGGCAACTATGGAGCAGACGCATTGGCTAACCTCATCGCAGGCGATGTCAACTTCAGCGCCAAGATGCCATACACATATCCAAAGGAGATAAACTCGCTCATCAACTATGACTACAAAGTAAGCGAACAGGTCAGCACAATGGCTGGAGCATACGACTACGACGCAAAAGTCACACAGCAGTGGGCATTTGGCTATGGACTGTCATACACAACATACAGCTACGCCAACCTGAAGGCTGAGAAGAGCGAATTCAAGGCAGGCGAAGAGTTGAAGTTCACAGTTGACGTAACAAACACTGGCAATGTGGCAGGCAAGGAAGCAGTGCTCCTTTACAGCAGTGACCTCTTAGCATCGGTAGTTCCAGACAGCCGTCGCCTGAGAGCATTCGAGAAAGTAGAGCTTCAGCCTGGCGAGACAAAGACTGTCAGCTTCAGCATACCAGCCAGCGACCTTGCATTTGTAGGAGCCGATGGCAAGTGGGTGCTTGAAGAAGGTGAATTTGTAATCACAGCAGGTGGTCAGGCAGTGACAATAAAGGCTACAGAGACAAAGAAATGGGAGACACCAAATATCTAATTTAGCCCCCCAAAGATAAAAGTAATGGCTGAGTCTCTGACAAGGAGATTCGGCCATTGCCTTTTAATAGCACAATGGCTTTGCATATCAAATAATTATAGATATATTTGCAGAGATACAGTGACAAAGATATAGCTGATGACAAAAGAGATAGAGCAATACCTGAAAGATAATCAGGACCTGAAATACAGGGAATTTCATGCGAAGCTAGTGCCGAACATAGAGATTGAGAAGATCATTGGTGTAAGGACACCTGTATTGCGAAGCTATGCGAAGATACTGAGCAAAAAGGCCGACATCGGGACATTCCTCAACGACATGCCTCACAAATATTATGACGAAGTGAACCTTCACGGATTCATAATATGCGAAATGAAAGAGTATGACGCCACAGTGAGGGAGATAGAGAGGTTACTACCCTACATTGACAACTGGGCATCGTGTGACCTGATATCGCCCAAGGCGTTTAAGACGAAGGCGAACAGGGGAAGACTGATAAAAGACGTGAAGCGATGGATAGATAGCGAGGAGCCATATACGCGTCGCTTTGGCATAGAGATGCTTATGAGCCACTATCTGGACGAAGACTTCAAGCCGGAATATCTGGAATGGGTGGCAAACTCGATAACAGAGCACTACTACGTAAAAATGATGGTGGCATGGTATTTTGCGACAGCATTAGCAAAGCAATATGACGCAGCAGTAAAATATATAGAGGATGGTCGACTGACAGCATGGGTGCACTCGAAGACCATACAAAAGGCCATCGAGAGCTATAGAGTGAGCGACGAGAGGAAGGCATATCTAAAAACACTGAGGAGCAAAGAAAAAAACAATAATAAAAAAGACATAAAATGAACGAACTAGACACATGGTGGGCATCGCTCAAGGTAGTTGAGAAAGAACGCATTGCAACAAAAGCCACACGCAAAGACAGCGGTGACGAAACCATAGAAGTGAAATATCCAGAATGCTCGCGCTGGTGGCTTTCGATAAGCGAAGAACGCAAACAGGCCATTCACGACCACTGCACTGACAAGCACGGACTGCTGCTACCAGAGTGGAAGGAAGGCAAGTGCATGAGCTACTAAGCGACAACAATGGACAGAGAGAAGACCATATCGAAAGTAACTATTTGTGGTGCGATAGGCAACATGTGTCTTGCTGGCATGAAGATGGTGGCGGGGCTATGGGGGCATAGTGCGGCTATGGTAGCCGACGCAGTACATTCGCTGAGCGACCTTGTGAGTGACATTGTTGTGCTTATCATGGTAAAGATAAGTAGCAAAGGCATAGACAAGGACCACGACTATGGTCATGGAAAATACGAGACACTGGCCACGGCAGCCGTAGCCATACTACTGGTGGCAGTAGGTGGTAAGCTGATGGCCGACGGCATAGGGAAGATAGATGCTGTAATGAACGGCGAGAAGCTATCCATTCCTGGTGAAGTGGCCCTATGGGCGGCTCTGGTCTCGATAGCAGTGAAAGAGATACTATACCAGTGGACGGCACGAGTAGGCAAACGGCTTAATAGTCCAGCAATGGTAACAAACGCATGGCACCACAGGAGCGACGCCCTATCATCAATAGGTTCGGCCGTGGGAATAGGCGGAGCGATGATGCTTGGTGGTGAATGGGCCATACTGGACCCGATAGTAGGATGCGTCATAAGCATATTCATCATCGTGATAGCCATCAAGATGGCCATACCGGCACTGCATGAGCTGACAGAAGGGTCGCTGCCAGAAGATGTGGAAGCAGAAGTTATTGGGTTGATAGAGGGCGTAGAAGGCGTAGAGAACGTGCATGCGCTGAAGACGCGAAGAAACGGTCCGACGATAATAATGAGTGCCCACATCGTGGTAGACCCGAACATAACAGTAGCAGAAGCGCATCACATAACGGTGATGGCAGAGAAAGCTGTAAGGGATAAATTTGGACGAGAGACACTCATCTCGATACACATAGAACCAGATGAGGAGGCGGAATAGTCGCCCTCTGAAGACGCAAGAATAATTTGGCACGGTTTTTGGTTTTTAGTTTTGCAACTCTATACCAATTTAGTTCACGGAATTATAAACCTAAAAAAGTAAAGACGGCAAAACACGAAACTAACAAAATTTAGAAAACTCCAAAAATTCAATCAATAAAGGCGGTATGTCAAAGAAACATACCGCCTTTAATGCATCAAATGTATTATATCAGATATTATTCTTGAAATGGAGACAGACACCGGTGAGTCCGCAGTCCTCGCAATGTGGCTTGCGTGCCGTACAAACATAGCGTCCGTGGAGGATGAGCCAATGGTGGGCCGTAGCGAGCAAATCGTGCGGGAACCCAGCCGTAAGTTGCTGTTCAGTCTGCAATGGCGTAGTAGCGCCAACAGAGAGCCCTATGCGGGCAGAGACACGAAACACATGGGTGTCGACAGCAATAGCCTGCTGATGGAAGAATACAGAGATCATGACATTGGCAGTCTTGCGTCCTACACCAGGCAGAGTGACAAGGCTGTCGAAATCGGATGGCACCTCACCATTGAACCTATCGACAAGAAGGCGTGACATCTCGGAAAGATGACGAGCCTTGGAGTTGGGATAGGAGACAGATGATATAAGGGCAAGAATCTCATCGACCGACCCCTGTGCCATATCAGCGGCAGAGGGGAACCGTTGCAAAAGAGCCGGAGTTACCATATTGACACGCTTGTCGGTGCATTGAGCGGAGAGCATCACAGCGACAAGGAGACTAAAAGCATCGGAATAATGGAGCTCAGTCTCGGCCTTGGGCATCGTCTCGGAAAAATAGCGAACGACAAAGTCGAAAAGCTTTTTCCGCGTCATAGGCGCTTAATAGTGGTCAGCGTATGAGTATAGGCATTCACCTGGTCAGAGAAGATACCCTTCTCGTCGAGCCAGTCAATGCGGACATTGCCTGAAGCATGAATGATACGCCTATCGCCAAGACAAAGTCCTACGTGAGTGATATTGCCAGCAGGACTATTGAAGAAAGCGAGGTCACCCAACTGAGGTTCTTCGCCTGGAGCAAGAGTGGTACCTATAGCAATCTGCTGTGAAGCATCACGAGGTATGTTGCGTCCGACAATCTTATAGACAAGCTGAGTAAAACCTGAGCAGTCGATGCCATAGAAGCTACGTCCTCCCCAAAGGTAAGGAGCTCCGAAGAGAGACATGGCAACGGCCTCGATGCCAGGAGTGGCGTTGAGGAGGTAGTCGCAGTCGAGGTGATACTCGCTAGTTCCGATATGGAAAGAAGCTAACTCATTTCCATTGACCCAAATTTCGCTACCAGCAGAGAGGAGAGTTGAGTGAGGCTCACCCTTGCAGACAACCTTAACAGAAGGCCAAGGCACAATCCACTTCTTTGCACGCGACCATCTGAGCACTTCCTGCTCATCGTCGTTCCAGTCGAGCTTGGCATCGATCCATCCTTGATAGCCATCGAGGTCGAGAGATACACGGAGCCAACGCCCCTGCTGTTCGAGAACCTCGTATGTTTCGCCAAATAGAATCTGTGTGCAGAGTTCGGCCGACTCGCGAGGCTCGGTGCGAACAGGAATGAATCCATAGTGACAGATTGAGTGTTTCATATTCGGAATTATTATAGTGTCTGTTAATAATCAATTTAATACATGCTTCATACAGTCTCCTTACTTAGCAACATGCGGTAGATGGCCTCTTGCGAACGGATGGGCTGTGGCGACTGTGGAGGAATATGACCGTCGAGATTGTCGTCGATAACCCTAGCCTTGACATTGTCGGCAAGTTGGAGACGGAGGATAGAGATAATCTCGTTGCGTACGGACTGGTTTTCGACAGGGAAAGCGAGTTCGATGCGACGTTTGAGATTACGGTTGAGAAGGTCGGCCGAAGTGAGGTAGAGGTCGTCGGCTCCATCATTGTGGAAGAGCCATACGCGTCCGTGCTCGAGAAAACGGTCGACGATGCGGATGATGTGGATATTGCTGGAGAACTCCTGTTGAGGAACTAGGCAGCAAATGCCACGTATGATAAGGTTGACGCGGACACCGGCACAACTGGCTTCATAGAGTTTGTTGATGAGAGGCCTATACTGGAGTCCGTTCATCTTGAGAACAATATATGCGTCACGGCCCTGACGGGCAATGGATATTTCACGGTCGATAAGTTCCATGAGCCTGTCGAACATGTTGACCTGCGAGAGGAGCAACTTATTGAACACAGGTTGCGAAGATTGGTTTTCGAGGAAGAGGAAAGCCTTCTGAAGGTCGGTGACAATAGCCTCGTCGCAAGTGAAGAGACCATGGTCGGTATACTGTCGGGCAGTCTTCTCGTTGAAATTGCCTGTGCTGAGATAAGCGTAGGAACGCTGCCTGCCATCCTCGACACGGTTGATGAGTGCCATCTTGGCATGGACCTTGAGACCAGGAATGCTATAGATGATGTTGATGCCGGCCTCCTTCATGCGCTCAGACATCTGGAGATTGTTCTGTTCATCAAAGCGGGCTTTGAGCTCGACGAAGACCGTTACGCGCTTGTTGTTGTGAGCTGCAGCAATTAGCGAATCGACAACTGCGGAATTGGTAGCCACACGATATTGAGTGACTTTTATTTCGGTAACATTGGCATCGATAGCGGCCTCGCTGAGAAGGCGGATGACATAGTCGAACGACTGGTAAGGATAGTGGATAACCTGGTCACCTTGTCTGATGGCATCAAACATTGAAATATTCTGCAATCGGCGTGGGTGAATAGGCTGCAGAGGTTTGAGGGCCTCAGCTGGTATAAGGTGACGAGGGAACTCGTCGAAATGATGCAAATTGAGATAACGTCCGCTCTCAACCATCTCGGCATCGGAGAATCCAAATGTCTTCTTGAGGCACTTGAGCAAATCAGGTGCAATAGTGCGGTCGTGGTAAATGCTGGAAGCCAAACCCGTCGAACGACGAGCTAGATTCTGCTTGATGACCTGCACGAGATCCTCCTCGCCAATCTCGTCGATACCAAGGTCTGCATCGCGGTTGACCTTGATGCTCCATGCCCCTTCTATATCATAGCCAGGGAACAGCTCGGAGAGATTGAAACGGATGACATCGTCGAGAAACATAATATAGCGCATCTCGCCTACCTGCGGCAACTCGACAAAGCGAGGAAGGTCGTTGAAATAGGGAGCATCCTTGAACGGAAGCTTGACGAGAGCATAGGAAGGGCGAGGAGCTGTCTTGAGAGGTCGCTTATGCTTAGTGAAGAGCTTAAGGGCCAGATAAGGACGGTTGTCACGCAGGAATGTGCGAGTCCCCCTTGTGAGAAGCACAGGCTGAAGATAGGCTATGACCTCGTGGAGGAAATAGTCGTGTACGAACATCTTATGCTCCGGGAGGTCGGGCTGCTGACCAATAAAAAGAGTGACATTGTGCTTGAGCAATTCGGGCACAAGTTGGTCGCGCAAGATATCAGACATGTCGAAAATCTGTGCAGAGACAATCTGGTTGATGCGCGAAAGGACGTGTGTCGGATTGGTAACATCTTCGAGAGAAGCATCTGAGTCGGCAGCATTGCGATAGGCCGCCACACGGACTCGATAAAATTCGTCGAGATTGGATGAATAGCGTGCAAGGAAACTCATCTGTTCATAGATGGGCAGAGTGGTATCTTTGGCTTCCTCGAGAACTCGATAGTTGAAAGCAAGCCAGCTTATGTCGCGATTGAAGTATTTGAATCTTAGAGACATAAAGACACCATTTATATAGCACAACAAGTCATTTTAGTTGAAAAACGCCCCCTAAAATGCAAGCCGCCATCCCAAAGTTAAGGATTTTTTAGAAATAGACAACAAATATGAAACAATTTTATTTATTTTTGCATAAAAGAAAACAACGGAAAAACGATGACCAGAATAGGAGTCATATCAGACACGCACGGATATCTGAACCCACGGCTGAAAGAACTTATGGCCGACAGGGACGAAATATGGCATTGTGGCGACATAGGGAGCATGGCCGTACTGAACGAATTGAGGAGATGGGGAAAGACGATAAGAGCAGTCTATGGCAACATAGACGATGCGGAGATGAGATATAACCTCAACAGCACGGAAAGATTCACGGTGGAAGGCATAGACGTCGTAATGATGCACATCGGAGGATATCCTGGCAAGTATTCGGCAGGAGCTCTTGTGACTCTGGCCCAGAATGCTCCCAAGATGCTTGTATGCGGACATTCGCACATACTGAAAGTGATATACGACAAGAAGTATGAGTGCCTGCATGTAAACCCAGGAGCATGTGGCAGATATGGCATTCATAACGTGATGACAGCCTTGCGCTTTGCCATAGACAATGGCGAAGTAAAAGATATGGAAATAATAGAGCTGGGACAAAGGAAATAAGAGTCCACAAGCAGAACAAAAAAGAGAAGAAGATGAAGTATAAAGCAGACGACATAGTAGCATATTTTTCGGAGATGTATAAACTAGGCAAAGACTATGAACTACCTCCGACAATCGTGAGCCAGCTCAATTCGCTAGACCGTGCCGAACGTGGTGAGCTGAAGTCGAAACTATTCACTGAAGCAAGAAAGCTGGTACAGATAAGCGACGGCAATGATGGCCTGAAAGCAGTCAGATGGCTCGAGAACGCCTTTAACCTCATCGAGAAAAACTCATTCAGAATGCACGAAGTGCTCTTCTCGCCTGGTCAGGACATACCTGAAAACATTGCTTTCCACATAAATAGAGCCAAGGAGTCGATAGACCTATGCGTATTCACTATAAGCGACGAGATGCTAGGCAAGAGTCTCAAGGCTGCGCACGAGAGAGGCATCAGAGTGAGACTCATCACCGACGGTAACAAGATGAGGGACACGGGATCGCAAGTGAAGGACCTCGCAAGGGCCGGAGTACAGGTGAAAGTGGACAACTCGAAATATCACATGCACAACAAGTTTGGCTTGATAGACGGAAAGATAGCTTTCACAGGAAGCTACAACTGGACATACACGGCCAAGGCATACAACCAGGAGAACCTGGTGATAACGACCAACTACACTATAGTGCACGCATTCATCGAAGAATTTGAGCAACTGTGGGAAGAGATGTTCACCCTTAAGGTGAAGCAGAAGAAAGACGGACGACTGACAGCAACCGTCAATGTCAACGGACAGCAGATGTCGCCATACTTTGCAAACAATGGACAGAGAATACCAGAAGACGGCGATGACGGTGACATCCTTGAGGATGATGAGAAACCGCAGCTGAATCCACTTACCAACACACAGGACTACAAGAGCCGAACGGACAAGAGAGAAAACTACAAGGCAAAAAGAGCAGCTGAGAAGGAGAAGAGAAAAGAGTTTTTCAGAGAAAGGGAAAAACAGAAGCGAAGAGAGAGAGACGGACGAAACGACAATCAGCAATAGGGCTACAACTCGTTGCGGAAACTATAGACATAGTCGTCGACGATAGTGTCGTTTTCGAGTCCGAGGCGTTTGACTTTGATGCGAATCCTCTCGCTTTCAGGTGAAGGGATGAGGACATTAAGCGGAGAGCTGAAGGTGTTGTACTCGACGTGGGTGAGTGAATCAGAACGCAGCTGAGAATGCCTGAGCCATAAGACCACAACACTATCCGTAGGATAAATCTGTTCGGACGGGTCGAAGACAAGAGCTGTCTGGTCTCCATTGTCAACAGTTGTATAGTAGAACGTTGTCACATTGAAAAAGTCGTTGTGACGGAAGTCTCGTGTGATATGCATATCAGTAGGCACACAAACTGCAGAACCTGAGGCAAGAGAAGAGTCACCGGTACCTTCAGACAAGAAAAGAATGTCGCTGCGAAGATCAGGCGAAATATCTATGAGATTAGCACGATAGACAACCGCCGTATCGGAGTTAGCAAGCGGCTCGACAGGACGCACCTTAAAGGAGACGCGTGAAGAGTTGTCAATACCCTCGGGCAACTGAGAAAGAGGGATACAGAAAGAATAGGAATAGAAATGGAGAATCCACAGAGTGTCGTTAACCTCAACAGATGCAATGCCAGAATATGACGGATAGGAAGGCCCCTCGTCGGAACACGAACAAAGAGCCGAAACTATAACAAGCAGTATGCCGAGACGTCTAACCATAGCTATTGAACATCAAGGACCTCAATATCATAACGCAAAATGCGACGCATACCGATGCGGTCATCATCGCCATGCAAGCCGTAAGCTAGGTCGGGCATCACGATAAGAGTGGCGACCGAACCCTTATGGAACATCGGGAGAGCAAGGTCGAGAGCCATAATATCGTTGCCAGCACCAACCGAAAACCGCTTGACGCCATCATTGTCGGAAGAATAGTAGAGCTTGCCCGTAATGTCGGATATACGGTAGGCCAATGTGACGACCGAGCCCTGCGAGATTGCACTACCCTCGCCTACTTTTGTCTCGGTAATCCATAGTCCCTCGCGTGTAGGGACAGAGTCGAGCTGTTGTGAGGCGCAATAGTGGACTATAAAAGCAGAATCGCGAGACACCAATTGGCGGTTATAGTCAATTAGCCTGTCACGTGAAGGCATAGGACGTCGAGGCGGTTCGCTCGTACACGAAGCAAGAGCTATAATAGCAGCCAGAGAGAATAATATGCGTAAGAGACGGGTGATCATTTTGACTGCTGCTTGAGCCACTTGGCATAGAACTCGACTATATTATCATTATAGGTATTGACTGCCTCCTCGAAAGTGCCACTGAAATTACCTCCGGCAGCATTGAGATGTCCTCCACCTGAGTAATAGCGTGCGGCGAATTCGTTGACTGGGAAATTACCCTTGGAACGGAGAGATATCTTGACGCCATCGGGACGTTCCATAATGAACGCCGTAGCGATGATATCCTTAACCTGAAGCGGATAGTTAACGAATCCCTCTGTATCGCCTGTATGATAGCCATATTGTTCGAGCTCCTTAGCGTCGAGTGTCATTATGGAAAGTGGATACTTCTCTATGCGATGAAGCTTGCGATTGAGAGTATAGCCTAAGAGCTTTAGACGACGGACTGTCTTGTTGTTGAAGACATTGTCGTGGATAGTAGGCTTATCGATGCCCATGCGAAGCAGTTCAGCTACGGTAAGATATATCTCAGGGTCGCTGGAATTGTATGACAAGCCACCGGTATCAGTCAGAATACCTGTATATATACAAGTAGCGACATCGACATCGACAAACGGAGCAAGTGAAGATTTACGAAGTATCGTAAAAAGAAGGTCACATGTGGCGCAAGCCTCTGGGAAGGAGAACGAGACATCTGCCTTGAATATAGGGTCGAGATGATGGTCTATCATGATACTCTTCTTACCCGTGACAGAGGCGAGCTTATCGCCCAGTGTCTTGACTCGGCGGATATCACTATAGTCGAGAACTACAATAACCTCGGCCTCATCGACGATAGAATTGCACAGTTCAGTTTCCTTCTCGTAGGTGCGGATAGTCTTGAAGCCAGGCATCCAAGAGAAATATGTAGGAGGCAGGTCGGGAGTGACCACCGTTGCCTTCTTGCCCATATTTACAAGAGCCTTGCGAAGCGCAAGAGTTGAGCCAAGTGCGTCGCCGTCAGCATTAGTGTGGCATGTAAGCACAAAAACCTGATGTTCGTTGACAAGAGTCGAGAAGTTGTCTATTGCGTCGAGAGATAGTACCATAGAATATCATTTGAAGCATCGCGAGCCAGTTGCAGATGCAATTTAGGGACAAAAATAATGAAAAAACGCCCGAAACTTTGATATATTATAAAATAATTATAAATTAGCAACATATTTTAAAACTACCGATGTAGTTTTGGAAAAATTAAGTCAAACAAGATAAATAAAAAAAGCATGGGAAATAAGACCTTTTCAATGATCAAGCCAGGTGCTGTTCACAATAAGCACATCGGCCACATCCTCTCAAAGATAGAAGAAGCCGGATTTACAATTGCAGCAATCAAGACTATTCGCCTCTCTCGCGAAGATGCAGCAGAATTTTATGTAGAGCATAAGGAGAGGTCATTCTTTGGCGAACTCATTGACTTCATGTCATCTGGTCCTATCATTGCCATGGTACTTCTCAAGGACAATGCTGTAGAGGACTTCCGCAAGCTGATTGGTTCGACAGACCCAGAAAAGGCAGAAGAGGGAACTATCCGCAAACTCTTTGCAACAAGCAAGTCACACAATGCCGTTCACGGTTCCGACTCTGATGCAAGCGCAGAGCGTGAAAGCGCATTCTTCTTCAGCCGTCGCGAGTTCCTCCGTTCTGACGAAGTAATAACATCTATCGACAAGTACTAATCAATAGAAATATTGACTTCATGTCTGCCTGCCACATTGTGGTGGGCAGATTTTTTTATGCTCGCATAAGCAAAAATCCTAACAAATGAGGATTGGCAGAATAGCCATTTATTTGTAACTTTGCATCACAATAGATAACAACACGATGCTTTTCAGAAACCGCAGATTATACAGAACAGAGATGACCGCAGCCTTGATGCTGCTGCACATTGCCGGGTTGTCGGCACCTGTGGTTTCTGACAGTATATTCATAGAGGGGCATATCGACGAGGTTACTGTGGCTAGCGTAAAGACTAACAAGCACGACCTCACTCCAGCAAGTGTTTCGCTTATCGGACCTGCCATACTACGCACACAGCAACTCACAGAAGTGTCTGAACTTTCTGGAGTCCTGCCCAATTTCTATATTCCAGAATACGGTTCGAAACAGACAACGCCTATAGCCATACGAGGCATAATGTCGAAAGTAAAAAGCACGGCTGTTGGGTTCTATGTTGACGGAATGCCACACTTTGAAGTATCGTCGTTTGACAGCGACATGCTCGACGTGAAAGCCATAGAGGTCTTTCGTGGTCCACAGGGAACTCTCTACGGACGCAATACACTTGGCGGCGTGATAAACATATATACATATTCGCCATTCGAGCATCAAGGAACCAAGATTCGCGTGGGCTATGGCAACTATAGCAATATCAACGCACAATTATCTAACTATACACGCATAAACAACAAATTTGGCCTGAGCGCAGGAGGGTATTTCAAGCATAAGGGAGGTTTTTATACCAACGAATATCTAGGCAAAAAGGCTGACAAGAGCAACGAAGCAGGCGGAAAACTAGGACTATACTGGCGCCTGTCACGCAAGATAAATATGAGGCTGACATCGAACTACGACTATGTAAACCAAGGAGGATACCCATACGCACCATACGATACAGAACGAAAAGAGTGCGGCACAATAAGCTACAACCGCGAATGTGGATTCAGCCGCAATATGTCGACCAACGGATTCAACATAAACTATAGCGGCAACGGCCTAAGCATCAACAGCCAGACTACCATGCAATTTGTTGATGAGCACGTCAGCATGGACCAGGACTATTCGGCTGAAGACAAATACTTCATCACTCTCGATATCGGGCAGAGAGCCATAAGCGAGGAACTGACCATTAAGACCGACAACAACAGCAGAATGCAATGGGTAGGCGGATTGTTCTTCTTCCACCAGAAGCGCGACTATCTGTCAGACACCGAATATATCAAACAGGCATACCACTCGGTTAACGACTACGTCATGCCAACGACAGGCTTTGCTGCATACGCCCAGCTGTCATATAACATAGTTGGAGGACTTTCGGCCACGGCAGGATTGCGCTTCGACTATGAGAAGAGCGAGGACGACTATTGCAGCTACAAGAAAGAAGGCGACACAAAGACTATCAAATCGGACTTTGACTCGGAACTGGCGACTACAGACCTGATGCCGAAATTCGGACTCAAATATAAATGGAACGGGCGCAACGTGGCCTTTGCCAACATAACGAGAGGATGCAAGGCTGGCGGATTCAATACCGTATTTGAGAAAGAGGAAGAGCGGACATACGACGATGAATACAACTGGAACTATGAGGCAGGCATCAAGATGGCGAGCGAAAACAAGAAGATTGGTGGAGAACTGACACTATTCTACATCGACTGGAAAAAACAGCACATAAGCAGGACTCTGCCAGGAATAGGCAATGTGATATACAATGCTGGACACTCTGACAGCAAAGGTATAGAAGCATCAATCACGGCCAAGCCAATAGTGGGACTGCTGCTGCAAGGCAACTATGGATACACTTTCGCACGGTTCATTGAATATAAAAAGAGCGACACGCAAGACTACTCTGACAATATGATACCGATGGTGCCTCGGAACACTATAACCATGCTGGCAAGCTATTCGATGGTGCCCCGCAAGGAACTTGACTTGGTAACCGTCAGCATGAATATGAATGGTGTAGGCAAACTATACTGGCTTGAGGACAACAAGGTAGAACAGCCATTCTACTTGCAGGCAGGAGCAAAGATAGCCATAGAAAAAAGTATTGCCACTCTCGAACTGTGGGCGAAAAACATGACCAACACCAAATATCTAAGCTATTATTTCATGTCGTCGGCACCATTCGCACAGAAAGGGCAGCCGGCTACTTTCGGAGCGACTTTGAACATAAAGATATAGTACAAAACGGAAAACTTAGCCATTGATAGTTGGCGAAATGTCGAAGGATTTGTAAATTTGCAAAGAATAAGAGGAAATGATGAACCTGATAGAGAAATATAACGTTTCAGTACCACGATATACCAGTTATCCGCCAGCAAACTACTTTGGCGAGATGGACAGCAAAAGCTATCTGGAAGCCGTAGACAGGTCGAACACCGAAGGTTGCCAGACCATATCATTCTACCTTCACATGCCATTCTGCCGCCGTCTGTGCCACTATTGCGGATGCAACTCATACATAATGCCCAAGGGCGACACTACAGAACGATACATCAAGGCACTCCACAAGGAGATTGACACAATAGCATCGCACCTGAGCAAGGACCGAAAGATAAGCCAGATACACTATGGTGGCGGAAGTCCTACTGCCATGCCTGTTGAGGTGCTACGCGAACTCAACGAACACATGCTGTCTCTCTTCCCTACGATAGAGCGCCCCGAGATAGCAATAGAATGCCACCCAGGATACCTATCGGCCGATGATTGGAGAGCTTTGACAGAGAGTCGTTTCAACCGCTTCAGCATCGGTGTGCAGGACCTCCACGAAAACGTACTCAAGGCTGTAGGACGAACAGCATCGGCTATGCCACTAAAAGATGTGATGGACATACTGCGTGCAGCAGGTGCAACGGTCAACATGGATTTTCTTTTCGGACTGCCATATCAGACACCAGAAAGTTTTGCCGACAATATAAATCAGGCTATAGAACTGCATCCCGACCGCCTTGTGACATTCAGCTACGGACATGTACCATGGGTGTTCAAGCGTCAGCTGGTGCTTGAAAAACACGGATTGCCAGCGGCCGACGAGAAGCAGAAGATGTATGACAACGCCGCACAATTGCTTCACGAGGCTGGATATAAGAGCATTGGCTTGGACCATTTCGTACTTCCTAATGACGAACTCTATGTTGCCCTGCAGAACGGACAGCTATACCGCAATTTCCAGGGTTACTGCACACGACGCACAACTGGACAAGTATACGCCTTCGGTGCGACAGGTATAAGCCAGCTCGACATGTCGTATGCGCAAAACACTAAGGATATAGAAGAATATATCAACACAACCCTGAAGGGCGAGATTAGCACCAAGAAGGGCTACTGCCTCACATTGCAGGAACGCATTGCCAAGGAGGTCATCGAACTGCTGATGTGCAACTACCGCATAAACTGGAACGACATCGCCTCATCGCTCGGCATTTCTGTCGACAACCTCAAGTCGGCTCTGCACTATGATGAAAGACAGTTGGCTGAGATGGCTGACGACGGTTTGTTTGTCTTGAGTGACGAAGGACTGAAGATGACTGAAGAAGGACATCCTTTTGTTCGCAATGTTGCGGCAGCACTTGACCCACTGATGCAGAACACGACGAAGCAATTCTCAAAACCTATTTGATCATGATGACAAAACGAGATATAGTAGTTATTGGAGCCGGAGTTACAGGCCTGACTTGCGCCTACGAACTGAGACGCAAAGGACGCGACGTAGAGGTACTCGAAGTGCAAGACCGCATAGGTGGCCAGATAAACACTCATCATATTGATGGTTTCACTTTCGAGAGCGGACCGAATACTGGCGTTGTAAAATACCCAGAGGTTGTCGAACTCTTTGAACACCTCGACGGAGCATGCCAACTGGAGACTGCACTCGAGTCGAGCAAGAGACGACTGATATGGAAAGGCGATAACTTCCATGCTCTGCCATCTGGATTGGGAAGTGCCATCACTACCCCACTCTTCAAATTCAGCGACAAACTACGAATTCTTGGCGAGCCTTGGCGAGCCAAAGGTACTGATCCCAACGAGTCGGTAGGAGAGCTCGCTGCCCGTCGTCTGGGTAAGTCTTTTGTTGACTATGCTGTCGACCCATTCCTGTCGGGAGTCTACGCCGGCGACCCTTACAAGCTGCCTGCACGATGTGCTATGCCAAAGCTCTATCTGCTTGAACAGAACTACGGTAGCTTCATCAAAGGTTCGATCGCCAAAGCCAAGCAACCCAAGAGCGAACGTGACAAGAAGGCTACCAAGAAAGTATTTTCGGCTAAAGGCGGCTTCAGCAACCTCATCAACGCAATGGCCGATGCTATTGGCAAAGATAATATAACCACATCGGCAACTGGCATCAATATCAATCCCGAAGGCGACAGATGGTTCATCACATACACTAAAGAGGGACAGCAGCACGCTATAATGGCTGATAAAGTAGTGACAACATGCGGAGCATACGCCCTGCCTCAGATACTGCCTTTTGTTGACAAGGAGACGATGGACGACCTCAGCAACCTGTACTATGCACCAGTGATACAGATTGGCGTTGGAATCAAGGATTGTGAGGGTAACCAGTGGAAGGCATTTGGCGGACTCATACCATCAAAAGAGAAAAAAGACGTACTTGGCATACTGTTCCCTTCGGCATGCTTCGAAGGCCGATCTCCAGAAGAAGGCGCTGCAATGGCCTATTTCATTGGAGGCACTCGTCACCCCGAATTTTTGGAGAAGAGCGACGATGAACTGACTGCACTCGTAAACAAGACTCTCGTCGAGATGCTGAAACACGACGATGGCAAGAAGGCCGACGCCATACGCATTTTCCGTCACGAACGGGCAATACCACAATATATGCCAAACACCGACCAGCGACTGGCTGCAATAAAGAAAATCGAGAGCCAATACCCTACGATAAGAATTGCAGGAAACCTGCGAGACGGAATAGGCATTGGTGACAGAATTAAGCAGGCTTTTGATGTAGCCGCAGAAATGTAGAAAAATTGGGAAAGACACACGAAATATTAAAGCAACAGGCAGGCAAACGAAAGTTTGACATGTTCACTTTCTTTTGTCTCTACATAGCGCAATCGTTGCCGATGACGTTCTTCACTACGGCACTACAGGTCACTATGCGACAGGCGTCATACTCGTTCTCAGCCATTGCACTTCTGCAGTTCGTCAAGCTGCCTTGGATACTGAAATTCCTTTGGTCGCCAATGATAGACAAGAAATGCGAGACGATGAAGGGATTTCGCAAGTGCATCTTCATAAGCGAAGGCATATATGCGGCAATAATCCTTCTTGTCGGACATCTTGACCTGGCCAACAGCTTCAACCTCATCATAGGCCTGATTTTCCTGTCGTTTGTGGCATCAGCAACTCAGGACATTGCGACAGATGCCTTGGCCGTGCTGTCTTTCAGTAAAGAGGAGAAAGGACTGGTCAACAGCATGCAGTCGCTTGGCAGTTTCTGCGCTACACTCATCGGAAGTGGCGTACTGCTGGCGTTGCTCCAACGTTTTGGATGGCACTACGTGCTGCCATTCATGGCTCTTTTCGTATTCTTTGCCATGCTTCCGCTCTATAAAAACAAGAATCTGAAGATAGAGTCAAAGGAGAACGACAAGGAGGTGAGGAAGAGCGATTTTATCTGGTTTTTCACACGGAAGACTATATGGAAGCAGATTGCTTTCCTCATGCTTTACTATGCCTCTATCATAGGCGTGCTTTCTGTCATCAGACCATATCTTGTCGACTTGGGCTATACGATGAAAGAGATTGGAATGATGAGTGGCGTAATAGGTTCGGCTGGCGCCTGTGTCGCATCGATAGCAAGCGGTCATACAATTGTGTTCATAGGATGCTTCAAGGCCCGACGTATTTTTGCCGGCATAACTTTGGCCACTATGCTCTACTTCCTGACTTTCACTATTGTCGAACCGACATACGCGATGATAATCATTGGCCTGATTATGCTATGGATGAGCTATGGACTATGCACGGTGGTGGTCTACACTACTGCCATGGAATGTGTCCGTCCGGGACGAGAGGGAACTGACTTCACCATACAGACGGTCATTACACACCTCAGCGGATTGCTCATGGCACTCATAAGCGGAAGCATTGCCGACAACTGGGGATTCACCGCCCTATTCTATATTATGGCATTGGTCGCAGCAGCCAATCTGCTCTACGTAGTCATAACGTTCAAGAATGAAGAGAAAATATAATCCTTAATGTAAAATAAAGTAGCAAACACCAAAATCTAAATGAAAAAATTTATCTATCCTATCTTCTGCGCCTTTTTATTAGGGTGCTCAAATGAATACACCGACGACAGATGGTCATATCTGAAGCCACGACTTGTCGTCTTGACTGACATCGGTCCGTCGGAAGTAGAACCCGATGACAACGAGTCTATGGTACGACTCATGGCCTATGCCGACCGATTTGAAATCGAAGCCATCTGCACAACAATCGGATGGAACTGTGACCCGTATCCTGAGGAATGGAGCAAATATCTTGACAAGGTAATAGATGCCTATTCTGCCGACGTCAAAAACCTGATGAAGAGGTCCGGACAGACATGGTTCAAGACACTTGACGTCGAGAACGGCCAACAAGAACTCGGATATTGGCCTAGTGCACAATACATTCGTAGCCGAAGTATGATGGGCAGCCGCAAAGCTGGCATTGGAGTCATTGGCGAAGGCAACGACTCACCAGGCAGCGACTATATCATAAAGCTTGCCGACGAAGACGACCCACGCCCTATATGGATCACTTCATGGGGAGGAGCTAACACTCTGGCACAAGCCATCTGGAAGGTGAAACAGACTCGCTCACCCAAAGAACTCAAGAAGTTCTTGCGCAAACTTCGCATCTACACTATTACCGACCAGGACATGCAATGGTCTATGCGCATGCAGCGTGACTATTCGTCTCACTTATGGCTGAGAGATGAGTTCAAGGATGACCTGAAGTTTGTATGGGACGAATCTGCATGGCTCAACCAAAACGAACTGGGCAAGCAGAACTGGGCAAAATATGAGACATACATACAGGGACATGGAGAACTTGGCAAAAACTACCCTGCATACCTTTGGGGCGTCGAAGGCGACACTCCAAGCTTCCTCTACGTGATGCCTAATGGACTCAATGACCCCGAAGACCCTCAGCAGGTGGGATGGGGAGGATACCACACTTTTGGCATGTCACCCGACAGCGTGACATACGCATGGACCAACTGGTATGAACCTGTCAAAAGCATAAGCGACGCTTACGAGAAGAGGTTTTATGATGACGAATTCAACGACTTCGCTGCACGTATGGCTTGGGCACACGAAGGCAAGGGCAACACCAACCCATCGGTTGTCGTCAACGGCAAGAGCGGACGTGCCCCACTTCACATCAAGACCAAGAGTGGAAAGAACATCACCCTCGATGCATCAGATACTTCCGATGCCGAGGGCGACGAATTAGAGTTCAAGTGGTGGATACAGCCTGAAGCAGGAACTATGGACGACGACAACGTGACAATAGAAGCTGCTGACAGCCAGAAATGCACTATAAAGATACCAGACAACGTCGACGAAGGTGAGACTCTTCACGTCATCTGCGAGGTGCATGACAATGGCGACTTCAAACTTGTCTCCTACAAAAGAGTCATCATTACAGTCGTCGACTAATTGCCGTATCAGTTGTGCATGATCGTCATGCAGTCGATGCCAGGCATCAAATAGCGGTCGTCATAAAGTCTGATGACATTATTACCCTTCTTGAGATTGATCGTTATCGTAGCTTCTGTCTGGTCGGCATTAAAGCGGATGCGATTGCCTTCGCCACCATTGACTGAGAGGAAGAACTGATAGCCACCAGGGAAGCTGTCCCATTCATCTATCTGCAGCGCCTTATCGGTTGGTGCTATACGTATCTTAACGGTATATGAGCCACCTTCGAAGCTTTCGACGTCGAGCCATCGTAAATCGTTGGCTGGAGCATAACCAAGATTAGACACTTTGGCTCCTCCACTGCATTTGTCATCTTTCTCATAGAATGCAGAACCTACTGCCAGCGGATTCTTGAGTTCCTGATATTTTGTAAGGAATGCTGTTTCGGCCTCGTAGACGTTGCGCTCGTTGCGCTGCGATGCTGTCAACTTGAAGATGCGTGTTCCATGTGCTGGCACAGTAACAGAGAGTCCATCGGCTGGCATCTCTACGTCCTTGCGCTCAAAAAGGTCACGCACTTTCACTTGTCCTTGAAGATCGACTTCCTTATATGGCAAATACAGTTCCTGTGCGTCATCTGATGAGTTATATAGCGCTACGGCACGTGTCATACTATAACGGGTTTCGACATCCTTGACAAGGGCGTACGCACCATTTCCATAATTCTTGGCAACATAGGCCTGCAGTCCGAGTGTGTCCTGATTAAGGGCAAGCAACTCTGGATTGGTGATAAGGTCTATAGTCTCCTGACTCAGGGTGCGCATATCACAACCTATCAGAAGAGGTGACGACATTATACACCACATGCCGAAATGGGTGCGGTCTTCTTCCTGTGTCAGGGTTCGTCCGACTTCAAGCATGTCCATGTCGTTATAATGACCTGGTGAAGCATAGGCTGAAAGGTAGAGGCTCTGATCTATAATGCCACGGATAGATGGCCACGAACAGTTGATGTCGACCGACATACGCCAAGAGGTGGCCACATCGCTAACCCACGTTCCTGGATAGTCCCATCGGCAGACGTTTAAGCGAAGACCTTTGACGCCTGTGTTTTTCATTGCCTCGCTTATCTGCGTGAAGCGTTCCTTCTCGTCGAGACCATAGCTATAAAAATTCTGCCATGTCGTACCGCCACAGTAGTCCACTTTGATGAAGTCGAAATCCATCTCCTTGAAGAACATGTCGCAGTCCTGCTGGTCATGACCATAAAGTCCGACATAGTCGGCTATGCTGTCTTTGCCCCAATAGTTGCCACAGGTGTTGGTTCCCGCATCGCTATAAATGCCAGCCTTCAGTCCAAGAGCATGAATGTGGTCTACCACATAGCGCATGCCATTAGGGAATCGCTTTGGATGGATGAGCAGACGACCTGTCTGCTTGTCACGTCCACCAAAATATCCATCATCGATGTTGATATATCTATAACCAGCCTTGTCAAGTCCTTTCTCAACAAGCGCATTAGCCTGTCCAAGAATTATCTCTTCGTTGATATCAATGCCGAAGGTATTATATGAACTCCAACCCATCGTCGGTGTTTCATATTCAGCTACTTCCGTCTTGTCCTGTAGTGAACATCCACAGCATAGCGCCGCCAATGCTGCGACTGCCTTTATTGTTTTTTTCATATATGTCTTGCTTTTATTTTTTCTGACAAAAACACTCCGCCACATGACGGTTTACTTGTTGATTGACAATCCCAGCTGGTATGCCTGGTCCATATAGTCGGTACCCTTTACTGCTCCCGGACGACCCATTGATATTGCCTTGACTGAGCCTCGCTCTGTTGGATTAGGCATGCACATGACAAAACCACGGAATCCATTGAGACACCACTCGGCTGTCTCGTCGCTGTTCTGGGCACATGCTGTTATATAATAATACTCCTTGTTGCCCATGCGCTCGTCACCCCATGCCAGATATGTGGCATCAATAAATGCTTTCATGCGGTCGTTGACGTTCATATAGTAGGTAGGCGACGCAAGACAAACAACATCGGCTGCAAGAAATTGCTCGACAAGTCGGCCTGTGTCGCTGTCTCTCGACACGTCGTGAGGCTTGTTGGCACCTTCCTCAGACAAGTAGTCTAGCTGTATGTCGGCAAGGAATACTTTCTCGACCTGACCACCTGCTTCACGGGCTCCACGAACGAATTCATCGGCCAGAAGATCGGTATTGCCACCCGGACGTGGACTCGAACTGACCACAAGCACTCGCTTGCCTTCTTTGACGTTTGGAGTTGTCGCACTAAACTTGATGCCTGAGACCGCAGCAAGAGATGCTGTCTGACGAGATGTCTCGCTGCACTCTTTGTTACAACATGACGAGAGGAACAAAGCTGCAGAAAGGAATAATATTAATCGTTTCATAATCATTACTTTTTTTATTCAGAACTTTTATTTAGACTCCATGTCACGCAGACATTTTGGAAGGTTACCCATCGAACGATGATGAGCCACACATTGGCAGCAACGTCCATGACGAGGACAGTCCTTTGTACATGGGCAATCAATAGAGGCATTATGAGGACACACTTCTCTCTTCACTTCTGCCTTGGGCTCTTCCACTACAGGAGCCGGATGATCATACTGGTCGAGAAATTGCTTTGCCAGAGGATGCCCCATCGATGCAGCCTCCATCAGCATCGCCCTTCCCTTCTCTACATCCTGCTCTATGCCATTGCCGGTCAAGAACCGACGTCCGACAGAGAAGAGTACTTCGACGTCGTTGTCGTCGTCGTATGTATTGTTGAAATCGCAATTCATAAATTAATTAGTAGTTTTCAACATACTTCACCTTTTCTCCATTGCGTGGCTTGGCTGCAGGCGCCTCGTCCGGATAGCCCAATGCTATGCAATAAAGGAGCTCATAACCCTCAGAAAAACCAAGGCGCTCAAGATATGGTGCTGCTGTCGGCGAATCTTTCATCCATCTGACCGAACTGCCCAGGCAGCACGAACCTATGCCTTTCGACCAGGCCGAGAGCATTATGTTCTCACCCAGAAGACCACAATCTACCTGCGACAGGTCATAACTTCTGTCAAATGCTACAAACACTACACATGGAGCATTCACAAAGATGTTCTTGAAGCCCGGACGCTTACCCAATTCCGGATTGTCTACAAGAACAGCCGCTGTCATCGAATCTATCAACGCTGGCGAATCAACTACTCTTACTTCGTATGCCTGCATGCCTCTACCATTTGGAGCATTCACACCACACTCCATGATGGCATCGAGCGTATCACGTCCTATTGCTGTTTCCTTATACTGGCGGATGCTTCGGCGAGACATCATCACTTCTGTTACTGCATCAGACTGGTTTTCTGATGAGTTAGTCTTTGCAGACTGCTCGCCACACGCAACTAACATTACAGCAGCAGATAGGAGAATCAAAATCTTTTTCATCCTGTTTTATTATTTTGGTTTGCACCACAAAGATAATCATTCTGTAAATAAAACAAATCCAACAAATGCAACAAATGCAAGCCAAAAAACAACTTTGACCGTTTGACCGTGACCATTCCAACTTTTCTGCATTTCTATCCAATTACATCGTCTAACTTAACGTTAAAACCCATATTCCATTTGTTAATTCAAGCAGACCCCTATTAATAACATTTAATAATCTTTCACAATTTTGGCAACCTCGACTTTAGACACTTTTCTCGGAGGGATAACGGTACCTTACCGTAACCTTACCATACCTTTCTGACTCCATTAAAAAAGGCATTTTCTTAACTCTCCTTAACAATGGTCATGGTCAAAGTTGTCAAACTCGATTTTCGCTTTTTCTTAACATTTCATTAACATCTCCAATCGCGTTTGAATTGTAGTTTCGTGCCTTTTTAACATTTCTATTTTCTTTCCGATACCACCACTATTTTGCCTATGCTAGTTCCCCGACAATTAAATCAAAAAAAGGAGAACGTAACAGTTACGTATTATCGGGGTATAATAAATCAGGGAGTAAAATATGAAGATGAGGAGTTCAAAACGAACGCGAACACACTATATATATATTTAATAATAAAACAGTTAGCATATAATAATATAGAATAGCTGTTATTGTTATGGAGTAACGAAAAAAACTGTTACAACTGTTACGGGCAGTAGATAGATGGTGACCCCAAGGATTAAGTGAAGGTAAAGTAAGGGTAAAGTGAAGGTATATACTGTAACATTATTTGCCATGTTGCGTAAATATTAATAACAATATCAAGGATGATACTATGATACTTTTTCTTGTAATATTTTTTGCCGTCTTTTATTGGGTAATCAAAATGCCTAATATCGATATGCCTATGTTCCGCCATTGGAGAGAGAACAGGAAGAATCGTAAGTAACCATCATCTCCGTCCCCTCACGAAAAAGATACCAAAGGCCCAGCAATGCTGAGCCTTTTTGTTTCGTGTCAGCGGATGATCTTGCCGTGTTCGTCACACTTCTTCAGGTCGACGCTACGTCCTGATAATCTACAAGTGAGAACAAAAAAAGATGTCGAAAGCCTAACCACGGGTCACGCCCATTGTGGCGGTCTCACATCGACATCTTCGACCGCAAATATACAACTAAAAGCCTTAAATGCAATAGATATTTACAAAAAACGTTGCTTATAAGGCATTGCCAATCTAACCTTGCATACTTCAATTTCAACCTACCTTTCATATATAAAAAAAAGCCATCAATTATGATGGCCTGGAGCGACACGCCCACGAAAACCGGTTGCACCTATCGCAACACAAATATACAAACAAAATCTAAAACACAACAGATATTTGCCCAAAACTTTGGTTATCGCGCAGAATGTTAGTATCTTTGAAGCATTCAACATTTGGGGGACACAAGAAAGAAAGGATAAATCATGATTAGCGTAGTAAAGGCAGCTTCATACATCTATTCAAGGTATATGGAAGAAAATGGAAGTGTCGCTATAGACGAAATGAAGCTTCACAAGTTGCTCTATTTCTCTCAGCGCGAGGCTATCATTAGGACGGGTGCGCCCATGTTTGAAGATATGTTCGAGGCATGGAAGTATGGACCTGTGATGGTGGAGGTGCGCAATAGATATCGTACATCTTCACTCGACGACATGCCTACAGCAGAAGAACTTGCACCATATCAAAGCACATTCGACTATGTCTTTATCAACTATGCTGTAAAAGATTCTTGGACATTGAGTATGCTTACACACGGCGAAAGTTCATGGCAAAAAGCTCGCGAGGGGTACGAGCAGGACGCTCATTGCGACGTGCTCATAAAAACTGACGACATAAAAAGCGATGCGGAGCGAATCAAATTGCGCCGATTCTATTTCAACGAATTGTTGCCACAACTAGAGACTCAAAAATGAGCATCACTCCAGAACAGAAGAAAATCCTTGATGGTTTTAATATCGTAAGAGTTCGAGATGTTAACCCCGATATATTACAAGCAGTTAAAGGACGTACTACCGATGGTATCGAAGATAGGCATCTCATAGATTGCTTCATGCAAAACATAGAGGACGACAAGAATGGACATATAGCTTCATTTGTTGTCCTTAATTCTGATAATCTGCCACTGATACTATTCTCGCTCCGATGCGGAGAACTGTATGAGGTCATAGACCACAATAAACTTGTCTTGGCGATGAAAGCTCACGATGCCCTGCGGTCTCTCTCTGCCGCTCACGATTCAGGGCATCCACTTCCTCCTGATGAAGACAAAAAGAAAAAGGAAATCATCATTCATGCCGCACAAGAAATAGGCATAGACAGGATATTTGAATACTCCCAAAAAGGCAAAAGTGTTTTTAGGGACAAAAAGGTAGAGCCATGCAGTACCGTCAGTCGTGTTTCGGTTGTATATCCTTCGATAGAGCTTATGTACTTCATCACAAATGAAGCCGCCAGAAGCTATTGGAAGTCTTTAGGCATGATGCAGAAGATGGGCGAAACGTTATTCTGGACTTTCATAATAAAGAAGGTCGAAGATCTGCTTGAGTGTGCCGGATGTCAATATCTGTTCCTCTTCGCCGCAGATTCCGATGCCGACGGCAGTCTTGTGACATATTACAAGACAAGGTTGCTAAATATTGCCCACAACAGTCAGTTGTCTCTTTCTGTCAATAAGCCTTCATTCGATTGGAATAGTTATTTCTTATACCAGGACATTTCTGTCGTAATGAAGCAGAGAGAATATTTCTTTGCTCACTTCAACGACAAAATCAGATAGCTCACAAAAACACCAACGGCGACCAGCCGCAACACATAGTGCAACCCGTCGCCGTTCCTCATAAATTCGCCCTACCTTCACCAACAATCAACTTTTTTACTGTAACCTTATCCATACACTTGCGTATAACAAATAAAAAACTTACTGCTATGATTATATTATTTATACTCGGGGTATTATACTTTATAGGCATCTGTTATGCTGCTTATAATCACAAGGGTGGTGGCAGAATCGGCAGATTCCCATTTTAACCATCATCTTCGTCCCCTCACGAAAAAGATACCAAAGGCCCAGCCAATGCTGAGCCTTTTTTATCACCTGTATTTGGTATGGTAGGATATGTTGTCAAGAGGGATGAAATGGGTTTTGAATACGACAGAGTATGGCAAGTGTATGCAAAGGTGGTAAAGAACTGCAAGGGTGAAACATTGTTACCTATCATTGATGAACATATAAAGAAAGGTACAACAGTGGTGACTGATACTGGAAAGATGTATAAAATTGTACGAGAAATGCGTAAACTGCTGTGAGCATCAGCAAGTGAACCATTCGGAGAAGTTCTTCGGTAATGAAGATGGATATACGACCAATCACATTGAAGGCTTTTGGGGTGTCTTTAGACGTGGTGTGATAGGTACATATCACTATATGAGCAAGAAATACTTGCACAGATACGTAGATGAGGTCGTATTCCGATTCAACAACAAGGACTATGCTATCGGTGCGGTTGCTCAAGGTTTGCTTGAAAAGGCTATTGGGAATGTAACCTATTCTATGGTTAAGCAGATGAAGATGGTTGCGTGAATGAAATAAATAATAGAAAAAAACTTATGAACGATAAATTGTTATATGCAATATCAAAAGGTATTGAAAGTGCTTTGAATGAGATGACATACAACCAAATTATGTCATTGAATGAAATGTCACAGATAAACTTGGACGAAAAAGGTCAAGATAAAAAGTGTGGGTTCAATGAAGATGTATATTATATATATGTCAAGGGTGAAGGTGGCTATAAAAAATTTCCACATTTTCATATTCGGCACAAACAAGACAAATGGGATATTAGAATGAATATGGATGGAAGTTTTCATTCCATTAAAACAAAAGGTGGACGTGGTCGCCAAAAGAATACAGATTTTGATGATATTGAAAAAATATCAAAAGAATGGGTAAAGAAGCCTAATGCGGCGGATGAAGGCAAAACGAATGGTGAAGTTGCATCGCTTGAATGGCGAAGAAATAATAGTTGAAACAATAGTTGTCAATACATTTTTATAGATTTCTATTAGGTTTGTGCCAACTGAGTTATAGTTCCCTAAAAAATAGGCAATTATATAGCAGTTGACCCCAATATGTTTTTGAAAAATGGGATGTGTTTCGCTTATCACACATCCCATATACGATTTCTTAAAAGTTTTATCCTTCGTAGTTTTGAATTATCCAACCACTTGGAACCTTTGAACCATTATATTGATAAGACTCAAGTACCAAATTCAAATGAGGAGATTTGTAGAATATACCTTGTGAACATACATCATACAACCAATTTGTAGTATAACTATATTTGAACAAGTCAGTTTTTTCGTATAAACATATGATTTCACTAAGACTTGTGCAATTTCTGAACATTGAAGTGTAGCATCCTTCTGCGAGTGTTGTAGCAATAAGATTTGGGGCTTTAACAAGGCTTGAACAACCTTGGAACATAAGGCTGTAACATTGTGATGCTAATATAGTCGCAGGAAGGTATGGCGCTTCAATAAGGCTTGTACAATTTTGGAACATAGAATAATAACATTGGTCATAGATTGTAGTAGCAGGTAATACTTTAGGAACATCTACAAGATTTACACAATCCGCGAACATCAAGGTGTAACAATTTGTCGTTATCGTAGTAGCAGGAAGATTTGGTGCTTTCACAAGGTGCGTACAACCGCGAAACATGCTTTTAAAACAATTATCACAAGGTATCACATCTAAATCTTCTGTATAAGACAATAAATGCATTATATTACCTTCACAAAACAACTTGCTATTTTCATTTGCTGAATTTGAAGAGAAACTAGCACTTCTGTAATGTACCGTAGTGATTCCACTAGGATTGTTTCCTCTTACATATAAAACGTCTCCTTGATTTATAGTCTGTTTTTCATATTTATTATTCCCATCATTCCATGTTTTCCAATTCTTTCCATCACGACTTATCTCAAAATTAGGATATGTATCATTACATATTAATCCTATTTCAATTTCATCATCTGTTGTGAATTTCAGTGCTTTTACAGACAAAACTTCATCATTGTCTTCAGTCTCTTCGTTTTCATTCTTCAATCTTCCCTTCCATCTGACTTCACTTTTGTCTTCGTCATTGAAATGAGCAAGAAATGCGTCATATGACATGAGAACATTCTCTTCTGAAGAATATCCTTCACGTGTTCCAAAATGCTTGATGTATTTCATAGGTACAATAGGTCTTTTATTATATTTATCTGAATTTCTTGATTTATTTTTTGGTGTGCAGAAATACTGCATAGACTAAATCTAAATTTGTACTATAATCTTAAAAGGTAGTACGCTATGATAGACTTCTCAAAATTCAAATCTCTGTTCTCCGTGATGAACTTCTTCCGTGACGAGCAGATGTGCAAGGATGCACTTGCAGATGCACGTTGGAATGGTGATGTTATCTGCCCTTACTGCGGAAAGCACCACTGCTCAAAGAGAAAGAACGGCAGATATAGATGCATCAAGTGCAAGAAGAACTTTTCAGTATTGGTGGGCACTATCTTTGAGAACACTAAACTCCCATTATACAAGTGGTTCGTTGCTATGTATCTGATTTCATCACACAAGAAAGGCGTATCATCATGTCAGTTGAGTAGAGACATAGAGGTCAGTCAAGCTACCGCTTGGTACATGTTGCAGAAGATAAGATTACTATATCCTCAAAATGATAGTGAGCGAATGAGTGGTGTTATAGAGTGTGATGAAGTGTATATAGGTGGCAAGGAGAAGTGGAAGCATAAGTCTATGCGTACCCCACACACTCAAGGTAGGTCAACTGCAACGAAAGTACCCGTGTTTGGTATGCTTGAAAGAACAACATACGTAGATGATAATGGTGTTGAAAGACCAATGACATACGTTCATGCAATGATAGTTGAGAAGACTGATAAGGCTACTTTACAACCTATAATCGAGCAGTTCGTTGACAAGGGTTCATTGATTATGACCGATGAACTAAGTGCATACAAGGGTATTGATAAGCTAGGTTACTTTCATAGAGTAGTGAAGCATGGTGAAGCAGAGTTTGTTAATAAGACTGATAATGACCCAATTGACATATTCACAAACTCTATAGAGGGCTTTTGGAGCCACTTTAGACGTATGATAGTGGGATGCTACCACAATGTAACTGAAGAGCATTTGCAGTCGTATATTGACGAAGCTGTCTATCGTTGGAACACAAGGAAGATGACTGAAGACGAAAGATTTGAGCATATGTTCAACTTGTCGGTCGGACTTGTTGTTACTTGGAATGATTTAAGATTGTGTGCATAGACGTTTTTCAAAGGACAACTACGGTAATACGTTGTGTCATATATGATGGTGTTAGTTGATATGATGTTGATTTTAAAACAACAGATAAATAACATAAAAACAATAATAACTATGGACTTAGCAAAAAAGATAGAATCTCGCATAAAAACTGTATTATATGAAGTAATAGATAATGCAGAATTTTTAAAAATGCATCGTATTGACGAGATGGCGACAATATCAAGACCATCTGACAATATACCCAACAATACTAAAATATTGGTTTATGGTGAAAATGACGAGCAAGGAACAAAGACACCACATTTTCATGTAAACATAGATAATGGAAAAATTGAACTTGAGATACAGTTTAAACATATAGACCAACTTATAATATGGAGGACAAAAGGGAATCATCCGAAAACGTGGAATGGTGTTACTAACGTGAAGAAACGTATAAACGATTGGTTATATGAAGTACCTAAGAAAGCATTTGGACTTACAAATTTGCAACGTATGATAAACGCATGGAACGACTGCAACCCAACCAATGAAATAGACGAAGAATACTGCAATTAAACCGCTACTGAAAGTTGATTACATAGTAATTGATTTCCTACTAATCTATAATTAGGGGTCAACTGCTATATAATTGCCAAAAAATATAACAACCAAGCCAGACATGAGCTAGACATAAGCCAGACATGAGCCAGACATAAATCCGCTTGCCCCAACAAAAAAAGGAGGAGCCCCAAGCCCCTCCTTTGTCTTAATATTCTATGACCAAATTGTTCTACTTGATCATCATCTTCATAGAATTGCCGTTCACCACATTCTTGATGACATAAAGTCCACGCTTGCCAACCATCTTGTGCATCTTCTGCTGAAGGTCCGCCAAACCTGATGCCTCGACTTTACCAACCAAGACTCCTGTAAGTGTATAAGCTTCGTAAACGGCTTCCGTATCACATACTATCTCTTCAATTCCATCGTTGACATTGCTGATAAGCTTTATGTTGTCGATGTTGACGTATGGCGACATAATGGTGACACGTATGGTCTGCTGGCCTACTTCAAGTTTCTTCTTCAAAGTGCCCTTGAGTGTCGTATATACATCCCACGTTCCACCATTTGGAACCGTTATCTTGTCTGTCAGGTCTGTCAATTCGCCATCCTTGACAAGCGATATCTTGAAGCCTGAGTTGTCAGCACCAGAAGCTACAACGGTCTCGTAGTTGTATTCTGCTGCAACTGTTACGTTGATCGTATATTCCAGCCACTCACCTGTTGCTGTATAACCCAACGCATAGCCACCTGTGCATTTCACGATGTCAACGCCCTCATTGTCGTTGCGGAATCCTGCATTGCCTTCGTCGTTGCTGTCCGAGTCGTGGAATGTCAATCCTTCACCTCCCTTGTCGAAGTTTTCTACTTCTATAGTTCCTGGTACCGTTATGACACTCTTGAATGGCTCTCGCTTCTTGTTGACTACGACGTTCTTCTCTGCTACAACAGACACTTTGCCATCCGCATCTGTAGCCACAGCCGTAATGTCTAGGACACCATCAACCGATGGAGTGTACTTCATCTCAAATGGAGCCGCTGTCAATGCTTCTTGAGCAACGCCATTGATGTATATTGTAACCGACTTGATGTCAACTGCCTCACACGAAGCTTTCGCTTTGATGAAGAAGGCGGTTCCGACTGTTGCTGTTTCTACATCTATGTCAACGTCTATCTTAATATCTTCATTCAGATCGACACGCGTCATGGCTATCTTGTCAATGTTGCAGACATAGCTGCTGCCACTGCCGATTGTGATGCGCAGACGCTGTACACCCTCTTCAAGCTTTATGGCCGATCGACCATGGATATTGCTGTATGTATTCCATCCCTTGTTTGGAACTACTATATCCTTTGCTATGCTTGTCAGGCCATCTGCATCACTAAGATCGATGCTAAATGTCGAGTTGTCGGAGCTAGAAGAGACATACGCCTCAAAGTCATAATATCCAGCCTCTTTTACATCGACTGTATATTCTGTCCATTCACCCGAAAGAGTATAGCCAAGTACATAACCGCCATTGCCCTTCTCGATGTCAACTCCACCATCTTCACGATATGAGGCACCTGTACCTTCCTTTATCTTGTTCGAGTCGTGGAATGCTACTCCATCACCTCCCTCATCGAAGTCTTCGGCTTCGATAATGCCTGGCAAAACTGCCATCTCATCCTTGAATGGTCTTCTTGGAGGATTGACGTTGACTCCCGACATACGGGTGTAAGACGATCCGTCTGTTGCATAGACTACAGCTTTTATACTTGTCTCACCAAGCTTCTCTGGCGTAAACTTGGCAGTATATGGAGCCTCTTTCAAGGTTGCTGAAAGTTCGTCGTTTATATAAAGCTCTATTTTTTCGATGGTCTTGCTGGCAAGTCGCGCATTGACGGCAACTGAAGACTCTTCGCCTATTGTCAGATTGAGTGCCTGTGGCTTGACATAGACCGACGCTTCTTTCTTCATTCCTGGGAATGGACTCTTGGCTGTCTTGGCTTCTTCTGTTGCCATATATTCTTTCAGCCATGTCATCGCCGGACGTTCTTTGCCATCCTTTATGATGCCAGAATTACCATCTGTTGTCCATGTCGCACCATATATGAATCCCCATAATGTAACACCGGCAACATATTCCTGCTCCCACATGTACTTTATCTGGTTCTTATACTGCGTCTCCTGCTTTGTGTCGCTTTCCGTACCTATGTCATATTCTGTACTATACATCGGCATCTGAAGTGCATCCTGTATCTCTTCCATAGATGCCTTAAAGGTATTGAAGTCTATATCTGTAAGGTCATGCGACTGACATCCGTATGCGTCGATTGGCGCACCTGCATCTCGGATGGTCTTGACCAGATCAATAAATTCAGATTTCTGCCACTGGAATGTGTTGTAGTCGTTATATATAAGGATTGCATCCGGCCAACGTTCTGCCGCCATCTCAAAGGCTTTGATTATCCAGTCATATCCTGTCTTTCCGTCACCACCAAGAGCTTCCTTATATGGAGCCGGAGCATGACCTACTATGGCCTCATTTACGACGTCTATCATCTGAAGGTCCGGATAACGTTCCTTGACGGCATCCATCCATTCAACAATTTCCTCAAACTGCTCTTCTTTCGACAAGCCGTCCATCCAATTCGGATACTGAGAACCCCATACTAATGTATGAAATTTGAATGGGAAATTATTCTTCTTGGCATAGTTGTAGGCATTGTCACAACCATCCCATGTGTAGACATCACGTGTCCATTCGACCGACTGCCATTTTGATTCGTTTTCCGGAGTTATCTGGTTCCATAATGACGAATACTCATAGCCAGTACCATTGACTTGACCACGCGTCGTTATGTTACCAAGAAACTTATCAGGATTGCTCGACAACTGGGCACATACATTGCCAGCCACCGACAGACATAATGCTGAAAAGAGTATAGGTTTTATCATTATGATTTGATTTTTTGATGACTATGCAAATTTAACCTTTATTGATATCAAATCATAACTTTATAGGGCAAAAGTGAATTTATGTATAAAAATTACCAATAATTCTACACATAGTAACAACACAAGCTACTATATTCCCATCAGCCTGAGAATCATCGGTGCAAAAACGGCTGTCAGCACTCCGTTAAGTATCAATCCCAGCGAAGCATACGCCCCGAATGTCTCACCCTTTTCCATTGCTCGTGTCGTACCAAGAGCATGAGATGCTGTTCCCATGCTCAGACCCTGCGAAAACGGATTCTTGACATGCCATACCTCAAGTACTTTAAAACCAAATACGGCTCCCAACAATCCGGCAATCACAACTATCGCTACGGTCAAGGCCGGTATTCCACCCAATGAGGTACAAACTTCCATGGCTATTGGTGTTGTCACCGATTTCGGAGCCAATGATATTATCACTTCTCGCGATGCACCCATCATCTGCGCTATCAGCACTACACTCACAACACCCAAAACACAACCTACAAGCTGAGAAAGGAATATCGGCAGAAACTGCTTTCTTATCTGCTTCAGATGCTGATACAAAGGCACCGCCAATGCCACTATAGCAGGCTTCTGCCAGAAGTCTATCTGCGCTCCTGCTTTCGAATATGTCTCATAGCTCACTCCTGTCAACTGCAGAAATGCTATCAGTACCACTATGGTCACAAGCACGGGGTTCAGCACTACCCATCCTGTCTTCTTCTGCAACTGTCGCGACCCATAGAAGACACCAAATGTCAAAGCAAAAAGTACTATGCTGTTACTTACTATCTCCATCGTTCTTGAATATTTGATGTGTCCATCCTGTGACAACCAATACAATAACTGTGCTCACAATGGTTGCAACTGTTATAGGCAACCACTCCGACGCTATGACGTCATAATAAAGCATAAGAGCCACTCCTGGCGGCACAAAAAACAACCCAAGGTTTGATATCAGAAAATCCGACACGCCCTTAACCCACTCAAGCTTAACAACCTTAAACTGAAGCAGCACGGTCAGAAGCAACATGCCGATTATGCTGCTTGGTATGCCTATGCCTGTAAGCCATACTATCAGCTCACCTATCGCCAGACAACCGAATATTATCACACATTGACGTATCATTGTCTACAATGCCAATCGGAATTTTGGCTCGTCGCCATGATGACCACAATCGTGGTGGTCGCACACTTGTGGATTGTCTACAACTTTGCCTGCCAGGTAATCCTCTACAAGTTTCATCACATCACCCTGGCATCCCTTGATGACTTCTATTCCACATGATGCAAGTTTGTCTACTGCACCCTGCCCCATGTTTCCTGCAAGCATTAGTGTTATGCCCATGTCCTTCATCTGGTATGCTATGTTCGACTTGCATCCACAGCCCTCCGGACTCTCAAGTGTCGAAGTCGACATGACTTCTTTCTTGTCACCTATTTCAACAATCGTATAATACGCACAATGTCCGAAATGGCTGTCAACCACTCCGTCACGCGTAGGAATCGCCAGTTTCATCTGTTGTCTTTTTTTTATTTTGTATATACGTTTTCTATCTCAACGACATAAACCGAATGAAGTCCACCGCCAGGGTTCTCGTTATACCAGCGTGTGAACACCTCCTTGTCAACAAAGTTTGCTGCTTTCATGTCGACCTTGAACAATTTGCGACAGTCGAGTGTCATGCGAGCTTCACCAAATGTTACTGCACCACTCTCCAATGCGACAGGGGTTATACCAGCCTCCTTGGCTTTGTCTGTGTCACGACCCGACTTGCTACCGCATATCTGCAATGCTTTTCTATATTCCTCTGCAAAGAACGACAAAGTCAAGCGGTCATTGGCTTCAATAAATTCATGTGTATAGCGTTCAGGACGTATAAAAAGGAATGCCACTGGCTTGTTCCACAACCATCCTATACCGCCCCACGATGCTGTCATGGTGTTATATTTCCCTTCTTCACCTGCTGTAACAAGCATCCACTGTTTGCTTATAAGATCAAAGGCATTTTCCTTGCCCAAAACATTTATATCATGCTTTGTCATGACTTTTTCTCCTATTTCTTTATGCCACTAACTTTTTCTGCAAAATTAATCATTTTTCTCCAAAGCGAAAAGAGGTTCGCCACTTTTCGTAGCGAACCTCTTTCATTCACATTGTGCTTATATGCGTTTTACAAATGATTGACACTAAAAAAACCTCTATTCTATATTACTATTAATCTTATTCACCAAGCGCTTTCTTTACTGCCAGCTCAATCTCTTCACCACGCATTCCTCGTTCTACAATCTTGCCGTCAGGACCGAAAAGGATAAATTCCGGTATTCCCATCACACCATATAAGTCGCTTGCCACCGACTGAGCATTCATTATCTGAGGATATTTTATTCCCTCTTCCTCAATGGCTCTCTTGGTATCTTCTGGTTCATCCCACGTAGCTATGCCAACCACTTCAAATCTATTGCCAGCATATTTCTCCCACACCTTGATGACATTAGGAGTCTCCATGCGACATGGTCCACACCAGCTGGCCCAGAAGTCAACAAGCACATATTTTCCCTTGCCGACATAGTCCGACAACCTCTGAGTCTTGCCTTCATACTTTACAGCAAAATCCTTGAACATCATGCCCGGCTGGGTGTCTTTCTGTCTCAACGCCCTCTCTGCTTCATACGCAGCCAACGACTGCTTTTCTGCCTGATAACGTTCCTTTGCCTTCTTCACAAACTCATCTGCCCCGATTGCTTCTGGCATGTTCTCAATAACATCATCCATTGAAACAAGGTTTCTATGCATCATGAAATAAACCACGACACCAAGATTGTCCGCATGATCCTTATAATATGCTTTCAGCTTTTCCGACTGTTCTTCACCCGACGCATATCTCGTCAGATTTTCAACTGCCTCATCCGCCTTCGCCCACTCCTTGTAGAATCCTGTTCCCGTCAACTCAAATCTGTCACCCATGACTTTCAGTTCAGCCCTTTCTCCTGGCACAAATGGGAACACCATGCCACGTTGACTTATCGAACCATCTGGATATGTCGCAACCACTTCAATCGTCTTCGTCTCATCAAGGTTCATCGCAAAATGCGACTGACGATTCCTGTCATTTGTCAAGTCCGCTATCTGCGTTGCCGAATACCCATCAACATTAAACATCCTTATCAGATAACCCGAATCATCAATGCCACTCTCTGTCGTAATCGTCAATTCAAAGTTAGGCTTCAGGTTATCCATGCTCGACGCTTTCCTCACATTCTCTATCCAGACAATTTCACTATTATCAGATGACGGGCACATTATGTTGAACGATTCAACATCTGCCGGCATAGGTTCGTATGCCAGATACACACCATACGCACGGCACTCCTTGCCATTGTTATCTTCAACATTTCCCATTACAGCTCGCTTGAATTTATATGCGTTTCCTTTGTTGTCTTTAAGGAAAAATGTGCTCGGAATATTCATATTCGCAGTATGCTGGTCCGACACCAGTCTGACAACTGTCTCATCCTTGTCAAAATAGACATCCTTGACATGCAGACGACTGTAATCTCTGCTCACCTGCGATGGATTACTCCACATCGGGCAGTCAAATTTAGGCAAATGTGGCGACTCCCAGTTTGTCATTTTTCTCAAAGCCTCCATTCCACGCTCTATCTTCGAATTAAATCCGTCTGTTGCCCTGAAGTCATAGTATCCATTATGCACGTTCAAGTATAGTGTTTCACCAGGCACCATGAAATAGTCTATAAAGGCGCTACACACTTCACCACCAGGAAATATGCATCGCACTCGTGCCGCTGTCACTCGCTGCAAATCCATCTCAAAGTGAAATTTCTTGTCCACTACTGGTATACAAATGTCTGTCGTGTCTGGTATGTGCAAGTATTCATCTGATATATATACAAGATAACACGAGTCCGTTATCCCTGCATCAACGGTTCCTTCTAAAACAAATTTTTGGGGTGCATCCAGGTCAAGCTTCACTTTGTCTGATGTTTTCGGAGCACATTCCTCAAACGTAAACATACAGAACAATGCCGCAGCCCACACAAAAACACCTATCTTTGCCACACGACCCAAAGTACCAGCTGCCGATGTCTTCATCTCTATAAATCGACGTCGTATAAACGAATGGCTAAATCCATTTACTACCGGACAATTCTCGTTCAACACCATCTCCAGAAGCGTTGTCTGATACTTTAATATGCTGGCACCACTAGCTATCACATCATGGTCAGCCTCAAATTCATGCACATCACGCAATTCCGAGCGACAAAGCCATATAAGCGGATTGAACCAGAACACTCGTGTCAACACTTCTATCACCCACACATCAACATAATGACGATGAGCTATATGCGCCTTCTCATGACGCATTATCAGACTTTCGCTGTTCTCGTCAAGGTCCGACGGACAAAATATTGTCTTGGCAAACGAAAACGGAGTTTTTACCGACGACGAACGGATAATCTCATATCCCTCTTCTGTCATCTCCGACCTCATCCGTGATTTAATAACAACGAGCTTCACAAAATAAAAAAGTGCAACAAGCAGAAGTATCAACGATATCGCCGGAACCAGGTAACCGACAACTGCCGACCAGTCAATGTCAGACCAACTCCACGAGTCTTCCACTACAGGCTCCACCACTTCGTTCGACATCTTCACCGGCACTCGTTCGCTCATCACGACAACATCAGCAGGTTTCCCCACTACAGGAGCAGCCACCAAGTCACTCGCATAAGCCATTTCCTCAGGCTCTACTTCAACCGGATACACACCAAAAGCAAGTGTACTCATCAAGACACACACTATCGGCGCTGCCAACAAATATGCTCTTCTAAAGCCATAACCAGCTTTGTTTCTCAGTACTACCCAGTAGAACGCCATGAACAAAGCCATAGAAACCAGAAATTTTACATACAATATAGTCATATCTATGGTATTAGGGTTAAACAATTATATACTCTACTCTTTTGCCATCTCTTTCAAAATCTCAACAAGTTCTTCCTTGCTGATCTTCTCGCTTTTAGCAAAAAATGAAAAGAACGAACGCATCGAACCACCAAAAACATTTTCACACGTCTCATTCATAAACGACCCAATGTATGTGTCTCGACTGAGTAGTGGCTTGTAGACATTTGCCTTGCCCGACTTCTCAAAGGTCACTATACCCTTCTTTGCTAAAACCTGCATCACGGTGAGTGTTGTAGTATAAGCCGGCTTGGGCTCATCAAGTACATCATGCAGCTGCTGAACTGTTGCCTGTCCCTTGTCCCACAAGATGTTCATAAGATGAAGTTCTGCCTTTGTAAGTGACTGTGTATTTTTCTCTTTTCCCATTTCTTTCTTGTTTAATTCTTTTTTGATACTACAAATGTAGTACATTAATTCCAAAGCACCAACTATATTTATAGTATTTTTTCGCACATGCACATTTTTAACATTAGCACCCGTTTCCAGTTCCATGATTTTCCCATAAGGATACCATAGGGATACCGCATGAATAAATATAGGCAATTATATAGGAGTTGACCCCTTATATAATAAATGAAGAGATGTACACTAATAATACATCTCTTCATCTTTGTATGATTTTCAGATTATATATGTCTATTATTAGCAATATCATCAAGATAATCGTCGATACAATATAAGCATTGGGTTAAGAACCCTATTAGATTACAAGCCGTCGTGATATTGTCTTGACCACGAACTCCATTTTGATTTAGTTTCAATTTTGCTAAGTGTCGTACTGAACCATTCGCACAATAAACCGCTTCATAAAATTGTTGTTCGTTCCATAAATAGTCTATTTGGATGCGTTTAGGCTTTTTGGAACCTAAAGGATTGGGGCTTCTTGAAGTCGTGACAAATCCTTCCATTACAAATCTCTTGTCAGTTAGTAAACGCATCTTATCAAATACAAATCTCACACTACTTGTTGTTCTATCAACTTCGGGTCTACCAAAATTCAGCACTAAACTATCTCCTATGTTGTCTTTGACTCCTTGAGTTAAAATGTCGTAAGAAATCTTACTAGATTTTTCTCTTATGTCATCTAATGATGTTTGCTTCCCATTTTTAGCAATGTACACGTCATTCCCTTTATCAATCTTATTATCTGCACACATGTTAATTCCCATGGGACGGGTTGCCAAACGATGTCCAATTTCATTGATGGCATATTGTTGTGATGTTCTTAATGCAGATTTTAATTTCGTCACTCTATGATTAATATCATCATTACATTCTAATGCTTCTTGTATCGCATTACGTATTGCTTCATTTAATCTACTATATAAATCCATATTCTTCTATTTTTCTTTATTTATTCCAACACTTTATAAAATATAGCGTTCTATGCAACATATTCACATGACTTCAAATCATTCCAAGTAATAACCAATCCTATTGAAAGATTGAACATATGCTCAAATCTTTCGTCTTCAGTCATCTTTCTTGTGTTCCATCTATAGACTGCTTCGTCAATATACGACTGCAAATGCTCATCAGTTACATTATGGTAGCAACCTACTATCATTCTTCGAAAGTGGCTCCAAAAACCCTCTATTGAATTGGTGAATATATCTATTGGGTCACCTTCCTTGATTTCATCCACATTGGTCTTCTTTACATATTCTGCTTCGCTATGTCTTACTATCCAATGTCTATAACCTAACTTGTCAAGACCCTTGTATGCACTAAGCTCATCAGTCATAATCAATGAACCCTTGTCAACGAACTGCTCTATGATAGGTTGAAGAGTAGATTTGTCTGTTTTATCTACTGCCATAGCATGAACATAGGTCATCTGCCTTTCAACTCCTTTGTCATCTATATACCTTGAGCGTTCAAGCATACCGAACACTGGTACTTTTGTTGCAGTTGACCTACCTTGAGTATGAGGTGTTCTCATTGACTGATGTTTCCACTTCTCCTTGCCACCTATATAGACCTCATCACATTCAACAACACATCTCATGCGTTCACTATCATTCTGCGGATACAAGAGTCTTATCTTCTGCAACATGTACCAAGCAGTCGCTTGACTGACCTCTATGTCTCTGCTCAACTGACAAGATGACACGCCTTTTTTGTGTGAAGAAATCAAGTACATAGCAACGAACCACTTGTATAGTGGGAGTTTGGTATTCTCAAAGATAGTACCGACCAACACTGAAAAGTTCTTCTTGCACTTGTTGCATCTGTATCTTCCGTTCTTTCTTGTAGAGCAGTGGTGCTTTCCACAGTAAGGGCAGACAACGTCACCATTCCAACGAGCATCTGCAAGTGTCTGTTTGCACATCTGCTCATCGTGAAAGTAGTTCATTACGGAGAACAGAGATTTGAATTTCGAGAAGTCTATCATAGCGTACTACCTTTTAAGATTATAGTACAAATTTAGATTTCGTCTATGCAGTATTTCTGCACACCAAAGAAATAAATCAAGAAATTCAGATAAATATAATAAAAGACCTATTGTACCTATGAAATACATCAAGCATTTTGGAACACGTGAAGGATATTCTTCAGAAGAGAATGTTCTCATGTCATATGACGCATTTCTTGCTCATTTCAATGACGAAGACAAAAGTGAAGTCAGATGGAAGGGAAGATTGAAGAATGAAAACGAAGAGACTGAAGACAATGATGAAGTTTTGACTGTAAAAGCACTGAAATTCACAACTGAAGGCGATGCAACTGTTGGATTGTCTTCCAAAGGAAGCTACCCAAATTTTGAAATAAGTAGAGATGGTAAGACTTGGGAGACTTGGAACGACGGAAGCAATGTTTATGCTACACAAAGCATTTCTGCTGATAGTCCATTATATGTAAGAGGTGATAATCCAAATGGAATAAATAAGTCTTTAAGTAAATGTGCTTCATTTAAAATGAGAGGCGATGAAGTATCTTGTAAGGGCGACATCATGTATTTGCTATCTTATACAAAGGATTTAGACACTATACCTTGTGATTGTTGCTACGGTAATATGTTCATTGGTTGTTCAAACCTTGTGTCTGCACCTAAATTGTCTGCTACTACACTTACTGAAAGTTGTTACAATTGTATGTTCTATAATTGTACGAGCCTTGTAAACGCACCTGAATTGCCTGCTACTACACTTACTAAAAGTTGTTACAATGGTATGTTCAATGGTTGTTCAAACCTTGTGTCTGCACCTAAATTGTCTGCTACTACAGTTGCTGAAGGTTGTTGCCGTGACATGTTCGCCAATTGTACGAGCCTTATAACTGCACCTAAATTGTATGCTACTACACTCGCCTCGTATTGCTATGGTAGTATGTTCCTTAATTGTTCAAGCCTTGTAAACGCACCTGAATTGCCTGCTACTACACTCGCCTCGTTTTGCTACGATTATATGTTCCATGGTTGCACGAGCCTTATAACCGCACCTAAATTGTCTGCTACTACACTCGTTGATAATTGCTACTGTAGTATGTTTAGCGACTGTAAAAAACTACAATCAATCACTTGCTTATATGAAGGTAGTGACTTATTCTCTTACACATTCTTTTGGTTAAACAATGTTTCAAGTGACGGTACATTCTATAAGTCACCTAACGCACAATGGAATGATATGAGACGTGGAGGAAGCTACATTCCAGAAGGATGGTCTGTTGAAGTCTATCAAGGATAACATCATTAACACAATAATACAACGAAGACATAGTATACAATACGTTGCTATGTCTTTGCTTTTGATTATTAGGGGTCAACTCCTATATAATTGCCTAAATATAACATAACTCAACAATATTTTAATTTACAACAACATTTACAAACAAAAAGCACAAAACATATCATAAAAATATTGCTAATCTTTTTGCAGAAACAAAAAATCACACTATTTTTGTCACCATATATTAAATATAACAAAACAAAGAAATATGTTAGAAATGATTCTCGAACTCTTAGTTGTGCTCCTCGCACTCTATGTTGGTTCACGATATGGATCGCTGGCTCTCGGAGCTATATCAGGTATTGGACTTGCCATCCTCGTCTTCGGATTTCAACTCAAGCCAGGCAATCCACCTACCGATGTAATATACATCATCATCGCTGCCGTCACTTGCGCTGGTATGCTCCAAGCTGCAGGCGGTATGGACTGGATGATACAATTAGCCGAAAAGCTATTGCGTAAACACCCTGACTCTATCACGTTCCTGGCTCCTCTGTGCACATTCTTCCTTACTGTCATGGTCGGCACTGGTCATGTGGTCTACACTCTCATGCCTATCATCTGCGATATCGCACTCAAAAAAGGCATACGACCAGAACGTCCTTGTGGCGTAGCCAGCATAGCCTCACAAGTCGGCATCACTTGCTCGCCTATCGCTGCTGCAGTAGCTTCATTTGTTGTCATCTCTTCCGCCAACGGATATGAAGTTTCCAACCTCGAAGTGATTGCTGTAACAATTCCTGCTTGTCTCTGCGGCCTTATGGCTGCTGCAGCAGCAAGCTACCGCCGTGGACTCGACCTTGACAAGGATCCTGTGTTTCAGGCTCGCTGCAAAGACCCTGAACTATATAATTATATGTATGGCAACACCGCCACACTCCTCGACAAAGAAGTGTCAAAGGAAGCTCGGATGTCTGTCTATATCTTCCTTGCAGCACTCGCCTGCATCGTAATGTTTTCCATCTGCCAAATAATCGGACACGACATCCGCCCTGCTTTCGCAACTGGCAAACTCGATGCTGATGGCAACCCTATAACAAAGCCCCTGGCAATGAACCTCATCATCCAGATTGTAATGATTGCAGCTGCTGCATTCATGATTATCCTTGCTAAAGCACAGCCTAAAAAAGCTGTCATGGGAGCCGTATGGCAGTCCGGAATGGTCGCCGTGGTTGCAATCTATGGCATCGCATGGCTTGCCGACACTTACTTCAGCAACTACATGGACGAAATGAAGGCCGGACTTGGCGATATCGTCACCGCATATCCATGGGCCATAGCACTCGCATTTTTCGCAGTCTCTGTACTCATCAACTCACAAGGCGCTGTGGTTGTTGCTATGCTCCCACTTGCCTACACACTTGGCATCCCTGGACCTGTACTTCTTGGCGTGCTGCCATCTGTCTATGGATATTTCTTCATTCCAAACTATCCATCAGATATCGCTACTGTCAATTTCGACCGTTCGGGCACAACTGTCATCGGAAAATACCTGCTCAACCACTCATTCATGATGCCAGGACTCATTAGTGTGATAGTCTCAACTATTGTAGGCTATACAATAACAATGATTTTCTTTTAACTGATGTCTATAAAGCAACTGATAAAAGACTGGACGCTCCCCATCTCAATGATGGTGGGCGTTCTTGGATACTTCCTCTTTACACAAGTCGAAGCACTTAGCAATGCAAAGAGGATCATTGCCTCTACATTCCCATATTTTCTGCCTGGACTGATATGTGTCATGCTGTTTTTTACATATTGCAAGATTGAACCACGCGAATTGCGTCCACGCAGATGGCATCTTTGGCTTATCCTCATCCAGCTTTGCGAGGTAATCTTAGGGTTCTTATGGTGCATGGCCAACAAAGACAGCGAATGGCTGCCTCTCGGCGAAGCACTCCTGGCCTGCTTCATTGCACCTATGGCTGCTGTTGGCGCTGTTGTTACACAAAAAATAGGTGGTAATCCAGCGACTGCAACAACGTACACTATAATATCTTCAACTTTTACTGCTATCGTCGTCCCCGTCGTCTATCCACTTGTCGAACCAGGACTCGAACTCTCTTTCTTTGATCTTTTCCTCCGCATCTTGTCAAGAGTATTCCCAACAATAATGGCACCACTCGTTATAACACTCATCTTGTGGAAGATCGCCCCCAAAATCAAGGATTATGTAGCCGAAAAATCCAAAGACTATAGCTTCTACCTATGGGCTCTCTGCACTATTGTCAACACAGCCCAAATCATCAAGAGCATCGTCTCTTCACCAAGCTCAGGCACAATGGTATTGTGGATATGCCTTTCTGTCGGAATCCTTGTATTTGCTCAATTCTACTTAGGAAAAACTATCGGCTCAATATACAACGACAGAATGGCTGCCGGACAAGGACTTGCACAGAAAAACACCGTCCTGGCAATCTGGATGGCAATGTCATTCCTGACTCCTCAATCAGCCATAGGCCCTGGAGCTTGTCTGCTCTGGCAAAACATATTCAACTCATGGCAGATCTGGGACCACAACCGTAAAGTTTGACAAGACAACTCTCTACTCGCCGTCATTAACGTAATCGACAGCTCTATTTATATAGTCATTAAACGGTTTTGTCGTACGGAATATCTCCGCTACTCGCTTTGCCAATTCTGGTTGAAGTATAAAGTCATCATCCACATTTGAAACCAGACAATAGTTCTTCAACCTCATCCAATCTGAGTATGGTGCATCCGAAGGATATTCGCGTGGTACTTTTTTCAACGCACCATCCATGTCAACTTCAAAACGCTTGTCTGCAACATCTAGAACTTCACTCTTAAACTCATCCCAACCGAAACTTATGTCTTCACGCAATACCTTAATAACACGAGTGTCATAACAATAGTTTCCCGATGCAAGAAAATGTGATTCCGGATAACCTTTCGCCTCTCCCGTACTTACATGAAAGTAATAACCTGCATGCATTGACTTCTTCCCACCAGGAGCAAGGAACACTCCAAAATGTGTTTTATAGGGAGACTTGTCATTGCTAAAACGAGTATCACGATAGATGCGGTATGTACAATCAGCAATTGTCAGACGAGCAATATCTTCATCAAATTTGCCTATCTCGGCTATCAACTCAAGACAAAATGCATTCCATCGTTTCTGAACCTCTACATATCGTGCCTTGTTACTATTAAACCACTCCCTATTATTATTCTTCTTCAAGTCACGAAGAAAATCAAGCACCTCTTTCATCTTTAATATATCAGTATCCTGTAAAACCTTAATAATTCAATATCACAACCCCAACTCCACTTCCCTGCCAAAAGGAGTCAAGGAAAGCCCAGCCATTTTGAAATGTTGCATTCCAAATGGTATTCCAATGATTGTCACACACAACAATAATCCAAAGAACACATGCGTGAGACAAGCCCATAGCCCACCAAAAATAAACCACAAGATATTCATCGGAATACGAATACAACCATGTGTACTAGACGTTTTCCTTACGCTGGAACCAAATGGCCATAGACATAGAAGACCTATTTTAAATGTCTGCAAAGCAAATGGTATGCCCACTATCGTAATTGCCAAAGATAGACTACCTGTAAAATAGCCTATCGCAGCCTGAAGACCACCAAACACCAGCCACAAAATATTGCCAACTATTTTCATCTTCTAATCACTTCACCCAGACTACATAGTTATCTTTTCTTGCCACCTGAGGCTTGAGAGCATCTGCTGAAGCATATCCTAATATGCAGTTACCAATACCTTCATACTCTCCTTCTATACCCAAATCTTTCAGTATTGCTTTGCCCTCTTCTGTTTCAAAGGTTTCCTTTGCACGATGTATCCAGCATGAGCCCAATCCAAGACTATTAGCCGCTATCATCATGTTTTCCATCACCAAAGAGCCATCATATACATGCGTACCGACATCCTTCCGAGCCAGCACAACAAGCACGACAGGAGCTCCATAAAACGGATCACTATGCCCTGACGATGTCTTCATGTTCCTGCCCGTGATAATATCAAGATTGATCGCACTCAAACGGTCACGCATCTCCTTATTTGTTACTGCCAAAATAATAGGCGACTGCATATTCATTCCCGTAGGCGCATACTTTCCTGCTTCAACAACAGCCTCAACCATCTCCATAGGCACAGGCTTGTCTATGTATTTTTTCACACTCCTACGTGTGATTATATCTCTTATCGTACTATTCATTTTTTTATTTATTATGACAAAAATATTTCCACAATGGAGCAACATGAAGTGCCTGAATCATCTGACCTGTTTCTATCAACTCCAACACCTCTTCACGCGTGAAGATATCTACATGTATATCTTCTGTCGCTTCCTGATGCTGCTCACACAGACGCTCGACTCCCGTTGCCAAAAATGTATAACTCAAGTTTGTATGATTGGTCGGATTTGGAGACAATGTCATAAACAATTCCCATTCTCCACCTCCAAAACCAGTCTCTTCACTCAACTCACGCTTTGCTGCTTCCAGTGGTGTCTCGCCCGGATCTATAACTCCGGCAACAAGCTCATAATGTGTCTGTCCCAAAGCATGACGATACTGGTCCTCCATGACAAATTTTCCGTCCTTCGTTATCGCTATGACATTCACCCAATCAGGAAACTCCAGAACAAACCATTCAGGAACTATACTTCCCGATGGTAACTGCACTTTTTCTTGCCTCAAGTTCATCCACGTTCCCTTGCTCAACAACTTTGTACTCTCCAGTACTTTCCACTTTCTATTTTCTAGTTTCGGAATCATTATCTATATCTGTTATACTCAACGCAAATATAATAAAAATGAGGTACATTGTTATTCATGTACCTCATTTAGTGATTATATATTACACAAGTTCCTGACTATCTGACGACCTGAGTAAATTCTGGTTTAGAACCTTCACTTTTCGGAACTGTCACATAAATCGTTGTATTCAATGCGACATCCTCACCTGTCTGACTTTGGCTACTTACTGTATATTCATAGTCGACACTCGTAGTTGTCTCACGAATTGCCACATCCACTGGAGTACCAAGTGGGAACTGATAGTCTCCACAAGCCTTATTAAACACGTCGATATCAGAGTCTGTAACTGGCTTATGCTCCATGAAGGCTGGAAGTGCTTCTATTTCACCTTCCTTATACCCTTGCTCTATGAGAAATCGGTTGAGTTCGTCAGGAGCCGACGCAATACGAGCTGTACGTACGCCGTAGCCTTCAACAACATCTGCCTGTGGCAAAGCTGACTTCAAATCACGAGTAGAAGCCTGCAATCCACCACTACCAAATGTACAGAATGTCACGATCTTTTTCCCTTCAAATTTCTGTGCGTTCACAAGTCCTGCAATCGGACGTGCGTATGTGCCATACCACACAGGATAGCCGAGGAACACAATATCATAGTCAGCGATATTCGCCTTAACAGGCTTTATTGCCGGTGGTTCCGGAGCCTGCATTTCCTTGCCACAACGCTCTATTGTCTGCATATAATCGCCATCGTATGGTATCTCTGCCTCTATGGCTTCAATATCTGCATTCAACTGCTTCTGAATCTCTTCGGCAACAGCCTTTGTCGAACCACTTTGTGAATAATAAAGCACAAGAATCTTTGGTGAGACTGCTTCTTCCGCTTTCTTCTGCTGACTACATGCCATCATCGACAATGCGGCAAGTGCCATTGTAAAATACTTTTTCATTTCCATTTATTATTTCTTATTGTTTGTTATCTAATAAAATGTGTTTCTACCCGCTCTTCTTCTACTGGCACACCATACTTCTCACGACCAAGTCTGATGCTCTTGATCATGAACGCCATATTACGTGCCAATTGACGCATGGTTTGCATACCCTCTTCATCTCGTACAACATCACCCGGCTCACATCCATGTGCTATATTCCAATATTGAGAGGGAACTACTGGCATATTGGTCTTGAGAAAATATTTGTTTAGCACATCAAATGTTGCTGTTGTTCCTCCTCGTCTGGCAACTGCAACACCAGCTCCAACTTTCATTGCCCAGTCCGCATGAAGATTCGAATAAAACAATCTGTCAAGCAACGCTATCAACTGACCCGATGGCGATGAAAAATAGACTGGCGTACCAACAAGCAAACCGTCTGCCTCATTCATTTTTTCCGCTATTTCATTAACCATGTCATCCGTTATCACACACTCACCAATTGACCAACATCTATTACAAGCCATGCAACCATGGATTGGCTTGTTGCCAACATGAAACATTTCCGTTTCCACTCCTTCTTCATTGAGTGTTTTTTCTACTTCCCTCAATGCTATGGCGGTGTTGCCCTCACGCTTAGGGCTTCCATTTATTATCAATACTTTCATCTTGCTATTTTTTACCAAGGGAATGACTCTGGATCATTCAAAACATTAGAACGCATGTCACGATTGAGCCCATTTATCAGTTCCATATCTTCCATATCAAGCGCAAAGTTCATAATTTCAAGATTCTCGTTGAAATGGTTCGGCTTAGCTCTTGGTATCGTGACAAGTCCTCTTTGAACTATCCATCTCAAAACTATTTGCGATGCCGTTTTCTGGTACTTTCGAGCAAGTTCCTGAAGAGTTGGATCGCCAACCACGTCAATGTCTCCCTGACCAAACGGTCCCCATGCTTCGATTTCTATCCCAAGCGAACGATTATAGGCAATATTCTCTACTTGCGTCATAAACGGATGTACTTCAATCTGGTTTATTACAGGACGTATTTCAGCAAACGCCATTAGTTCTTCCAGATGATGACGATTAAAGTTGCTTACACCAATGCTTCGCAACTTTCCATCACGTACATATTGCTCCATCACTTGCCACGTTTCCTTGACATGGTCCTTTACCGGCCAATGGATAAGCAATAGGTCAAGATATGATGTCTGAAGCTTTTCAAGACTTTCATCTATAGATTTTGCCACAGCAGCTTCTCCGCCACGCATTATGTTTGTCGACACTTTTGTTGTCAAGAACACCTCACTTCGCTTAACATTGCTACTCGCTATTCCTTGACCAACTTCCGCTTCATTATCATACGCTTGCGCCGTGTCCACATGACGGAATCCAACTTCAAGTGCCTTTCGCACATTTTCGGTGGCGACTTCTCCTTTTAGTGTCCATGTTCCGACACCTATTTGAGGTATTTCAATTCCATTGTTAAGCTTTATCATATCTTAATCTTAATCTTTTTCTTCGCCTCGTCAAGGACATCAATAACTTTATCACACCATGCATCAAACTCCGGATCCTCCTTTTGAGTTTCCTTATGTGAAAGCATATATTCTATACACATCCTGGCTCCCTGATCAAAACGTGTTGTCGCAACAAAGTCCGGAACTGCCCGTTTCACTTTACTATTATCAAACACTACTGTATTAGCCTTATCTCCAACCAAACTACCAAGATAATCATAATCACTTACTTCAGCCAAGAACTGTGACGATACATAATATGGCTTAAAGGGAACATTTAGAATCTGTGCCAATGTCTGATAAATCTGATTCCAGGTGAGCGACTCGTCACTTGTGATGTGGAATGTCTCGCCTATCGCATGCGCGTTGCCCATCAATCCTACAAAGGCCTTCGCAAAATCACTATTATGGGTAACCGTCCAAAGCGTAGTTCCATCACCGTGTATAATCACCGGCTTCCCCTCCATCATTCGTTTTATTACTTGATAACTTCCATTTCGTCCATGAACTCCAAGTGGAATATTTCGCTCATCATACGTATGACTTGGACGTATAATCGTAATAGGGAATCCTTCTTTGCGATATAGATTGGTCAACAATTCCTCACACGCTATCTTATTTCGCGAATATTCCCAATATCGATTGTCCAAAGGCGTACATTCGGTTATGAGATAATTAGCGAGCGGCTTCTGATATGCCGACGCCGAACTAATATACATAAACTGACGGGTTTTCCCCTTAAATAATCTATAGTCCCTTTCTAACTGCTCCGGTACAAAGCCTATAAAATCGCAGACAACATCAAATGTCATTCCGTCTATCTTTGATGCCACTTCTGCTTCATTATTAATGTCTGCAACTATTGTTGTTACATTGGATGGCAACACTTGATTTCGACTACCACGATTTACTAGATATACTTCCCATTCCGGCATCTGGGCCAGACGTTTTGTTATGGCTGTACTAATCGTGCCCGTACCACCAATGAACAACGCTTTCATCAAGTTCAGAATTTTAGTTATTATTTTGTCAGACGTTTTATATGTTCCTTCAACACATGATATGCAGGTTGAGGCATTGCACCATGGTCGAAGCCTTGCATTTCATATAATGTCACATCTTTGTGTCCAACAAGTTTCAACATTCGCCAGAAGTAAGCTTGCTCTTCATAACGGCCAAACAACTCCAATTCCCTGTCACCTGATATAATGATTATCGGTGGAGCATCTGGACGAACAAATGTAAGCGGAGCATATTGGTCTATGGTTGCCTGCAACGGACCAATACCCTGCGACTTCCTTACGTTGTAATGAGTTATGCACTGACCACTAAATGGCACAAGTGCTGCTATCGAGTCTGCGTCTACACCATATTTTGCCAGCCACTTCTTGTCCAGTCCTATGATATCAAGCAAATATCCACCTGCAGAATGACCTGCAACAAATATTTTCCGCTGACTTCCTCCATATTCTTGACAATGCTTGAACGTCCAAGCCACAGCCGCAGCCGCATCATCTAAACACTGATCAATACTTGCCTTCGGCAATAGTCTGTAGTTTGGGGCAACAACCACCATTCCACACTCTTGCAATTCTTTGTCTATATGCTTGCTGCCGCCTTCAATTCCACCTCCATGGAACCACACTACAACAGGTGCATCTTTGGCGTTTTCAGGATAATACACGTCGAGTTTGCAACGTTCTTTGGCATATTCATCTGTAGACTCCGAATATGCAATATCATTCACTCTTTTGTATTGTGCCCACATCGATGTTGTAATTGTCAACATGAGCATTAAAACTAAAGTCCTTTTCATTATTATGTAGATTTCTTTTCGGCTTAAAGTTAATAATTTTTCATATCAATACAACATCTGCATAATAAAAAAGCAGAGTTGCACACATGCAACTCTGCCTTTCCCTCGATTATATACTTTACTTTTTCAGATTACAGCTTGAACTCAAAGTCAAGTGTCTGAAGATCCTTGTCTAACGACGAGCTTCCATACATTATCTGATAACGTCCAGCTCGTGGTGACAACTCATCAATCTGTGGATTGTAATACTCAAACGATTCGCTGTCAAGTGTTATCTCTGCATTCACAGTCTTTCCTGCGTCAATCTTTACTTTCTTGAAGCCCTTCAATGACTTGATTGGAGCATCTGCGTAGTCTAATGCCTTGACATACACCTGAACTATTTCCTCACCATCTCGCTTACCTGTATTGGTAACTGGAATTGTCACTGTCACTTTGTCACCGGCTTTCATCGACTTAGCAGAGATCTTGCCCTTGCCATACTTGAATGTCGTATACGAAAGTCCATAGCCAAAAGCATACAGAGGAACTCCCTTAAAATAACGATATGTTCTATTTTCCATACTGTAATCAAGGAAATCTGGCAAATCATTGTTCGATGCATAGAATGTCACAGGCAACTTTCCTGATGGATTAAAATCACCAAAGATAACATCGGCTAACGCTTTCGCACCTCCCTGACCAGCATACCAAGCCTGTATCAATGCATCATACTGATCTTCGACAGAACCAAATGCTATTGCCGATCCTGAACAGTTTACAAACACTACAGGTTTGCCTGTCGCATGCATCGCACGCACCAGACGCTGCTGAACTTTTGGAAGTTCTATATCTGCCTTGTCACCACCTTCACCTTCCATGCGTGCTGATATACCACCTATAACTATGATGGCGTCTGCACTCTTCACTTCATTTGCAATGTCAGTAAAGTCAACCAATAGGCGCTCACAGATTTCACCACGCAACATTGCAAAGTTTCCATTACCTCGACGATATTCTATCTCTACATCGTATGTCTCCCCTTTTGTCACTGGGAATGACTTGTACTCTGTCTTACGTCCAAAACCGAAACGACGTCCACCTGCCTGAGCTTCTTCTACTACCTTACCATTGACTTTCAAAACATATCCATTGTCTGTCATGAGGGAATACTTCATGTCGCCAGTGAATGTCGCCTTATACTTTCCAGTTATACGCACCGAGATGCTCTCTGTGCTGATGCCCTGGGCAAATCCCCATCCACCGAAGGTCGAGAAGTTGAGCTCATTATAATAACCTGTAACATCAGGATTACCGCTAAGTTCTTTGTTGTTCCAGAACTCAACAAACACACCCTTACCGTCATTGAAGTCACCCAAATGATTTATCGTGTTGTATTCGTCATCAAGTGTACATGCCTTGTGATATATAACCTTAGCTCCTGGAACCGCATTCCTAATTCCTTCAAGAAGTGAATGCTCATGATTCTTGGTTGGCGTTCCACCATAGTTACCATTCAGAAGTTCTACATCGTCAGCATTTGGTCCGACAACTGCAATTGTTTTGATAGATTTAGAGAGCGGAAGTATACCATTGTTCTTAAGCAGAACCATTGATTCACGGGCTGCCTGAGTTGCCAAGTCATTGAAGGCTTCACAGCTTATCACATCTTCTTTGAGATTCGCCCAAGGTAACTGCTCCGCAGGATCAAACATGCCCAATTCAAAACGGCCCATCAAGGTCTTACGAAGGTGCGCATCAAGTGTTGATTCTTGTATAAGACCCTTTTCCAATGCCTCTGTCAAAACCATGAACACTTTTCCACACTCAAGGTCGGTTCCATTCAGAACCGCATCCACAGATGCTGAAAGCGGATCTTTATGGGTTTCATGTTGTCCCTTATTATAAAAGTTATTTATGGCGTCGCAGTCTGTCAAAACTATAGCGTCATAGTTCCACTTGTTTCGAAGGATGTCCACCAACAACCTGTCACTCGTACAACATGGCTTTCCTTCATATCTATTATATGCGCACATCACTTCACGCACATTTGCTTTCTTTACAAGTGCCTTGAACGCAGGCAAGTATGTCTCCCAAAGGTCACGCATCGATACCGAGGCGTTGTATGTATGTCTCAAAGGCTCTGGTCCACTATGTACAGCATAATGTTTTGCACATGCATGTGTCTTGAAATATTTCGAGTCATTGCCCTGCATTCCTAAAACAGTCTGAACTCCAAGCACAGCATTCATATACGGGTCTTCTCCACAGGTCTCCTGACCTCTTCCCCATCGTGGATCACGGAATATGTTGACATTCGGACACCAAAATGTAAGCTCAGGGTTTCCTGGATAGTATGTCACACCCATCGGAACGTTATAGAGCGATTTGTCATTATGATCTGTGCGATTCCAGTTCGCACGTGCCTCATCCGACACTGTCGAGAACACGTCATACATCAATTTTTCACTGAATGCCGCAGCAAGACCTATTGGCTGAGGATACACAGTATAGCCACCTTGGCGTACTCCATGACAAGCCTCACTCCACCAGTTATACGATGGTATTCCCAACCTGTCTACCGATATCGACTTATTCATCATAAGTCCGACCTTCTCTTCCGGTGTTAGAAGCGATATCAGATTTTCTACTCGCTCTTCATTCGAGAGCTTTGTGTTCATAAACGGATAGTCACACGACTCCGCTTTCTCCTGTGCCACTATCGATGTACTAACTATCGATGACACGGCCAATGAAAATAGAATATTTTTCATAGTAGGCATATAGAATTGTTTATTTAATTACACCGAGTATCTGCTCGGCATGTATCTTCGTTTTTATCTCCTTCGGACCTATTATGCGTTCTACAACACCTTCTTCATTGACAAGATATGTAGTACGTATTGTTCCTATTGTCTTTCGTCCACACGCAACTTTTTCACCCCAACTGCCAAGCGTCTGAAGTAACTCTGTTGACGTATCAGCTATCAACGGAAACTCAAGTCCTTGCATAGATGCAAATTTCATTTGAGTTTCCTGCTTGTCCTTACTGACTCCTATAATAGCATATCCTAACGCCTCAAGCTCCGCTTTATGTGCCTGCAGCGAGCACGCTTCAGCTGTACATCCTGGTGTATTAGCTTTAGGATAAGTATAGAGCACTATCTTTCTTCCACGATAGTCGCTACTCTTTATTAAATTGCCATGCTGGTCTATGCCAAGCACTTCTGGTATTTTATCTCCAATATTCATTTATTCCGTTTCAGTTTTTTCTTAATCAAGAGCCACTATCAAACTTCTCGCCTTTTACTCCACAATAATTTTCAACTGCTTATCCCCCATTCGTTCCACAAGCCATTCCGACACACGATGTTTGTCATTTTCCGAAATAGCCGCGCTTAAGCTCACCAGTACAATACCTTTCTCAACAACACTATCGTTTATGGCTTCTGCACCTCTTGCAAGTGTAACACTTTCTACCTGAGGTATTATTATCTTTAATTCCTTCAATAGTCTCGGAGCCATGTCACTTGTCTCAACATACGGAGCAAGTTTGCGCTCAAGGTCCGACTTGTTATTCTGTAACTGGGCTATAATTGTCTCCGCCCTACGTAATTCCAGATTGTCATTGTTAAGCATCTCGCGAATAGCTTCCGCCTGATCGCTGCTTTGTGTACCCTGTATCACTTGCAATTCAACGTCGTCTAACTTGTAAAGTGGAAGTCTCTGGCGGGCTGTATTAACGGCCGACGAGTCAATCTCATTACCTATCATCACCACACTCAACGTCCGGTTTTCATAGTCTGTATGATGCGACACAACTTGAGTCAATGGGAAGTGCAATTCATGTCGTATAAACTGATTGACATGCTGTTCAAAATAGTTTTTGTGAACCATGCCAACAGTAAGTATCACGGCAGGAATAATTGTAATTATGGTTATAGCATAGATAAAGCGCTTGACTTTCACTTCCTGCTTGTGGTCTATAAAGGTCTTCTTCTTGAATTTCATAATGAAGACTGTTCCAACAAGCGTTGAGAATGCAATGAATATCGTATTTATAAGGAACAGATACAATGCACCTGCTGCATAAACCCAATTTGCCGTAGCTATTCCAAATCCCACTGTACACAACGGTGGCATGAGCGCTGTGGCAATAGCGACACCAGGTATTACATTGCCAGTCCTCTGACTGCGGCTACCTAATGCTATGATACCAGCCAGACCACCGCATAACGCTATCAGCACATCATATATTGTTGGTGATGTACGTGCCAGAAGTTCACTCTGGGCACCTTCAAGAGGAGTAACAAGGAAATAAAATGTGGCTGTAAGAATACTGAATATTGTCGCTATTATATAGTTACGCGCACTACGCCTCAACAGGTCGAAGTCATATATACCAATGGCAAGCCCCATACCTATTATAGGACCCATAAGTGGCGATATAAGCATGGCTCCGATTATAACTGCCGCAGAATTGGTATTCAATCCCAACGATGCCACAAACACCGCAATGACAAGAATCCACAATTTTGCTCCACGGAAGTATACTCCGCCGACTATTCCGTCTATTACTTCCTGTTCGCCGGCAGCTTCTTCGTCAAGGCTTAATAAGTCATAGATGCGCTTCAACTTGACGTCAATACATGTTTATTTATAAAAAGGGTGTCTGGACGTAGTAGCGACTATGTCCAGACAACCCATTACTTGTCTTTTCTAGAATGGAAACGACTGTGGATTTTCAGGAACAAGAGGCTGTCCCATCTCTGAAGCCTCAACATCCTTGTCGTCAAGCTTGAAAACCATGAAGTCCTTATTATCTGCAGAGAACTCTTTCCATGCTCCATCCGATTCTCCGTTTGGATTGCTATACTTTGCAAAGTTAGTCCATGCCGTAAGCATCTTCTCAGAAAGATCCCAGTCACCCTTGGTCCATGGACGCCAGCAATGCTTAAGCGACTTGAACACATACCAGAGGTCTGACGAATGGAACGCTCCCTTTAGACGTGCAGTCACTTCTGGGTGCGAGCCATCATCTGGCAGTGGACGAGCAAATTGATATGCCCATGCTTTTGCACCCTTTTCTGCCCTAACTCGACAGAAATCTGCTATTCCACCACCCATATTTCCAAGGTCATTCAGTGTATATCCCATCATATATGGCACATCTGCAATTGTTCCGTCAAGAGTAGCATCGTCAAATGACTTGAGGCTCACATAACCGTCTACCATCGGACGCATTGTGACAACACCCATCTTCCCATTAGCTCTATTATAGATGTCATTAAGGGCATAAAGTGTCTCTGTCGATGCACGGCGCATTTTTTCAAGGTCAGTAAGTCCAGCCCAGTCAAGCACGGCCTTCGACTCTGCCTCTGATTCCGCCATTGTCATATTACGGAATATTGAATTACGTGGCATCTGTGGCTCAACTCTGTTTGGATCAGGAATTGTTATACCACCACCACTCATGATTACTGCTTTATGGAAATATCCTCTTGCCAATGGCGACTCACATACGGTCTTCACACTTCCCGCTCCTGCACTCTGGCCAAATATTGTAACGTTGTCAGGATCACCACCAAACTGTTCAATATTCTTACGAATCCACTTGAGAGCCTCAATCTGGTCAAGTATACCATAATTACCCGAAACACCATGTGGACTTTCTGCATCAAGTGCAGGATGTGTAAGGAATCCAAAGATGCCAAGACGGTAGTTTATAGTAACAAGGACTACGTCTTTATTTGCCCATTCCTGACCATCAAACTCTGGCTCGCTACCCCATCCTTCACGATAACCGCCACCATGTATCCACAATGCCACAGGCAGTTTCTTGTCCACCTTGCCTGGAGCCTTGGTATAAACATTAAGATAAAGGCAGTCTTCACTCTGAGGTGCTTCATCACCATATCCCCATTCCGTTGTATATCCACCTGGATAATGTACCGACTGATAACCCGGATGACCAAATTTGTCGGCAATTTTTACGCCTTCCCATGCCACAACTGGCTGTGGTTCCTTCCAGCGAAGCTCACCAATTGGTGGTGCTGCATACGGGATCCCGCGATAGACATAGACGTCCTGATGGTCATCTGCAAATACACCCTGTACTTGTCCACCTTCGATGTTCAATACAGGATTTTCGAGTTGCTTCGGCTCGGTGCAACATGATGCTACCAAAGCTGCAAGCGACAATGAAAACAGTAATTTTTTCATAGTAGTTAATGTTTTTAGATAGATCGGAAATGTATTTAGTACATTCTTAATGCAAAATTAAGACTTTTTTAATAACTATTTGCATTTTGCACCAAAAAGTTTATGATTTTAATCCATTCCACCCTACACTCAACTCGACGACTCGATATCCTTCATCAACAAGTATCTTTGCCGCTGTTTTACTTCGTCGTCCACTTCGACAATAAAGGGCGATCACCTTGTCCTTAGGCAATGCTTCTATGGCCAACGATCTAAAGTTTTCTTTCAACACATCAATGTTAATGGCGCCATCCACATGCCCTTCTGCATATTCTGCTTCTGTGCGGACATCTAACACTACGACATTATCTTTTGCTATTATAGCCTTAAATTCTTCTACACCGACACTCTCATATCCCACTTCTGGCTGCTGAGCCACGCTGCATCCCGACCATAGGCCAACAAATAGTAAAATAGCGAAAAAGGTCTTCATGATTATAGTTATTTTTCACCAATAAATTCCACTCTGTTCACGGTAAACCCAGAACCATTGATGTTATATCCATCAACTCTAAGCAATTCGAGAAGTTCTGGAGTCAGCAGTCTGTCCAAATGGTCATTAGTTATGACGTCATGCTCCGCTATACTCTCCCATTTGCCTGTATGTGATGAGCATTGCGAGTTTTCCTTATATTCCGAAAAGTATATACGCATGATATCTCCTGGCTTCGCTTCAAAAAATGTCTTTTCCGACACGTTGACAAATGTTTGCCAGTCATCAGCCATCTTTACCGAACCATACCATACAGCATTTTCAATATTTTCAGGTGCTTCATGCTTAACTATCTTGACTCCTGTCAACTCGTATGCCACTCCTGTAAAGGCTAAACCGCTAAACTGAATGCTCTCCAGCATATTCTTCGTGACTACATACGATACCGTTGTCATTGTCGAATCTATGCTTATGCGTCCCGAACCCGATAAATTGTCCCATTCACCATCAAAGAGCGAGACCATTGGATATGGATCATCACCTACATAGTTGAAGTCCGCAACAAGTTCATCTCCCACACTTAGCGAGTCAAAGGCTGATGTTGGCAGCTGAACAAAGTCTCCTGTTTCCCAACTGATTTTCGAAACACCCTTCCACACTTCTATCTCGTGTGCAGTTTCGTCTTCTGATGTCTTCTCGTTTTTCCCATTGCAGGCACACATCGTGCTGGCTAATAATGTAATTAAGTAGATGTTTTTTGTCATTTTGTTGTGTATGTTATTTCTATGTGCAAAGTTAGCCATTTTTAATGTTACTTGAAGCAATGAATAACATAAAAAAACAAATGGCCCCAACTTTATATCAAGGCCATTGTTTTCTATTCTTACTTCCATCTGCTATACCCACCACGTCGACTGCCACCATTTCTGTTTGACGCACCTCCCGATTTGAAAATATAAACCGCACGAAGTCCTACACAGAAGATTCCAACATTGTTGACATACGAGTCCGTCAGAGAATGAACTATCACTGTCGTAGGGGTACTTGTAGCTCCATCTATGGCTGTCGGATCCGCATCAGTGAAGTTATTCCCCTTACCCTTGAAGTTGTCCACTAATCCATAATCTACATAGACACCTGCTTGCAATGTTCTTCCGACAATGTGGAATTCATAGCCTGCTTCAAGCGACAGACACAAGCTAAAACTTGCCGCATCCAGTTTCGCTTTCTGGCTTTTGTCGTCATTCGATACTTTTCCTGTGACCTTTTCGTCTTTGATGGTCACTTCCATGTCATCGTATGTCGCCGAAAGCGTTGGATCTTCCATCGTCTGCTTATATCGCGACAAGAACGGAATACTAGCCCTAAGTCCGAGGTTACCAAATATCCTGTTATAATTCACAGCGAACATCACCGGAAGCTGCAAGCCAAACTGACGGTCTGTCTCTTTGACATTCTTTGCTGTCGCATGATACGTTATGCTGTTGCCCAACGCATCTTTGGTGTTATACGTGAGGTCAATGTCATCCATCATTATCGAGTTCTGACGATAACCAAGCGACAAGCCAGTCCTCAAACCGAATCTCGGCTTCTCACTCTTGGGCTGACCAAAGAATCTCGTGTATACAAATTCTGCCGATCCGTCGATTCCTTTCGTGCGGTCACTCTCTTCTTTCGAGTCCTGCATCATCGAACCCAGACCTACGCGTATGCCGGCACCCATCGACCAATTTGGGGCGGTTCTCTGAGCTGAAACTCCAAGGGTGGATGCCAACATCAGCAGAGCCACCATTTTTATATTATTCTTCATCTCTGTCTCACTTTGGGGTTATTACTTCACAAGATACTTGAGCACACTGCCATTGGCATCCTTGACACGTACTACATAGACTCCTGCAGTTCTTTCTGCCTCTATCTCGTATGTACATTCGCCATCTGTCTTGACGCTGTTCACAAGTCTACCCATTATGTCATATACTTCTATTGTTGCTTCACCTTCGATACCCTTTATCTGGAGTCGCTGTCCTGGTGTCGCCCTATTTGGCAATATCATTGCTTTATTGCTCTTCGAGAAATCAAATATCTTGGTGCGGAAGAGTACTCCCTTCACGTTGACTACAGCATAGTATCTACCAGTACCTATAAGGTTATGGTCACTAGTATAGTAGAAGCCAAGGCCGACTACTTCATCATTTGCTATTATAGTCTTGTCGCATACGTTATCCTGCTCGTCTACTATACGATACCATGTCACATCACCTTCTTTTACTGCATAGCCCTTCAGACGCATTGCCTTGTTATCTACCATCAGCAACCAGTCATAGAGTGCCGTGGCTGGTGCATTAAGGTAACATGGACCATCAGGGTTTTCTGGATTATCCGGACCATCTGGATTCTCTGGGTTATCAGGACCATCTGGGTTCTCTGGAGTATCAGGACCGTCTGGGTTTTCTGGTTCCGGATCTTCAGGGTCAACTGGCTTAACTCCCTCTGGGAATTCACCATTAAGAGGTTCGAACATAGCAACTATACGCACATCACCATTCACAACGAATGTTCGCGATGCTTCCTTGTTGTCATCACTCCATCCTACAAATTTGCCAAGTGATGTTGGTGTTGCTACTACCGTAACGGTAGCTCCCACCGGATACATGCCACCGCCTGTAACAGTTCCATACTTTTCGTTACATGACACTGCCGAAACGTTACACTGAAGTGGCACAGCCTTGAACTTAGGATGATAATCTGCATCTGCCACTACAGGAACAATCTCTTTGTCCCAACCTATGAATTCGTATGAGTTCGAAGCATCCGATGGACGGTATGCATCTTCACAATAAGGCATGAATCCTGATGGCACACTAAACGATTTAATAATGTAACCATCCCAACTATAGAAGTTGACATTAAAGGTCAGTGGTATCTCCTCAAACTTAGCTACGTATGTAACATCTGCTGTCACCGGACCAAACTTTGGCTCCCAGCCCTGGAAGCTATATGACACTTGCTTATCCGGATTCGAAGGTTTCTTGAAGTTGGTTGGCACGTCTGGCTCAACTCCATATTCATAGTAACCACTCGAAATCTCCGTAATGCCATCATCCATAACAAAGACTACATGATAAAGACGTGCTTTCTCATTATAGATTGCTGTGAATGACACATCACCTGTACATACATATCCTTCATAGAGGAATGGATCCCACTTGTTGAATACATATTCTGTTGTCTTGCTTGGCTCACGTGTTGGTACCAAGTCGGTTGCTATCACATCGCCTTCCTGGACTTTCATCTCCTTAAGGAGTTTTCCATCATGGTTAAGGAACTTGACTGTGTATGTTGCCTTCACAAGTTCAAATTCTGCTGTATATGTAGCATCTCCTTTCACTTCCACTGTTCTCTCGGCTGTCTTCACGCCATCACTCCACTTGACGAAGGTTACTTTCTCATCCGGTTTGGCGGTGAGTGTCACTTTCGTTCCGTATGCATAGATGCCGCCACCTGTCACATTGCCAAGTTTAGCATCGTTGCATGCTGTTGTGATTGTGTAGCTATTGACTGTCGAGTTATACGTTGCCGTATACTTGGCTTCTGCCGTCACAGCCACTATCTGCTTGTCCCAGCCCGCGAAGGTATAACTATTCTGAACGTCTGCCTTGCGAGATGGTGCATCACACGTTGGCATCTCTCCATATTCATACTCTTTGCTTGCTATCACTTTACCGTCATAGTCAACAAATTCTACTTTAAATTTGAGAGGTGTTGCCTTAAACTGTGCTGTGTATGTCGCTGCACCTGTTACTTTCGCAAGAGCTGGCGACCATGCCTCAAACACGTATGAGTTCTTTCCGTCCGATGCTTTCTTGACGTCGCTTGGGGCTACCGGCATTTTGCCATATTCGGTCGAGACTGTTGCTATCTCATCGCCATTGTCCATAACGAATCTGATGTCATACATTCTCGCTTTCTCCGTATACTGAGCCTTGAAGGTCATGTTCTTTGTCGCTTTCATGCCTTCTGTCAATGCCGGATTCCAGCCCTTAAATTCGTATGTCTTTCCATCTGTCATCTGACGTGTAGGAACTATTGTGCATACTATCGGAGCATTTGCCTCAAATTTGCTTGTGAGGAGTTCTGTTCCATCATAGTCCACAAATTTCATTGTGTAGATAACACTCGCTGTAGAATATGTTGCAGTATATGTAGCATCTTCCGACACGGTCACTACGTCTGGCGACCATCCCATGAATGTGTAGTTGTTTACACCGTCACTAGGATGCTCTGGTGTGCTGCCACTGTATTTAGGTACCGCACCATATTCGAAGTAGTCCTGCAAAAGTATCGCATTGTCATAGTTGACGAATGTTACTTTATACTTGTTCACAGACTCTGCATACTGTGCAGTATACGTAGCCTCACCTGTCACTTCCGCTATTTCTCGGTCCCAACCAGTAAAGCTATATGTATACTGAGCGTCACCTGCTTTCACTGGTATCACACTACATTCAGGAACTGAACCATAAGCCCATACATTCTCCTCAACGACACTACCATCATAATTCTTGAATGTAATCTTGTATTCGTTGACTACCGAGTTGAACTGTGCCTTGTATGTTGCGTTACCTGTCACTTTTACTACATCTGGCGTCCACTTTTCAAAAGTGTATGTATACTGCGCCGTTGGAGTCTTGACTGGTGTCTCACCACCATATTTTGGCATTTCACCATATTCAAGGTTGAGTGTCGTGATTGGATTTCCTTCTTCATCGGCAAAGATGATATCATATTTTCTCTTTGTCGAACTGAATGTCGCTACGTATGCCGCATCTTCCTTAACCTTGACTACGTCTTTGTCCCAACCTGTGAATGTATACTCATATTCATCGGTCGTAGCTTTGCTTGGCGTAGCACCAAGGTATTCTGGCTTGATGTCATATTCCACTTCAGATGTCTGCAATACCGTTCCGTCTTCATTCTTGAATGTTACGGTATATTTGTTTGTCACCTGTGTATATTCAGCCACATACGTTTCCTCTTTCTCAACAGCTACAATCTGCTTGTCCCAGCCTTGGAATGTATATGTATATTGTGCATCTGCTGCACGTTCTGGCGCTTTGCACGATGGCACTTCACCATAGTTATAGTTGCCCGACTGAAGCTCCTTTCCGTCAAAGTCAAGGAAGGTTACTTTATAGCTGCGTAATACAGGAGTGAAGACTGCTTTGTAGGTCTCGTCACCTGCCACTTTCACTACTTTCTTGTCCCAGCCTTTGAAGGTATAGCTATACTGCGCAGTCTCGTTTTTCTTAACGTCTGTTGGCGCTGTCGGCAATACTCCATAGTTCACCATCTCCGACGAGATTTCTGATCCGTCATCCATGACAAACTTGATAGCATACTGGCGTGTTGTCTCAGTATACTGAGCTATGAATGTCATATCATCAGTTGGCTTCATTCCTTCTGTAAGCTCTGGCTTCCATCCCTTGAATGTGTATACTTTGCTTACACTAGGCTCACGTGTAGGTGTAATGTCACACTTTATTACTTCTGTAGATTCTACACCATGTGTCATGAGCAATGTTCCGTCATGGTCTACAAATGTAATCGTATACACGTTGTCCGCTGTAGTGTACGTCGCTTTGTATGTCGCAGCACCTGTCACGTTCTGTATCGCTGGTGTCCACTCCTTAAATGTATAGTTGACCACCTTGTCACCAGGACGCTTCGGTGTCTCACCATTATATACAGGTGTCTCACCATACTTGAACGATGTTTCCTGAAGCACACTATTATCGTAGTTCACAAATTTGATTACGTATGAATTTACTGTTTCATCAAATTGTGCTGTGTATGTTGCTTCACCCTTCACGGTCTCTATCGCTGGACTCCAGTCTCTGAATGCATAGCTGTACTGAGCATCGCCCTTCTTTGTCGGTGTCGCCTTTTTATATGTTGGCATTGTTCCATACTCAAGCTCTTCACTCTGCAGAACAACACCATCATGATTCTTGAACACTACACTATATTTGTTGACTGTCGAACTGAATGTCGCCTTGTATGCCGCGTTATCCTCTACTGCTACTACTTTCGGCTGCCATCCTGCAAATGTATAGGTATACTGTGCTGTCGCCGCTTTCGTTGGTGTAGCGCCATCATATTTAGGCTCGACGCCATATTCTACTGTATATGTCTTTATGGCTTTGCCATTCTCGTCTGCAAAGACTATTGTGTAACTGTTCTTCTTCGATGCGAAGGTTGCTACATATACATCATTGCCAGTTACTGTGGTCAACTCATGGTCCCAACCGGCAAATGTGTATGTATACTCTTTTGTCGATGCTTTTGTCGGTACCGTCTCACACTTTGGCATTTCACCATAGTCGTATGTATCTGACACGATAACGGTTCCATTCTCGTTCTTGAATGTCACTTCATACTTGTTGACAGTCTTCGTATATGTTGCTTCGTATGTCGCCGCACCTGTCACTTTCGATACGGCTGGCGTCCACGAGTCGAATTTATATGTATACTGAGCATCTTTCTCACGCGATGGATTCACGCACTCTGGCGTTGCACCATATTCATACTCTTTCGCCTGAAGTACTTTGCCGTCGTAGTCAACAAATGTTACTTGATATTTATTTACCTTGCTTGTAAACACCGCCGTGTATGTTACGTCATGTGTCACTTCGGTGATTGCCTTGTCCCAACCGGCAAATGTATACGTAAATTCGTCTGTCTTAGCTTTCGTCGGTGCAGAAGGCTCCACTGGCTTGCTTCCGTATTTCACTTTCGTGGTGACGATTTCCGTATGGTCGTCTTTCTCGAAGCGAACGTTATACTCCCTCAATGTGGCATCATACTGAGCCTTGAAGGTCATGTCGCCTGTAGCTTTCATACCTGCCGTGAGTTCTGGATACCACCCCTTGAATGTGTAGGTGTATTTAGAGTCTTCTTCGCGGCTTGGCTTGACATCATATTTTATCTCCTTGCCGGCAGCCACTTTCTTTGTCGCGATGATTTCATCATTATAGTCAACAAACTTGATGTCATAGATGATGTCGGCTGTCGAATATACCGCTTTGTAACTCTTCGCTCCCGATACTGCCACAAGGTCTGGTGTCCATCCTGTGAATGTATAGTTCACAAGTCCGTTGCTTGCTCTCTTTGGTTCTGCCCCATTGTAAACAGGAATCTTACCATACTCAAAGTTGTCTTTATAGAGCAGTGTCGTTCCGTCATAGTCATAGAATTTTATTTCATAGCTTCTGACGACTTGCTCATATTGAGCTGTGTACACCTGTGGACCATCAACTGGATAACGCGATGGATCCCATGCTGTGAAGACATACTCATACTGTGCCGTGCTCGGACGTGTTGGTGTCGTTCCATAATATGGTATCTCTCCATATTTCCAGTTCTTCTTGCCATTTGCCAACAATGTGCCATCCCAGTTCACAAAGCTTACTTCATATTCGTTTGTCTTGCTTGTATACTTGGCCGTATACGATGCGTCACCTGTTACCGCCGCAATCGCAGGACTCCAACCACTGAATGTATAGGTGAATTCAGCTGTCGCTTCTTTTGTCGGTGTAGCTTTAGTATATTCTGGCTTCGTTCCGTATGCTACTGTCAATGTCTGCAACACTGTCTTATTGTCGTCATTGTAGAACACTACGGTGTAGCTGTTGAGCTTTTCACTGTATGTCGCCGTATAGACGGCATTCGCCACGGCCGGCACTATTGTCTTGTCCCAGCTCTTGAATGTATATGTGTACTGTGCCGTTGCAGGACGCAATGGCGTTCCAGCATACGATGGCGTCGTGTTGTAGTCCACGGTCTGCTCGTCCAATACTGTACCATCGTAGTTCTTGAATGTTATCTTATACCTATTTATATTATAGGTAGCTTTTATTGTTACCGGCTTGGTAATGTTCGTATATGTTCCCTGCCATCCAGCAAATGTATAGCCCGTACGTGTCGGAGTCGCTGGCGCTGTGGCATTGGCTCCATATTCTACGTCCTGAGTCTTCAATACAGTATTGTCATAGTCAACAAATGTCACCGCAAATTTCTTCTTCGTCGCTGTATATGTTGCCTTATATGTTGAAGCACCTGCCACTGCTACCAATTTCGGTGTCCAACCATTGAATTCGTATGTATACTCTGCTGTTTCTGCCTTTGTCGGCTTCGCACCACTATATGTTGGAACAACTCCATAGTTGAATTCGCTCTTTTGAAGTTCTGTAACTCCATCCTCGTCAACAAATGTAATCATATACGGACGTGGAGCGTTAGTATATGTTGCCGTATAGGTCTTGTTTCCTGTAACTTTGGCTATCGCTGGCGTCCATGTGTTAAATGTAAACACCTTGTCTTTCGTCGGAGCAAGTGTTGGCGTTCCATTGTAACTTGGCATGTCATTATACTTATACTGCTTTTCTACCAATGTCGTGCCATCAGAATTCTTGAATGTGATTGTATAGAGCACTGCGTCACCATCAATAAATTGCGCCGTATATGATGCCACTCCAGTCACAGCTGCCACCGCCGGACTCCAACCATTAAACTTGTATGTTGTCGATGCACTCGCAGGTTTCGTCGGTGTTGCTCCTGTATACGTTGGAGTCTTACCATATTCTACGTCCGATGACTGCAATACGGTCGTTCCGTCATGACCATAGAAGGTTACTTTATATTTCCTCTTTGTCGCATCAAATTGTGCTGTATATATTGCATCACCCTTAACCTGAGACAATGTTGGGCTCCACGTGTTATTAAATGTGTAGCTATTTTCTGCCGTCGTTGCCTTGGTCGGTGTCGCACCACTATATGCAGGAACCTTTCCGTAATCAACCTGAACACTCTGTAATGTCTTGCCATCACCATCCTTGAATGTTACCGTATATTTACGCAAGGTCTTGCTGTATGTTGCCTTGTATGTTGCATCTCCCTTTACTGCAGCAACCGCTGGAGTCCATCCGCTGAATGTATATGTATATTGTACATCTGCCGCTTTTGTCGGATTCGCAGGCTTCGTTGGTGTCTGACCGTATGCTAATTTTGCCTGGCTCAACACGGTAGTACCATCTTCATCTACAAATGTGATGTCATACTTGTTAACCGTCTGGTCGTATGTCGCTGTGTATGTCGCATTTCCTGTAACTGCCGCAATCGTCTTATCCCAGCCTTTGAATGTATAGGTGTATTGTGCTGTAGCCGCCTTTGTAGGAGTTGCTCCATTATATGTTGGCTTCACTCCATACTTCACACTTGTCTTCTGCAACTGAGTACCGTCCTCATTCTTGAATATGATGTCATACTCTCTCTCTGTCTGGTTATATCTTGCCGTATATGTCGCATCACCCGTAACAACTGCCAATTCAGGTGTCCATCCAGCAAAAGTATAGTCATATTGTGCTGTAGATTCCTTCACCGGATCCGCAGGTGTTGGCATTGTATTATAGTCTACTTTCTCTGTCTTTATCGTCGTACCATCAGGATTCTTATATGTGATGGTAAACTGCACTGGCTTGAATTTTGCCACAAGATCATAGTTCTTACCCAGACTATTTATTGTAAGCGTCTTGTTTGTCGATGTCGTAGTACCCGACCACTCAACAAACGTGTAGTTCGCGTTGGGCGTCGCAGTCAAGGTCACTTTTGTTCCAGCATTAAATGTACCATAACCTGTCACACTACCCATCTCTTCACTGTCTACTGTAACTGCTACGGTATATTTCTTCAATTCATAATATGCGATATATGTTTTATCGGCAGTTGCAACAACCGTACGTGTCGCATTCGTGTCTCCATCATCCCATCTAAGGAACTGATAGCCACTCTTCGCTGTTGCACTTATTTCTACTGACGATCCAAATTTCACCTCTTTGCTTGCTGGTGTCGTCGAACCGTATGTCGCATCCGAAGGCATCGTTTTGATTGTTATGTTGCCATCCGATACAAATGCAGTATATGTCGCATTCTGTGTCACAACGATTGTACGAGGGTTCTCAAGATTACCATCATTCCAATTTGTAAACTTTTTGCCTGGTGTTATTTCACAATATAAAGACACAACATCGCCATATTTGAATTGCTTGCTAACCGATGCTGCCGACCCTGTAGTTTTCACCATGGCTGTCGGGTCATTGGCATTTGTTGCCGAAACCTGATACTGCGAATAGCTAGTGCTACTGTCATTATTACCCTTCTGTACTGTTATGGTATATTTCTTTGGTTCAAAGTATGCTGTATAGACAAAACTTTCTGCACTCGACGCTGGAAGTTTTACTTTTAGCGGATTGTCAGTGTAGTGATTGCCTTTTGCATCCTCCCAATAACTGAATTGGCCATAATTAGTTGCTATAGCTGTTATCTGCGCCTCGCTTGTCGTACAATTTGCATGAGTAGAAATCGTCGCATCACCAAGTTCTACGTCATTTGAATAAACTCTGAAATCTACTAGCACCGCTCCAGCGACTGATTTGGTCTTGAATCCATTCCAACTTCTACTGTTTTTATATGCGTTTTCCGAACCACATGGCACATATATAGTATTAAGGTTGTTAAGACCTGCCAATTCTGCCTTTCCAAACGTTGGAGGTGTCTTTGACTTAAAGACCAGTTCCCTAAGATTTTGCGAATTATCAAACGATCCATAACGAATCGCTGTCATTGTCGTAGGGATTGTTATCGATGTCACATACTTGAGTTTATACAAAGCATCTACATCAGAATCAACACAACCCTCAGGAATAACATAATTCATCTTGTTTAGCGCCTCAGGGAACCTCACGAGAGTTCTCTTGTCCGCTGTATACAACACTCCATCTACTGATACAAACGATGTGTTCTTGGGGTCTACATATATGTAACTGAAATTGCCACAGTCCGTGAATGAACGCTCCTTTATCGCCGTCACACCAGCAGGTATAGTGACTGACTCAAGACTGCTACAACCTCTGAATGCCTCAAAGTTTATAAGTTTCAATGAAGCAGGCATGCTTACAGAGGTAATTCCAGTACATCCATAGAAAAGAGCAGCACCTATCGATGTCACACCCTCGTCTATAATTACTGTCTGGATATTTCCTTTGTCTTTAAATGGACTTGATACCGCATTCGGATAATAGTATCTGTTTGTAATATAAGGATTATTAGCATCTGAATAAACATTTCCCTTATAGTTAGTCATGTCGCCCTTGCCATATATGTGCAACACACCCGTTTGAGTGTCAAGTTCATATTTGACATTAGTTCCCAAACTTCCTGTTTTGATTTCGGCAAATGCTGATGAAGCAAACGCCAGCAGCATCACAATTAATGTACCTATATATTTCATAAACTATTATTTTTTCTAGTTCAAGTTCCCACTTCCGTGGAATAATCGGTTGTCTAATTTTACCCTATATAAGGGGTACTAAAATAAGTATTGAAATTTTAATATGCAAAAAATTATATCAAAAAACGATATTTTAAGACAAATATCATATAAACAACACTATACACCATGCTTTCTCCTTCACACTTTTATCTCTTTTCCCTTTGCACTTGAAAAAAAGATGCCTACTTTTGCCATCGATATAACATATTCGACCCATACTATAAACAATAACACTATAACGATTACATGAAACATTCGTTTTTCTTCACAGCTCTGCTGCTCCTGACCATGTCTTCTTGCGACAAGCGAACTCGTATCGAAATTGATGTCACAGGAACTAGCGACAATCTCGCTCTCGAACTCTACCAAGATGGAATTGAAATAGGATGCTTCTACCAGGAGAACGGCTCAATTTCACAAACTATCTATTGCGACTCGCTTCCTGGTGATGACGCTTTCATCGAACTCGTAACTAAAGACCGACAGACAAGAACTTACTATGGTGCACACGAGGTCTACCTCTCGCCACACGACAAGGTTGTGGTTACCGGCACCGGCAACAACTCACTCCGATGGAACATTAAGAGCAACCATCCAGGACAGTTGTTTACCGAAGGTATCAATAGCGGATGCATCGACCTCATCGAAGAGGTCAACAATACTATGGCACAACTCGCCCATCCTACTCCTGGCGCCAACCTCGACTCTATTCAGGATGTCTTCCGCAACATCAAAAAGCAAATCAGCATCCAGAAGGCGAAAAACCTCGCTTCTCTACCTGCCGACAGCTATTGGCTCGAATACTTCGCTATCATGACCAAGGCTTTCGACCCACAACAGATCAAAAAGACCGGAATGGAACCCGGACCCGAACTTACACAAATTCTCCAATCACAATACTCACGACTCTCCGAGGCCGACAAGCAAACCGAATACGGAAAAACAATAACCCGAAACCTCTTGGGCGAATAAATAAAAACAAAAGAGCCGCATCACCCGATGCGGCTCTCCTTTTATAATAACTATTGATTCGTCATTAATAGTTCTCTGCACTCACTTCAAAGTACGACTGCGGATGTGCACATACCGGACACTCCTCTGGAGCCTTTGTGCCTACTACGATATGACCGCAGTTTCTGCACTCCCATACCTTGACTTCGCTCTTCTCAAACACCTTTGCTGTCTCGATGTTCTTCAACAAGGCACGATAGCGCTCCTCATGCCTCTTCTCTATCGCTGCTACAAGACGGAATTTCTTTGCCAGCTCTGGAAAACCTTCCTTCTCCGCTGTCTTCGCAAAGCCCTCATACATGTCTGTCCACTCATAGTTTTCACCATCAGCCGCATCCTTGAGGTTCTCTGCCGTATTGCCTACTCCGTTATGTAACTCCTTATACCACATCTTCGCATGCTCTTTCTCGTTGTCTGCTGTTGCCTGGAAGATGGATGCTATCTGCTCATATCCATCCTTCTTTGCACGAGATGCAAAATATGTGTACTTGTTTCGAGCCTGAGATTCACCAGCAAATGCTGCCTCAAGGTTCTTCTCTGTCTGAGTTCCTGAATACTTGTTTGCCATTGTTTATCGTTTTTGGTGTTACTTCCCCGTTACTATTCTAACGGTTTTTCTACCGCAATTATAGTGATTTTTTCGTTACTTCGTCACACCACAAACAAAATCTTTTTCAAAACGTTGTCAAATCCGCCAAGGTAAACGGATTCTCGTCACACAACTCTCTGCTTTTTTACTACTCTCTACGCAGTTAACATTCTGCACCCCTTTGGTTATCATTCGCAAAGTTAATACTTAACATTTCTCGCTCTATTATATACTATGTTTATTTATCAATATTTGTATCTATTTAACCAGCATTTGTTTATTCAAACATAATTGCTTGACTTTTGTTAGACAATATATTTTTTTTAATGCAGCCAATTTTTCCGTAGGGATACCGTATGGATAATATATTCTTTATAAGGGTATCCAATGTTATCTACTATGGTTATAGTAAAAAATCTACATTTTTCTTTGTTTTTATAAAAATGTTACATACTTTTGCCTTCGACAATTCAAATAAACAACAAAAAAACGTAACTTATGAAACGGATATTAACCCTAATCGTTGCTTTGGCTGCCGTCGTAGCCAGCAAAGCACAGACAACAATCAATTTCGATGTCACAGGACTCAACAACGGACTTAATGTAACCCTCTTTAAGGTAGAAGGACGCGGCGGAGTAAGTGTCCTGACGCAAAAGATTGAAGACAACAAATTCAAATGCACTTTCACTTGCGACTCTTTGATGCAGAATCTTTCTTATTTTAGCGTGGTAGTCACAAACAACGAGACACACGAACAATTTGGAAGTACAAATGTCTATCTCTACCCTAACAGCACAATTCACGTCAAAGGAACCGGCAACGACCCTGAAGACTGGACCAATGACAGCAACCATCCCGGACAGAAGTTCTACAATGTCATGTTCGCAAATGACAAGTCAAAAGCAATACAGGACGAAATGAAAAAACTCAATGCACAGGCTAGCAATCCAGAAGCCGACATGAAAGCATTGAACCATGCATTCGACTCGCTCCTCAATGTCGATAACAAACTACGCGTGAAGACATTGGAGACTCTTCCTAAAGATGAATATTGGATCGAATATTATGCAATTATGGCCAGGGCTGCCGTGGCTTCTTCCACAGTCGACAATGAACTGATAGAATCACTCACCAACCTCTACAGCCGACTCACAGAAGAAGACAAACAAACAGTCGATGGCAAGACTATTACAGCCAATCTCTTCAACAAACCTGTCAACATTGGCGACACAATGAAGGATTACGACCTCTATGACATCGACGGCAACCTTCACCATCTCGCAGAGTTCAAAGGCAAGGATCTGCTTGTCGATTTCAGCTCATACTTCTGCGGACCATGTCTCATCATCTCACCTCTTCTCGACTTCCTCTACAAGGCTGGAAACATGAGTTTCAATGTCGTGACGGTCAACAACGACACCAAGAGCCAATTCGAAGAGCATACTCGTGCCCATGGTGTAAGTTTCCCAGTCCTCAACGACCGCGACGGAGATGGCGGTATCTTCGGCATCTACAAGATTAAGGGCATTCCTAATTTCTACCTGTTCTCGCCCGACGGTATTGTGAAGGACAAATGGATGGGCGCATATCCCGAAAAGGTTTTCAACTCAATAACCAAAAGCAGTTCCTTCAAGTGGAATACATCGGTTGAAAAAAAGGGCAATGCTAAGGTAGTCAACTATCCCCCAATCGAATCTATCAACAGTATTTTCATTGCCGAAAAGGTGACTCTCTACGCCGACTCTACTGTGATCGATTTCTTGTCTTGCTCGCCAGCTTTTAGCTTCGGTTCAGGATCAACACTCCACTACAACGGCAAGCAATACAAGGTTATCTCATCTAGCATCGGACTCGACAAGTTTGTCGAAGGAATGATTGGCCATGGTAGCCACGTTACCGCCACTTTCGAACCACTGCCTATGGACGCAACCAAGTTCGACTACATCGAGGGCGACTGCGACAATTGCTTCAAGATTCTTGGCATCGAACTACCTGAATAATTCTACTGCAATGGAAGCTCGTCAACTCAGATATTTCATCACGGTGGCCGAAACTCTCAGCTTCTCCGAGGCTGCCCGACGCCATTGCCTCTCGCAGAGCGCTCTCTCACAGCAGATACGCGCTCTCGAAGACGAGCTTCACATTCCACTCTTTACACGCAATACTCATCAAGTTGTCCTCACCGAAGGAGGACAACTTCTTCTTCAATATGCACGCACCACGATCAATTCTTTCGACGATTGTCTGGCACGCATCAACGACCTCAATGCTCTCCAATGTGGCAATCTCAACATCGGTCTTACTGCCTCTCACGAGTATTTCATCCGCGAAACCGGCATCGAGTTCCTTAAGTCATACAAGAATATCAAGACTACGGTCTGCTATTCCACTATCGACAATCTGATGCAGAAACTGCGTGCCCACGAACTCGACTTGGTATTCTCTGTCATGCCGTCTGGCAATATCGACGGACTCGACTATGAATATCTCCTCGACTATAAACTATGCGCTATCATGCGTTCTTCCCATCCACTCGCTTGTCGCAATTCACTCTCGTTCGACGATATCCGTAGCCAGATGCTTGTCCTTCCCGAAAACGATGTCCGCGACAATAATGCACTCCAACGCCTGATTGGTGTCAACACCGGCCAACTCAACATTTGTGCCACTATCAACGACATCAATGCTATCCTCAACCTCGTCCAAGACACCGACATCATCTCTATCCTTACTCCTCAATCCATCATCGGACACTCTCACCTCAAGGCTGTTGATGTCACCGAACTCTCCACTCCCGTCAAGTCCTATGTCTTCTTTGCCAACGACTCCTACCGCAAGGTTGCCGCACTAAAGCTGCTTCAGATTTTCAAGGACATCGCCGTCCCTAAGGCCAAAATGCTACTCTCTCTTTCATAGCACATTCTGCTGATAATACCTCTGATTGCCTTATTATAAGTTTCTCTTATAACAACCGACTTCCATTTTAATTACTGCCAGTTGCTGCTCGCATCTGCCTTCTCTATCTTTGTCATGTCAATCATAATACTTACGACTATGGCAACAAAATTCTATTTCTGCCCCATTTGTGGCAATGTTATCATGAAGGCGGTCGACAGCGGGGTCACTCCGTCATGTTGTGGCGATGAGATGCAGGAACTCATTCCTAACACAAAAGAATATCCCGACAAGGCCGAATCTCACATCCCAGTAGTTATTCGAGTCGATGTCTACAATGTCAAGGTCTCTGTTGGCTCAAAACTGCATCCAGCTCTTGCCAATCATCACATCGAGTTCCTCTTCCTCGAAACTACTCACGGCGGACGTATCCACTACTTCGAGCCAACTCAAGAACCATGCGCTACGTTCTGCTGTCTCGGCACCCCTATTGCAGCCTACGCATACTGCAATATCCACGGACTTTGGAAAACCGACATCATTAGCCTATAACAAATAGTTTCATCATTATCCGCATTAGACAACAACAAACTACATCCTTTTTTTTTGTCGGTTCAACGGGCAGACGACGTGATGTCATCTGCTCGTTTTTCTCTTTTTTCCTTTCTGCATAAAAAAATCCACCTCCCGACAATGCAGAAGGTGGACCACACAACAACACATATCAATTAAACCAATCAGGCTTTCTTCTTCCAGCCACATTTAGGGCACTTGCCACTCTTGTCAAGCTCTACCCCACAAACCGGACATTTGTCCAGATGCTTTTTAACTTCATAACACTGCGAGGCTTTGTTAACACCACTTGAGAATGTAAGTTTCGCTATCGGTAGTTTGTCCTTAAGAAGGTCATAGACTATCTTTATCATTCCTTCTACTGTCATGGTCTCTTTTGTCACTACCAGTCTACATTCCGGATATGCCGTAGCAAGCTTTGTCTTGAAGGCTTCTCCTTTCATGGTGTTCAAGGTGTGCCCATTGCGAATTCCCTGCTTGTCATAGACTTCAAGTATGGCTGGCAGCAATGGGTCATCCTCTCGCATGACAAGCGCATGGTCAAAGTTTCGCAATATGTCCCATGCCACTTTCTTGATTTCATTACATGGATAGACCATGTTGACTTTGGGCGTCACGTCATCCTCCACCTCTATGGTGAGAATACCCGTGTGCCCGTGCAGATACATCGCTTCTCCTTGGAAACCATAGAAACGATGAGCATACTGCAACTCTAGCGTTGTGATACTTCTCATGATACAATAGTTTTTAATCAGTTAAACTTTTCATTTATCTGTATGACAAAATTACAACGCTCCGAAACCTTATCTCCCCATCTGTTAATCAAACAGACCGCATCCGTTATAAGCGTTTCTTATAACACCGTCATCACATTTTTATCCAGACACAAAACATATCGAAACACGTACTCTCGCAATAGGACTACCCTAGGAACACCCTATATTAATCCATCATAACGTTTATAATACAAGCATTTTTACTACCTTTGTACTATAGGACATATCCAAATGGCTCGCATATTCATCGCTATACGATTCAACGACGATTTCAAGCAATCACTTGTAGCCGTCCAGAACTCCTTGAAAAAAAGAGGCGTTGCTGGAAATTACTGCCCTTGCGGCAATCTCCACTTGACGCTTGCTTTCATTGGCGAGAATTTCGATTTACCTGCCATTCGCAAGGCGGTGGACGAAGTTAACTTCGAACCGTTTGATATAACATTGGGACATCTCGACTCGTTCCCGACAAAGGCCGGAGTAATATGGTGTGGACTGAAAGACCCAAAGCCAACAACCGCACTGGCCAGGCAACTGCGCGAGCGACTCTCTGCCAATGGAGTGACATACAGCACGACAGAGTTCGTTCCACACATATCATTGGTGCAGCATCCCTCGGCAATCATAAAAGAAATTGAAGTTCCGCAAGCATCCGTCAGAGTAGAAAAGATTTTCGTAATGAAATCCGAACGCATCAATGGAGAACTTATTTATTCAGAGATATAATGCAGAAGATGACAAAGATACAACAGCTGGCGCTGGCCATGATAAGCTATAACAATGGCGACCCAAAGAGAATACAGCATACAACCAAGGTTCACGCCTACGCTTCACTCATAGGGCTTGAAGAAGGACTCGACGAGCAGACGCAGTTCATCGTCGAATGTGCCGCTCTTGTCCACGATATTGGCATCAGGGCAAGTGAGAAGAAGTATGGCTACCAGAATGGCAAGCTGCAGGAACAAGAGGGTCCGGCCGTTGCCCGAGAGTTGCTGACCACTCTTGGTGGATATACCGACATGCAGATAGAACGCATCTGCTGGCTCATAGCACATCACCACACTTATCATGCATCTGACGATATTGACTATCAGATACTCATAGAGGCCGATTTCCTGGTCAACCTGTTTGAAGACAACGAATCAAAAGAGGCCATACGCAAGGTAAGGAACAGCATCTTCAAGACCAGTAGCGGACTGAAGATGATTGACGAGATGTATGAAGCAAACTAATCGTTAGAATACATGAACATCGAAGAGGTAAGAGACTACACACTCTCCATCAAGGGGGTAACCGAGGACCAGCCATTTGGCGACGACATCATAACTTTTCGCATCGAAGGCAAGATTTTCCTGTGCCTGTGGCTCGGTGGAGGCAAGCACGACATGAAAGACGGACAGCCACGCTTTGCATTAAAACTCCAACCCGAAAGAAACGAAGAACTGCGTGAACAATACACATCCGTAACTCCTGCCTGGCATTGGAACAAGACACATTGGAGCGATGTCTATTATGACGCACTCGAAGCCGACCTGGTAAAAGCATGGATAAAAGAGTCCTATGACCTCGTAGTCTCAAAACTACCGAAAGCAGTAAGGGAGAAACTAAAGAATTAAACTACCTCATTTCTTCGAGAGTGAGCTGTATCCATTCTGTATTGATCACATAGCGATATTCTGTCGTATAACTATTGACAATGATTTCTTCTGCCCTATTCTGCCAATCATACATGTAAACATTACTTTCTGAAGGAACTGGTGGCAGACAAATCACGCTATCTCCAATAATTATCGACCTTTCACATTCCCAAGGCTTATAGTGAAATGTCATTCCAATAGTATCGTTATATACTGTTTCACCAGAATGGATTGTTACAGAATGGCATCCTAGACTTCCTCTATCACTAGTTATTACAACAGACTTCTCTAGTTCATTCCTAAAGGAAAAATGTTCAATAGGTTCATTACCACACTCAGTTTCGTCACACGAACAGAGCACAAACAGAACTAGGCTACTTACCACACCAATAATTAAATAAACTCTCGACATCGACTTTTTTATTCGGATAACAATCAACAAATCACCAGCACAAAAATAAACACAAATCACATAAACACAAAATAATTGTATTGTTTTTATAAACACACACGACCCACAATACGGATACCAACTAATGTCTGACACTTACATTGTAAATGATATAAAGGCAGAATTTGCAAATATGTAAACAATTCATGCCATACCGCCTCCAACGATATGGCATGATTTCATTTTCCTCTACTCTACTTCTACCGCCATCACTTCTTCCCACGTGATTCCCAACACCCGCA
>JAKSLF010000069.1 GCA_024401355.1 Bacteroidales bacterium | reverse complement strand
GAGGACATGAAGAAGAACGGCTACATCCCATTGACGAATTTCTGTCGGGATAGATCCGCCAACATCCATAGCCTTTCCAAGTGGATGAGACGTCAGAATCTTACGACCAGCGATGCTCGCATAGCAGCCGGTATTAGTATCGATGCCGATAAATGCATGGATCATCCGTTCTTTAAGATGTCCGAAAGCACATCTCGTCGCATGTCCCGACTCTTGGCTGAGTACAAAAAACTCATCCTACTCCACGGCAACTATAGCATGGTCACCTTCTGCCAAGAAAAGAACGTGGAGTATAAGTTTATGGTACGTTGGCTTGAAACGCTCGGCTTAACCGTTAAGCAGATCAAGGCAGCCGTAGTAATGACTGACAAATTCCCTCGGAAGCGAAATAAGGTGTTTGTGCAGTTTACTCCCAATGGAGGGAACAGGGCTGATTCGCTAAAGGGTGTGAAGATACAACTGGCTGATGGCGCCAACATTCTGGTACAGGAGTGTACCGTTCTGAGCCTGTGCTCATTCATCAATCAGTATAATATTGACCAGAAAAAGAAACGCTGATATGTTTGAGTTAGGAGATAATTTTCGCTATTTTCTGTGTCGATACCCGATTAGATTTGGGTCGGGCATAGATCGTTTATACCATATCGTTGTGTCGGAGGCACACATGTCTCCCATGGACGGTGATGCTTTCGTGTTTTTCAGTAAAGATCGAAAGCAGGTCAAGATTCTGCGATGGGATATGGATGGGTTTTTGCTTTATCAGAAGCGACTTGCCAAAGGTAGATTCGAGTTGCCGGACTTCAATGAGGAGACAGGATGCTTCGAATTATCCTGGGATAAGTTCTATTTCCTCATACGCGGCATCGACCTGAAAGCTGTGAAGTACCACAATCGTTTCGTGTACAAACCTATTCGTACAACCCTCTGAAAATCAATGAATTTTTATTGAAAAAAGTTGCAAAAAAACTTGCGTATGTCAAAAATTTTTTGTAACTTTGCAGTGTGAAACATGTTGGTACTCAGGCCATATTAGAAGAACAACTTCGTTTAGCGAACATCACGATAGACAAGTTGACTCGTCAGATAGACGTACTCACGGAGACCATTAACGATCTCCGTGAGCAACTGTCTCTAAAAGACCAGAGAATAGATGATATCCACACGTCACTTCAGACGCTTGAGTCCTCTTTGGCGTCGCGCAATGCAGACCTGGCCAAGGCTCAAAGAATTAACAAAGGTCTCACTCATCTCATCGAAAACAAGTCCGAAAAGATGCCACCTTCCGTACCCAAGGAGAAGGTGGACTTGAAAGCGCGTGGTAACAACAATGCCAAGCGTGCAATGCACATGGAACTGACGGTTATTGAGCACAATGCAGACCCATTAGACATTGATTTGAATCAGGCCAAGTTGCTCAGCACGCGCGAGTCGATTCGATACGAGTATATCCCCGGCAAATTCATCAAACATATTTACCACCAGAACAGCTATACCTATCAGGGTACAGTTGTGCGTGGTAAGTTGCC
>JAKSLF010000068.1 GCA_024401355.1 Bacteroidales bacterium | reverse complement strand
GCGCTGAAGGATTTATGAAAGACTGGAAAGGGAACACACGTTCAACGTTCGCCACGCTTGGAGCAAGCACGCACTCCGACCACGACCGCGAGGAGAACGACTATTACGCCACAGACCCCAAGGCAGCTGAGCTCTTGCTCGATGTAGAGCCAGAGCTGACCGACATCTGGGAGCCTGCTTGCGGAGCTGGTCACTTGGCAGGTGTCTTTGCAGAATACAACAAGCTTGCCGCAGCCACGGATCTTATCGACCGAGGCTACGGCAAGCCAAATGTTGATTTCTTAAAGAGTAGTCACCATCATAATGGCGATATAGTAACCAACCCACCATTCCGTTACGCTTTGGAGTTCGTCCAGAAGTCGCTCGACCTGATACCCGAAGGTCGAAAGGTCGCCATGTTCCTCCGCATTCAATTCCTCGAAGGCAAAGCCCGTCGCAAGTTCTTCGACGAGCATCCTCCCAAGACAGTCTATGTTGCCACCTCACGCATCAAGTGCGCCATGAATGGAGACTTCGAGTCCACCAAAGGAAGTGCTGCGCTGTATGCCTGGTTCGTTTGGCAGAAGGGATGGAAGGGGGAGACGGTGGTCAGGTGGATAAATTGAAGGTTATTTTTCTCCGTAAGTCATTTTTGCACGCATATAGGCGACTTGTATGACTGAAGGAATTGTTACACGATATGCTGGACCTGCTATGTCGTATGCCGTCCATAGAATTGTCAAGATCCATCCTATAGGGCCAGCAAAAGCAGCGATGCCTCTTGTGAGAGCCATATTACCAGCGAAAGCTAACCCTCTGCCCAATATAGCTTTGGCCACCCAGTTTGCAACAATTACAGCCATTCTATATACCATGAAACCGCTAAACTTTACACCCATTTGCATAGCGACAACAATTGCTTGTTTCGTAAAGTCTGTAGTTTTAAGATTAAGATCTTGAACCAATTGTTTGAGTTCCTCTGGACTCATCTTTTCAAGCGAATCCGTCATAACTTTCATCAAAAGATTACTCTCGATCATCTCAATTGTTGCGCTTTTGTTGTAGTTGACCTTCATTTTGTCACAAACATCGCATAGCAACTCTTTATACGACACTCCGCCACCTCTAAAGATATTGGCTATCGTATTGCCACCAAATCTGCATAGTTCGTCTGCAATTTGTTCTGACATTGCATTCAGATGTTCAGGATAGCTATTCTTGTATATTTGCGTTTGTGTTAGTTCTTCCGTTACTCTTACATCTCCATCTTTATCTTTTGTGAGATAATCAATCAACACATGAAGATCTTCATTGTCTGCATTCTGTATGAACTGTAAATCTTTATCCATATTGTTGGCTATGAAAAAAACGTCTTGTTTGGTGACGATACTGACCAACCACAAGTTTGACAACTCTTATATTGCGGCGTGCAAATCAAAAAAAAAACAGTTAGCAAAATTCCAAGTGTTAAAATTTAAGAGATGATTAATATTTAACACTTGTATCGTTGAAAATCAGGAGAATAATGATAAAGGAATTTTTGCATTTAGGAGA
>JAKSLF010000067.1 GCA_024401355.1 Bacteroidales bacterium | reverse complement strand
TGCAGTTGTCTCAGATGCTTGACCAACTTATCTGCCTTATAGCGTTGCCTTGGTGAATAATATGCACTGTCAGGGAATGGTATCGTACCTTCAAAGGCTACGGAATCAAAGGTTTCCTTTAGTTCGTTGAGGGTGTTTTCTCCGAGAGATTTGTTGAACCCCTCGAAGAAATACACATGGATAGTCTTATTTGCCATTACCTTTACCTCAGTTTTCGCTTTATGAGCATCAACTTTCTCCTTGCTGTTATTATTGCATGAACCGAGGAAACATGCGGAAAGCATCATAAGGATGCTGAAAAATGTCGTTTTCATACTATTCTTCAATTATTGCCATTATACCTGTGTAGTTATCATCACCGCTTCGCTCGCAGAGGAAAGCAAATGTATCAAGTATCTGTTCCGGCGTTTTGTTATCCAACATTCGATCTACCAAGATATTGGGGAGAACGCAGTTGTACAAGCCGTCAGAGCAAATCAAGATTCTATCTCCTGGTTCAACATCAAACTGAGCAACATCTGGAATAGCAACCTCTGGCTTGTAGGAGAAGAAGCATCGGGCAATCAATACACCTCCGGCTTTGAGATGGTCAGTAGTCCTATAGACAACATGGTCTTTATCGGGATTCGTGATGTCATCATAGTCGTAGTACCCTTTTCTTATCAGGTAGCAGCGGCTGTCACCAATATGGGCTATAGTGGCTTTTGTAGCCTCGATACTTATCATTGCCATCGTAGTACCCATCTCGCAATGATGCATGTTGAAAGACTTTTCATCAATGGCTACAGTGGCTTTCTTGCACGCTTTGACAACTTTTTCCTTGCTGTCAGGCATATCGATGTTCTTCTCCCAGTAATCGGTTATCTTACCGATAACGGTTTCACTTGCCACCTCACCCATCGAGTGACCACCCATGCCGTCACAAACGATACCCAACCAACGATCTTTCTCGGGATGTTCGATTACTCTAAAGGCATCCTCGTTGTTGTAGCGTCTTCCTTTCTCGCTTATTGTAGCATATTTGATTTTCATAATTTTATCCTTTTGTTTGAAATATATAGAAATCTTCTATGTTGCTTTCCAAAGAATTGGAGCATTTTAACTTTGTTTTAACCGTATTTTAACATTTGATAATTAATGAGTTACATATTTTTGATATTTCTTACACAGACACTAGTGGTTCGGGCTGGACCGAAAAGCCCTGCCAAACAGACCTATTAGACAAACTTCTATGAGACAGGGCTTCGGTATGTCGAGCCAGTCAATTTACTTCTTCAGAATATAGGTACAAACGCCACAATCTTAACTGAGATGTAGTCAGAGACTCATCAGATTTCGCCAGTGGTCGTTCTTATGAAGTTGTCTAAATGATATCTGTATTGTTTTATGCTCACACATCAAGTGGTACATAGGCTGTATTATTCTTGAGTACACCGAATATGATGTTTGACATCTTGCGGGCAACCCGGATGATTGCCTCCTGGCGTTTCATCCTTTGGCAGTAACCTCCGTACAAGGAACTGAACCTGGTGTCCTTGTTCACAGCGACCCAGCAAGTCTCAACGATCATCGGTCCGAGTTTCTTGTTACCGCGGAACGTCTTCTCGCCATGAGATACCTTCTCTCCGCTACTATGGCAGGTAGGAATAAGACCAAGATATGAGGCGAACTGACGTTCATTGCTGAAACGTGTGATGTCATACACCTCAGTTAGGATACACATTGCCACAATAGGACCGATTCCAGGAATAGACATCAGCAGGTCAAACCTGTCCTTGTACTTAGGAGACAAGCTCAGTTCCCGCAGAGCCCTTGTGCATTTGAGCACCATGCGCTTCTGTGTCTGCACTTGCTCTATGAGCAGATCCA
>JAKSLF010000066.1 GCA_024401355.1 Bacteroidales bacterium | reverse complement strand
GAATGAACAGGAACGAAGAGGTTGTTGCCAACCATTACTTCCGCGAGGTTTTCCAGAAAGCAGGTTATGTTTCGTCGAAGACAGATGGAGCCTTCGACATTACGGTCGCTCCATTGGTCAACCTCTGGGGATTTGGTTTCAAGAATAGCGACAAGGTCACCCCCGATGCCGTTGACAGCATCCTGAAGTTTGTTGGATTCCAAACCGTCTCGCTCGACGACGAAGGACACCTCCACAAGCAGGATCCTCGCACCATTCTCGATGCATCTAGCATTGCTAAAGGGTACATGAGCGATGTTGTTGGCGAATATCTGACACAACAAGGCATCACCAACTATATGGTCGAAATCGGTGGAGAGATTGCCCTCAATGGCGTCAACGCCAAAGGTAATGCATGGACAGTAGGCATTTCTCGTCCAGTCAACGATTCTCTGCAACAGGATCATGGTTTTCAGGCCTATCTGCAGATGACTTCTGGTGGATTGGCAACCTCTGGCAACTATCGCAACTTCTACGAGAAAGGTGGCAAACGCTATGCCCACACCATCGATCCCCACACGGGTTATCCCATCCAAAAAGATGTCCTATCGGCCACAGTCATTGCCCCTGACTGCATGACTGCCGATGCTTTCGCCACAGCCTTCATGGTACTTGGCAAAGATCGTGCTCTCGAAGTCATGGCCTCTGAACCGACAGTCGAAGGTTACCTCATCATTCCATCGCCCACAGATTCCACCGAATTGGAGGTTGTCTATTCTGCTGGTTTCGAGAAGTACCTGAAGAAATAGGTCAAAAACGATTGATTATGCAGAAATTCGTAATTACGATGGAAGGAGAACTCCGTTTCGGTGACGTTGAATATCACAAGGAGTTGTTGCCATGGAGAAATAACGAATGCTTCGGCGGTGGATTCTGGAAAATTGAATCAGGCAGCATCAGCCTCTATGGAAGGTCGTACGATTTTGGCGCACCAGACTTCGATCAGGTACGTTCCATAGATTGGACCGGCATCGGAGGCAAACCTGTTTCCCTGTTTTTCTATCCCAATTATCCAGACAAGGATATTGCAGAACCGATATTAGCACATTCGAAAATATAAATACAATACTGGCAGCTTCACATTTTGTGTCGCTGCCAGTATTGTATTATTTGTCCTTTAGCGATAATAACTTATCAACTTCAATGTTCATAAGTATGTTAATAACTCTATGGATAAGTACTGAATAACCGTAATAATAACAACAAAGACTGTGGAATATAACGCAATGTAACACCGCGTTATATTTTCCTATGGATTGGAGTAAAGATTGCAAAGTTATCCGCGAATTAACTTATAACTTTGCATGAATAATGCAAGCTAGCGTATCATCTCGACGAATTAAATAATACCCCACACAAAGATGACTAAGGAGGAAAGACTTTTTGTCTTCGTGCCTTCGTGTGAGTTTATATACAAGTCATTGAGACAATACACTAAATATACGAAATGAACAGGAAAACTCAATAGGAACAGAAATAAGACATGAAAAATAAATTGATTTCATGGTCTTTTGTCATGACGGTACAACATTTTAGACCGATTTGTTGCACGGAAACACTAGAGCCGGGTGGCAAATGAACGCTTGAAAAGTGTAAACGTAAAGACAGAATTCGTCGGGATATGACAGCAGCTATGAACGTGGCTATGAGGATGGCTATGAGGATGGCTACGAGGATTGCGAATGCGATCATGACCATGATGACTGCTACGATAGTGGGGATTGGTGAAGGTAAGGACAAGAATCGCACCTATAAACTTAAACGCTATATAGAATAGCGCACGAGACGGGAATGATCCTTATCGACTTTGTAGGACTTGAATGTATTTTTCGTCGTTATAATGTCAAAAACGTCGCAAAATATGCGTTATTTTAAGGATTTCTTTGGCGATTCGACATTATTTTAGTAATTTTGCCGCAGAATTTGCGACGATACGCATTGTATAATGTCGCATAAAGATTCTGAGTATGTATATTCACGAAAGAGATCATTGGACAAACTTCCGTTGGGATGCTTCGCAAGTATCGCTCCTTCAGGAGGTGGTTTGCCGAAAGCAAGGATTGCTTTATGGCAGGTTGAGTTCGCTTGGTCTTGACAGCAAATTGCGGGCGATGGCAGAGAACTTGACTCACGATGTGGTGTATTCATCGGAGATTGAAGGCATACGCCTGAATGTGGATCAGGTGCGTTCTTCCATTGCCAGAAAACTGGGAATCGAGAACGTGAAATATACCGCACCTTCACACTATGTTGACTCGGTCGTTGGTGTAATGCTCGAAGCAATACAACACTATGACATGACTCTCAGTAAAGAGAAATTATGTGCATGGCAAGCGGCATTCTTTCCAGCTGGCTACAGCGAAGGCAGACTGATCGAAGTCGGTCAGTACCGTACGAACGAGGAGCACATCGTCAGCGGAATGTTTGGACGTGAGAAGATTCACTACATCGCTCCTTCGCCTGAGCGTGTAGAAGAGGAAATGCAGAAGTTCCTCTCATGGTTCGATGCTGACGAGCCAGTGAGCAGCATCATCCGTTCAGCTGTTGCCCATTTCTGGTTTGTGAGCATTCACCCTTTCGAGGATGGCAATGGCAGATTGGCACGTATTCTTTCCGACATGCTACTGGCAAGAGGAGAAAAGAGTGAGTTCCGATTCTACAATGTTTCATCGCAGATCAACAAAGACAAGAACCACTACTATGACATCTTGGAGCGAATGCAGCATGGCGATGGCGATATTACAGAATGGCTGGTGTGGTACATGCAGAAGTTGGTTGAAGCCCTCGACGAAGCTGAGACCATCGTAACAACGATTCTCAACAAGAGCTTCTTCTGGCAGAAGGCATCGTCCGTACCGATGACCGAACGTCAGACACAGATGCTCAATCTTTTCCTCGATGGCTATGAGTCAAAGATCACGTCAAAGACATGGGCTACATTGGCAAAGTGCTCCAAGGACACAGCCATTCGTGACATCCAAGACCTCTTGGACAAGAACATCCTGGTAGAGGACATCCCAGGAGCAAAGCGACCAAATTACTCCATCGTCTATGATGCCGAAGACCTCACACAGTTCTTCTCAGAGGTGAGCATTATAGAAGAGAACGGTGCTCTGTATCTCAAAGCATTGTTCAAAGGTAAGAAGCCAGTAAGCGAAAGGATTCTGAAGCTCGACGCAGAGCGATTCCAGAAAGGAGATCTTCCGCTGTCGAATCTGCTCAATAAGTACTGCTCGTATATCGTCGCAGGTTATTAAGAGACAGTAAGAGCCTCTATAGATAATTTCGATGCCCAATGCGGCGCAAGCAATAGATCTACTTGTCACTAAAACATTAATTATAATACAATATCAAAATGATTCGGTCTCTGGGATATGTTCTATTATTAGACTTGTGTATAATGATAATCTCTCTGGGATATTATGGTGGTGCGTTTTATGGCCACTTGATAATTTTAATAATCTTAGTGACATCTAGTATTTATGCAAGTATTTACTCGTTTCGAAGAAAGAAGAGGATATTGGGGACTCTCTTTTTTGCGAACATCTTTATTGGCACATTTTTGGCAGATATATTCATGTTTCGGATAGAAGACGCTATATATCACATCAATAATAAAGAATATACATTCGACAGCCAGAAGGGAAGTCACGCAATCTACATCAGAAAAGATAAACAAGAATGCCAAATCTGCGATTATAAGCATTGTAAAAGTATCACGGAATACTCCAATTATCGAGATGGGAAATTTCACGAAGTCAATACCAACACCTATGAACTCTACTTTGAAGATGGCGATACTCTCATCATAAGCAATGATACGTTGTATGGCTATTCTGACAATCCTATTCTTTTGAAGAGAAAATAGTTAATTGCGCAATAATGTCAGCAATCTAATGGAATCTTGAGGTTGCAAATTAGCGTGATTTGATATAAAGTTATCGAAAAACGATATTTTTTTTCAACTAAACAATAAAAAACATGGTAAAGAAATCATTTGTTCATGACAAGAAG
>JAKSLF010000065.1 GCA_024401355.1 Bacteroidales bacterium | reverse complement strand
TCTCGCTTCCGTCTTCTGTCGATACAGAAGATGGAAGGCCCGTCTGGCAAGACATCACGAAGTGAAAGCTCGTCCTGCAAGGACATTGCAAAGCCAAAGCTCTTTTTGTTCGTTTTCTCTCAATAGAGAAAAGAAAGCAAGCCGTTCGTCACCACCTCATGCGCCGTTCGTCACCAGTTGGGGCGGAAAAAACGCCGTTCGTCAATGAAAAGGGCCTCTTACTCAAACTTTATCATGTTTGCCAATTGCATGAAGTAGTCGTTAGACCATATAGTTAGTTCGCCGTGTTGCTTGTTGCTGATATATGGCAATACGTCTTGCTTGACATTGCTGATATCGGAAGTCGCGAGCTTTGTGCGTAGTTGCTCCATGAATTGTTCACGACACACATCCTCACCATTAAACTCTTTGATTCGCGCCTGTAGATGAACAAAGTCTAGTGGTACTCCATTACGGACGTACCATTCAAAGTCATACCAGTCGCGTCCCTTGATGCGTCGTTGCCAAGTCCGGTACACCAATGCGTGCATCTTGCCAGCAAAAAGATCGGGCAGGGTGAAGCATCGTGTCATGAACGAATGCGGCATAAGCATAAGTTTCTGTTCTGTATTGAAAAGAAGCGGTGGATCAGTGTCAAGCTCTATCTTCACCTTTACCGTTTTGCGAGTCTGGAATTTAATGTCGTATGCCTCTGTGTTCTCCTTGAGGAAGGCCGACTCTACACGTCCAAATGACTTCTTCTCCTTTTTCGTAATCTCGATGTCAAAACCAGCAATCTTGAACTCTTCACGAATGGCATCGAAGTAGTTTTCCAGATGAATGTCGTCACGCTTTTCCAAGAGCGAGAAATCCATGTCTTCAGAGAAACGTGGTAGTCCGTGAAACAGACGTAGGCACGTACCTCCATAGAACGCCGCATGATCGAAGAATCCACCTCGATAAAGACCTGCAAGTGTGATTTTCTGACAAACTTCTTGCTCGGCATTGGGAGTCGCCGTGCCACTGCTGTCGCGATAGGCAGAAAGCATAGATTCGTATATAGTCATCTGTTTATTATTTTTATGAGGTTGGTGAGTATCTGTGTCTTGCGCCCGACTTTGGCACATGACTCTATTGTCGTTGTGTCGAGTTCAGAGAGAACATCCATGTCGAGCCGCATGTCTTCTTCAAGATACGTGGTAAGCGCCTTGACAGACTTATGGGGAACGAAATCATCGTATAATATTGTGTCACAAAGTGCCTTCTCGCGTGAAGCCATGAGGAAGCATACGCCATTCTCCTCTACACTACTAACACCTATAGGGAAATAGATGGGAGGAACCTGCATATATTGAAAGTTGCCTATCGGCGTGTCGAAAGAGCGGCTACGCTTGGTGGTGACACACGTCATTGAATATACGAGTTCGGGTATCATGCCGTAGTAGCGCAAGGCCCATTGCAGCGACACGTATGAGGGTCCGTAGAGATGATTGGCGCAAAGACGAACATCGGTCTTCTTGCCACACAGCTCCTCATTGACTATATACAAGTTGCGCTTGAGGCGAATCAATTCGCCACTTTTTTCCAATGCCAGAATCTTCTTTTCGGGCGATGAGAGATTTGGGTAGCACGACTTGATGTCTGCCCCAGAAACAGGAATGCCTGCAAACTGCAATAAAGGATGTCTCATCATGTTATTGTATTATTACAGATGCAAAGCTACCAATATTTATACAACAAAAGAAGAAATTATTCCTTTTTGTTGCAAAAATTGCCCTTTTGGAATCCCCAAAATCTGCGTGCTTCAAAAAAAACAAATCCGTGTGCCCCAAAAACCACAAAAAACATCCCAAAATATCCGTTCGTCACCACCTCATGCGCCGTTCGTCACCAGTTGGGGCGAAAAAAACGCCGTTCGTCAATGAAAAGGGCACTTTCGTCAAAAGGTTGGGGATTTGTTGTGTGGTGTGAGGTGGGTGGTGTATCTTTGTAGGGTGTTATTGTGCATGGAATGATAATTAAACAATAAATTAAAAATAAATGAAGAAAGTAATTACACTTTTCAGCCTGCTGCTGATGGCAGCAGTGCAGATGTGGGCGGGATTGCCAACCCCAAAGGTTGAGTACGTCCAGCTCTATGCGAATGGTCCTAAATGGGCTACTATGAACCTTGGTGCGACATCCGTTACCGATGCCGGAAAGTATTTCTGGTGGGGCGACGTAGAGGGCCATGCTGAGGGTAGTGGATTCAGTTTTATTTATACAAATGGCGTGATTGAATCATACGGCAGTAATAAAGATTTTGTAGCAGACGGCCAATTGGCAGCTGAGAAAGATGCGGCTACACAACAATTGGGCGCAGGATACAGAATGCCTACCAAAGCTGACTTTGAGGATTTGTATAACAAATGTACTTGGACATGGAAGACAAACTACAATGGAGTAGATAAAGCTAATGGCTATCTAGTACAAGGTAAGGGTGAATACGAAGACAACTCTATCTTTCTTCCTGCTGCTGGACATGTTTCCTATAAAGAGCTTGAATCTGTAGGAGAAAATGGCATGTATTGGTCTTCTACAGCTTACGACAACAGCCAACTTGCATACTGTTTGTTCTTCAGTTCCGACGCGAATATAGGAACAACTGTTGATGGTCGAGATGATGGCCTCCCTATCCGTCCTGTCTATGATAATCCAGCTCAGGCAGCCTACGATTACCTCGTTTCGCTTGTGGGCGACAAGGAGTATGCGTACTATATTAGCAGAATATTTGTCAACGAGGAGGGTGCTCTACAGATTAACAATGAAGAGCTCGAATCTGATGAACTCGTTGTTGACGGCAACGAGTATGTGTTCGGTCAGCGAAAATTTGTCGTAGAAAACGGTGCAATCGCACATGTCTATACAATGGACGATGATGAGGAAGACGAGATTCTCTACGAGTACGGTGTGTTAGTGCCAGAGTCGGAGCTCGTTGCTCTCATGGGTGACAACGTATATGTTGGTGATGGGAATAAAATAGCCGTCAGCGAAGGACAGTTGACTGTTGATGGCGCACCACTAAGCTCAGCGTTGTATACGATGTACCTGTCAAAGATTGGCGACAATTATGTCTATGGATTTGAATCTGGCAGCTTAGTCTTTGTTGTCGAGGACAACGAGGTTGCAAGAGTTGACATGAGATTTGGCAATGCAGTGGTTGGAACTTTCGAGAAGCAGTCAACTGTGGCACAGATAGGCGAAACAATCTATACTGATGTAGATGCGTTCATTGATGCATTCGGTGTAATCGAAGGCACAGCCACTGTCAAACTTCTTGATGACATGACGTTGTCAGAAAATCAAAATTTTTACAACGCAAAATCGGATGCCGACATCACTCTCGACCTCAATGGGCCTTTAGTATTAAAGGCAATTCGGATTTTAGTGGAATTTTTTGTGCAAGTATCACCATTACAGGCGAAGGAACTATAGAAAACACAGGAACGGGAGGAACTCCAATAGGCAACTTCCCTGAAACTAAACTTGTGGTTGATGGTGGTTCTTATATCGCGGACATCTTATGTTTCGTTTCGGAATCGTCTGAATTGTCTATCAAAGGCGGCAAGTTCAAAGTTAATTCATTGTACGTTTATGAAGGCTACATCAAGCCAATCATCATGGGCGGCATCTTCTCTATTGACCCAACGGAGTGCGTAGCAGAAGGCTATGAGACAGTGGCTAATGATGACGAGGAGACAAAGGGTGAGTACCCATACAAGGTGGTAGAGAAGAGCTTGGTACCTACAGCCATCGAGGGTGTTGATGCTCCTGCTGCTCAGAAGGCTGTTAAGACTATTGAGAACGGTAAGGTTGTGATCATCCGTGGTGACAAGAAATATGACCTTTCTGGTCGCGAATTGTAATTGACATGTGGTGTGGAGACGTGGCGTGCCACCATGTGGTTGATACCAATGATTAACAAGACGGTGTACACACCGTCTCTACAAACGATAAAATGATATGGGAACGGGCATCTCTTGGAGGTGTCCGTTTTTCTTTTTGTCCTGCCGGACAGGTTTTTGCCTTTCAGGCATGTCCTGCCGGACGGGTTTTCACCCTTTTTGAGACGATTCAGTTATGACTGAGTCGTCTTTTTTTGTGCATA
>JAKSLF010000064.1 GCA_024401355.1 Bacteroidales bacterium | reverse complement strand
CACTCTTTATTTTTGATGAGCCAACAACGGGACTACATTTCCACGACATCAAGCGCCTCCTTCAGGCTTTTGCCAAGCTCATTGAGCGCGGACATAGCGTTCTCATAGTGGAGCATAATATGGACGTCATCAAATGTGCCGACCATATCATCGACCTTGGTCCTGAAGGTGGTGATCGCGGAGGAGCAATTGTCTGCAGTGGCACTCCTGAGGAAATAATCAAATGCACCGAAAGTCATACGGGGCGCTTCCTTGCTAAAGATATGAAGTAAATCATCTAATGAAAAAACATAATTGAAAAGGTCACAGGCGATAAACCTGTGACCTTTATTATGAAAAAAAAGAAATAACTCCTAGACATAGTAGCTATGGGAGAAATCATTTACTTCTTGATAATTTTGCGACCGTTTATTAAATAAATACCTGGAGTTGAAGCATTCATTACACGTACACCTTGAATGGTGTAGATGCTGGTCTCTGTGGTTTCTGTGGTTTCAACGTTGTCAATACCTGTCTGTGTCTCGTTCTTCTGCTGCGCCACGTTAGGATTGCCCTTGTATTTCACAGCAGGATCGAATGAGAGGTGAGGAGGCTGATTGTAACAGCAATTCTGGTTTACCACCTGCACACGATACTGGAGGTCATCCATGAGGTGTGGGATGCGGTAGGCAGAAGGATAGTTTGTCGCATTGATGATAAGGTTCTTGCCATCATGAGTGATGATTTCCTCGCGCCAGTCTCCAAGAACATCTGCAAGAAGACAAGGGTTATACTTTGAACCATTGTTTAGGGTACCCTGAGTGTACCAAGTGTTATTTACCTTGTAGCGGTCGAACACCTTTGTTGTTGGGTTCCAATGAGCAATGATGCTCTTGTCGAAGAACTCATCGTAGAGGTCGCCATCCCAATATATACGGTTGTTCACACCAGCTCCACTTGAACCGATAGCCCATGCATTAGAACCATTTCTAGCCTGATCATCAAGGTTATACATATAGGCAGATGCGCTGTATATCATCTGTGCGCTTGGCTCTGAAGAGTCGAAGTGGGCAGCAAGTCCGCGACCAGTGTCGCCTGTTTCTGTCTTATGCCAGATAAGTTCGCCGGTCTTTGCATCGCGAAGGTCGAAGCCGTATGGCTTTTCTTCATGAGCCATAAACACCTCAAGACCTAGACGCTCCGTGAGGAAGTCACCGAGGTGGAGAGCATCACCATGTCCGAGACCTGTGCGATAAAGAAGAGAACCGTCATGGTCGAGGGCTGCAGAACCATATACGATTTCCTGACGACCATCTCCATCACAGTCACCAACTGATACCCAGTGAGCACCTTCGCCATAGAGTCCCTTGCCTGAAGTTGTGTTTTTACTTACCCAACGCTCTCTAAGCTGTACACCGTCCCAATCATAAGCTGCCACGAAAGCAGCATTATAGTAACCACGAGCGAAGATAGGAGAAGGATTTTCATCAGGACCGTCGAGGTAAGCGAGAGCTGCAAGGTAACGCTCCGAACGATTCTGGTTTGAATCACCCCAGCTTGCGTCGTTGTATGCAGTGTGGTAAGGGATAGTAGAGAGCTCTGCGCCTGTTAAACCATCAAATACAGTAATGTATTCGCTACCATGATCCTGCTTGCCTCTACCACTGAGAAGATTAGCCTTAGGGTCGTCATCGCCAAGGAGTACATAGTTGCCCTGTCCGTCAATAGTGCCAGGAGCAGTCTTGCACATGAACTCACCGTAGCCGTCACCATCAAAGTCCCAGGCGATGAACTGGATTGTGTGGGCACTAGTGAAGAAGTTAGGACCCAGGTCTATGCGCCAGAGCTGAGTGCCGTCAAGCTTATAGCAGTCTATGATAGGGTTTGAAGTAGTGCCGGAAGAAGCAGCGTCCTTTTCGTTGCTTGGGCTCCACTTGAGTATTATCTCATATTCGCCATCGCCGTCCATGTCGCAAATGCTTGCATCATTAGGAGCGTATGTAGCGCCGTTAGCCTTGTCGATAGGTACGTTAAGAGGAATGGTCATAGTCTGACTGTTCCAAGTCTTACCGCTTACTTCCTCCTCGATGAGGTTTCCATATTTGTCGTAAACGCAAAGCTTGTAGTAAGTGTTTTCATTGCCTGAAGCATCCTCATAATTCGTCTTGTCGATAGTATAGCTGCCACGACCGATGAGTGAGAATGCGCCATCAGGAGAAGTGCCGCGATAGAGTCGATACTTAACACCTGTTCCGTCAGCCTCGCGATGACGCCAGCTTACAAGGTTACCCTTGCTCGCTCCTTCTGCGTCAATAAGGTGAACAGCCATCAAGCCTCGCTTCAAAGGTTTTGCTGCAGGACGGTTGTCGGAATTTACAGAAACAGTAAAACTGATGTTCAGGAAGAATACCTCAGAGCTACTTTTTTTTATGGAAATACGTGCAGTAGGCGCTGTATAGTCAATATCGGCAGTATAACCTTCTGCGCACACAGCTTTGAAGTCTGTAGGTTGTGCAGGAAGTTTCTCTTTGTAGCGCAAAGAAGCACCGTTCTTCTGCCCTTGGATAAGGCTCGTCAAGTCAACCGTCTCACCATTGTTGTTGAAGGAAAGTGATGAGACGTAGTGCTCTGCATTATGGATTTCCTCATCGATAGCACCTTCTATTAAAACGTTACGAAGTGCTATAGCCTTAGGACTCGTATTGTCAACGCCATTGATATTATAGAAATAAATATAAACAGCGAAGCCGTCACCTTCAACTACTATGTCGTTTACAACGATGTCATGGTGAGAGTAACCCACTGAGTTTGACGCATCAATACGATTACGGAGTGGCAAAATGGTAGCCAACGCATTTTCTGTGTTTCTGCCAATCTTTGTGCAAACATCAATGCTACCGCCATCTGTGCCCACCTTGCAGGCATCGAAAGAAATCTTTGTAGGCTTAAACTTATGCCCGCTCTTTGGTGTTATGCTGAAGGAAACACAGTGTCCGGAAGTCTTTGCTGTTGTTTTTGTAGCAACTTTGAAAGAAGCCAAAGGTGGATCATATGGCGCAACAGTAAATCCATCGGCTGCAGTAGATGCTGTTAAGGCTACAACTTCTGCTATCTTGTCACCTTTTGTGTGGTTTGTAGTCAGCAGATTCGTGTAGGCTTCGTCACCAGAAACCGTTGCTGTTGCAAGATTCTTAACGTCTGTGAGTCCCCATTTTACACTGACTTGTTGCGCGAAAGCAGTAAGTCCAATGAACAAAAGGGAGATAAAGCTTAGTGTTTTTTTCATATTAATTTAATTATAGTGGAGTAATAACAGAGTTATGAATCGCTTTCCTCAAGCATATCAATCATCTGACCTTTCTCATCATAAAATTCATACTGGAGGAAGGCAAGTGACTGCGATGGTATAATCTTCAATCCGAAGCCATACTTAAACTGCCAGCGACGCTTGAGTGAAAGGATTCCCTTGCTGATATAAGCCTCTACATAAGGATGAACGAATAGTTTTATATTCTTCATTCCCAAATGCTTAACAATTCGTTCTATCTTGTGTTCAAGAGTTTCTGTGAAAAGGAAACTTGAACGTATAGTGCCTTTGCCCATGCATGTTGGACAAACTTCCTCAACGCGAACGTCCATAGCTGGTCGAACACGCTGACGAGTTATCTGCATAAGGCCAAACTTGGACAGAGGGAGTATGTTGTGACGCGCACGATCCTGCTGCATGTTCTTACACATGCGCTCATAGAGAAGCTGACGGTCTTCGGCAACGTTCATATCGATGAAATCGATGATAACAATGCCTCCCATATCACGGAGACGCAACTGACGTGCAATCTCATCGGCAGCGCCAAGGTTCACCTCAAGGGCATTCTGCTCCTGGGTGTTCTCTCCGCGAGAACGGTTTCCGCTGTTTACGTCTATTACGTGCATTGCCTCCGTATGCTCGATGATGAGATATGCACCATGCTTGTAGTTTACGGTCTTGCCAAAGCCTGACTTCAATTGACGAGTGACGTTGTAGTTGTCGAAGATAGGCACATTGCCAGTATATTGCTTGACGATACTTGTCCTTTCTGGTGCTATGAGAGAAACATACTGACGCAATTCTTCGCATACGTCAGGATCGTTGACGAAGATGTTCTCATAGGAAGGATTGAAAAGGTCGCGGAGCATTGCAACGGCACGGCTCGACTCCTCAAAGATAAGCTT
>JAKSLF010000063.1 GCA_024401355.1 Bacteroidales bacterium | reverse complement strand
AATCGTCCTGTACGCGGATGATGGTCATCCTAAGAATGTTCACGCTGAAAGCTGGGTCAAACAAATGTTTCTTGCTTTCATATATTTGTCATTTAATATTTGTAATCACATCTATTTATTTCTAATGATGATTCTGCAATAGACAGGCAATGAGTATTCTTTGTTATTCTTCTTTAGTCAATCTTAAACACGATGCTTGTCTTGCAAGGTAGTGACGCTGGGCACTCGATTATGAGGCACTCGGATAATCTCTTGCTCATAAGTGTTGTATTTTGGGTGTTTATCAATATATGCTTGTATGCTTACTTCACAATATGCTTTCTGCCATTATTAATGATGATGCCTCTCATTGGCTTTGTTAGCTTCTGGCCTGAGATGTTATACCAAAGAGAAGATGTAGAGCTTCTATCATTATTGACAGAAATAACACCTGTTGTGTCAGCAGGACGTTCGTATGGACCGAGGTCACGCGCTTTGCCTGTTGCATCGTGCTTCAGGAAAGGATAGTCGGTGATGACCTGACGGAGAGGGTCGAAGATTGTGCCTGTAGGAATGTCGAAGTCCGCAGAACCTGCATCCACCATCTTGCTGTCAGCAGCAAGGCGACCGAATTTGCGAGGGAAAGAACCGTCAACGGAACGAGGAAGAAGAGCATCCTCTTCATCGAGAGAGATGTAGTCATCCTTGTTGACTCCTGTCAGCAGATGGTTCGTCCAGGCATTCTTTGAAGGTGGGGTGTTGATGGCATTATAATTGTCTGAACCCACGCAAATCTCCTGTCTGCCAAGGCATACATTGTTATAGAAGAATGTGTTGGTAGTAGAGCCACCACTCTCAAACATGAAGTCGTAGCCGTTGTCGAAGGCAAGGCATCCGATGAGTACATGACCATCCTTATGGCTGTTGCAGTCAAAGCCTTTCACGGAACCGCTCTTGTCACATCCGAAGGCAATGCAGTTGTATACATAATGAACACCAGCAGAAGAACCGCCACTACCATTACCGCCAAGCTTTATGCCATTGCCGTTGCCAGAGAAAGAAGCCGAGCCGTCAAGATATTCCTTTACCCACGTATGGTCTTCTGCATTTCCACTCTCCCATGCCCAGCACTCTGCCAGCACTACGCTATAATCCGTCTCATACAAATCCCACGCATCATCACCATTGCGCCAGGCACGACAGCGAATGAATCTGTTGCCCTTGCCGTTGTGCATCTTGCAGGCGAAGCCGTCAGCATCCGAACCGTAGTTCATGTCGAAGTCACAGTTATGGTGTGAATCACAGTCGATGATGTCATTGTATGCGCAATGCGAACCGTCATTCTTTGAACCGAAGCCTGAGTCAGAGAAGTTATGACCGAAGCCCATCTGTATGCCGGAGTCGAGATTGTAGGAGAACTCGCAACGCTCAATGCGGTTGTGGGAACCCTCCAGCTTTATTGCATTATCGGCAGCGTGCATGATGTGCAAACCGAAGAATACATGGTAGTCGCCAGTAAGTAAAATGCCACGGTCGCCCACCTTTGACTTATCGCGGTTGCAATCAAGAAGTTGCTGTTCAAAGTCCATCACAGGTTTCTCGCCGTCATAACAACGTATAACGATAGGCTTCTCAGCCGTGCCTTTCTTGTTCATGCGGATGGTCAGCTTACCGTCTGTACCATATTTATTTATATGATATGTTCCGCCACGGCATACGATATGATCACCAGCCTCTGCTGCTGCGTATGCCACGGCGAGGTTGTACCAAGGATTGTCTATCGAACCATCACCTGTTGTGTCATTTCCCTTTGGAGAGATATAGTATGTCTTGCCCGTTGCTGCAGGGATAGGTTTTACTGGAACCCACGTGCCTTCCGTAACGTATGTAGGATCATCTGGATCCACAACAGGACCTCCGCTGTTCTCATCAGCAAACGTTGCCACGAAGTCATCCATGTAGCAGTTGGATGAAGCAGCCTGAATACGGAACTTTACACCTGTCAGTTCATCCGTGCCTGTCTTCTTGCTGTAACCAGAAAACGAAGAAGAACTGCTTGCTATGCGGAATGTCTCGATAGCTGTCCATGTAGCACCGCCATCAGTAGAGTAACTGATGGTGATATCCTTGTTGCTACCACCAGAGCGATAGGTGAATCCAATCTTTACCACCTTGTCCAGTGCAGGAGTTATGACGTATGCGCCGTTACCATTGAACTTAATGGATTTTACATGGCCTGACACGTTGCCTACCATGCCACCACCCATCTGCCATGTGCCTGAAGACAGCGTTATGTTGCCGTCAAGTTTCTGCCCATTGGTAATGGTGTTGAAGTTTTCCTTGAGCGTTTCTGCCGCGTCGGCCAGGAGTTTCATCGTACAGATAAAACTGAGCAATGTCAATAAAACTGTTCTATTAAACATAATACTTTGTCGTAATCTGTTGTTTCTTAAAAGCCGATCTTACTGGATAGGGCCTAACAGAAACTGTCAATAATGTAGTTTTTGATTTAAAGTTCTACGGCATAGACATTATCAAAGCCCTCGAAATTGGCGCGGAATATAATCCACTTCTGGTCAGGCCTGACACGGAAGTCAGGCTCAAGCGAATAGTCATGGTTCTTCATATTGACGAGCTTCGTGGTTTTCAGCCAATCAGTGACGTTGCCATTTGCATCGCGCTGATAGTCGTAACGATAGATCCACTGATCCTTGTTGGAATGAGCCACCGAGGTAGGCGAACCGCCGTCACCAACAATAAATGTTTCGTCCCATGAGGTCACATAATGAACCGACCACTCGTCGCAGGTGAATTCGTAAGCCTCTTCGGCGAGGGTCTCCAGATTTACTTTGGCCACAAAGAATGTCTCGCCACGCGGACGCTGCAAGTCGAAATAGAGAAATTCGCCCAGCGCACCGAACCATTCATGACCGGCAATCTCGCCGTAGTGTTTCTTGCCATTGGCATCCACATGTTCCTCCATCTTCAGGGTACGCTTGTGCATCAGGACTGGCTCGCGCACGCCGTTGCTGAAATCTCCGTCGCCCTCCAGCTCCTCCTGGCTGCGGACGTCGATGTTCCAAATGCGATCCACCTTGTGCCAAGGACCTTCGTGACAGAAGAGCAGACGGTTAGGATCCTTCGGAGAGAACTGCAAATGGTTGAGCCATGCATTATCTGTCCAAACGTCCTCGAACTTGCCGGTAGCGACATCAATGACGAAGATGGTCTTCTCGAGCTTGGCCTCGTAGATGAGGTTGAAGAATTCTCCCTTCTTGGGATGTTCGCGCAGGATGCGCGCCTCCTCGGGATTGTCGAAGGTGCCAGCCAGGCGTGTGCCATCACAATTGGCACAGACGATGTGTCCCGTACGTCCCTCTGGCAGTTTGGCAACGAAATAGCGCTTGCCGACGTTGCCTGGAGCCGTGAGTACGTAGAAGATGCTGTCGCCATGCTGATAGAAGATCTGTCCCGTTGCGGCACAGACAATCTCCGACGACACACCTTTCGGATCGTTGGTCAAAGGACGGATATTCAGAGTATTCAGATCGACGGCATACATCTGCTTCACCGTTCCGGCGGTGGAATTGTGGCGCATGTCAGTCGAAGCCTGCTCGACGTCCGTGCCGACAAAGACCATCTCGTGATCGTTGATGAAGGGGTTATTATGGAAGTAGAACGAACGGTTCGACCCTTGACGGCGTGTCAGCTTGATTACCCTATGTCCTGTATCCTGGTCTATCCATTCGTCTGGCATCTTCTGCCCGCCTGTCTCCATGGTTGGGATGTTGGCACGATTCGTTTCTGCCTCGGCAGACAGCAAAAAGGCTGTCGCGCACATGATTGAGAGAAATAGTTTTTTCATAGTTATTGAAATTGTAAGTCTGCGAGAGCAAAGATATACATTATTTTAAATAATAAGTATAAGGAAAGGGCAGAATTTTCACTTTTCTGCCCAGATTTGCCTGTTTGATGTCAAAAGAGGGAAAATTCGGCCTTAATCTGTCTGATTCGACGGCAAACGCCACAAGCAAAGTCATCATACAGACTCCGTAATATGAATTTGTAGATTGACAAAACCATCTTACGGACTCCGTATTGTGAATTTGCTGATTGACAAAACCATCTTACAGACTCCGTATTATGAATTTGCTGATTGACAAAACCATCTTACGGACTCCGTATTATGAATTTGTTGATTGACAAAACCATCTTACAGACTCGTGGCTATCATAATACAAAAAAGCAAAATGACACTACAGAGTCCGTAATGTCATTTTGCAAAAGTATAATCTTCAGAACGAAATGTAATGATGGAGACCATCACATTCCAAAGCGAACGAGCTCGGATTACTTCACCTCAGCCTTCTGTCCATTGATGGTATAAGTACCTGGCTGGAGGGAGATGTTCTGGGTGCTGATAGTAATGGCCGACTGCTGTTTGCCGACATTCTCCAGGCCTGTCTCCAGAGTGTTGATGAAAGTAAGCTTCACATCTTCGGCCAACTCTGTACCGTCAGGCAGGATGCTGCCGTCGAAATAGGCACGATAAGGAGTGGACATCACCAGACGGTCGTCGTTGGTATTGAGACGGTCGTTGGAGATATAGTAGATCTTCTTGCGGATCACCTGACGCTTGTATGAACCGACAAAGGCACCCTCCACGCCAGCAGCAGACGCAACAGGTGCTGCCTGCATATCAGCTGCACCTTCGCCATAGAAATAGACGTCAGTCGCACCCTCGTTCACAACGAAAACGTATGGGGTGTTGGCCTGGGGATTGGCGACAGCGGAGAATACCCATTCCGTTGCAGAGGCAGACTTCAGTTCGTAGAGAGTTGCACCCTCTACCATTGGAGCATAAGGCAGGACGATGGTGCCCATCTGTGTGGCGATGACCTGTCCCAAATCATCGGTACAAGGCATTTCACGCACAAAGTTCTGAACAGACTTGGTCTGAGCGAGGGCAGACAGAGAAACCATCAATGAGAGGGTCGAGAGTAAAAGCTTCTTCATATCAATAAAGATTTTAAGTTTGTAGTTTCGCCGCAAATATATAGCTTTTTTCTCAATATTGACAGAAAAACACCACTTTTTTTGCTCTCAAGAGGCAAAATACCTTAAAAAAACGAAATAGGACTACGCTCACGCGCAATCCTACTCAGACTATTAGTACCAACTATTATTTCTAAAAAACAGTCAACAATTAGTATTTCTGCGGTGCAAAGATAGCGAGTTTTGCCATACTGCACAATACCAACTATTGGGTATTCTAATCGAAACAGGCTGTTTTTGGCACAAAATAAACTCAAATCATAGCACAAAGGAACCGCCAGAATCTTTCGACAGAGGGCAGTTCGACACTCTCCTGTGTGCTATGTGGATGATGAATCGTCGGTTCAAAAGTTACAATCTCCAATGCGGGATTCTTCTCCTTCAGAACGCCACACTCCAAACCGCAATGGACGCTATTGACACAAAATTCCTATCAGAAAAACAGCAGATAGACCCCACAGACACAAACAA
>JAKSLF010000062.1 GCA_024401355.1 Bacteroidales bacterium | reverse complement strand
AGGAAGTATTTGGTAGTGGCGAAGTCAGCATCACTCTCTCTTTGGGTGAGCCGACTGCCATCAAAGATATCCCTGTCAACAAGACCACGACGACAGGCATCTATAACCTCAACGGCCAGCGCCTTAAGGAAGCACCTGCAAAGGGTATGTATATTGAAAATGGTGTAAAGAAGATAAGATAGAATTCGCTATTGAAAGATTAAAACAAAGTTTGCAATGAAGAAAATATTACTCGCCATGACGTTCGTGGCAAATACAATATTCTGTTTTGGACAGAGCAAAGTTTACGTCACCCGTGAAATCACGCCAGAGTCACTTGTCAGGATCTATGAAGCACTCGGCGTAAAGCCAGAAGGACGCGTAGCTGTAAAGATTTCAACAGGCGAAAGCGAAAAGACAGGCTATCTGCGTCCAGCCTTTATCAAGCCATTGGTAGACAAAGTACATGGCATCATCGTCGAATGCAACACAGCATACAGCGGTTCACGAAACACAACGGAGAAACATTGGAAGACAATACGCGAACACGGTTTTACAGCCATTGCACCTGTAGACATAATGGACGAAGAAGGAGACATGCACATTGCCATCCAAGACTCGACTCACATGAAATACAACATCGTAGGTAAGCATCTGGCGTATTACGACTGGATGATAAACCTCGCCCACTTCAAGGGACACCAGATGGGAGGTCTTGGCGGCGTGCTCAAGAATGCATCCATAGGTGTAGCATCAGCATCAGGCAAGGCATACATCCACACAGCAGGATATACGGAGAATGTAGACAAACTATGGGGCCATGTTGACGATCAGGATGGTTTTGTTGAATCAATGGCCGCAGCAGCACAGGCAGTCCACAACTATTTTGGCAATGGAGAAAAAATAGTCTACATCGCCGTAATGAACAACATGTCCATCGACTGCGACTGCAACGCCAATCCCCAGAAGCCTTTGATTGCCGACTATGGAATTGTCGCATCTCTTGATCCGGTGGCTGTCGACCAGGCTTGCTATGACATAGTAAGCCAGATTCATAACGACGAGCACAACGACAACCGTCCATTATTGGAACGCATAGCAAAACAGCACGGCACTCACATAATGGAATGGGGAGAGAAGATTGGCCTTGGCTCAAGAAAATATGAAATAATCAACATAGACAAGTAAGATGATAAGGAAAGCAAAACTGACAATTCTTTTAATACTATCAGCAATGGCAACAACAATATCAGCCCAGTCACTCACAACCCGTCAGAAGCATCTGGCAACAATAGCAGCCCTTGAAGCGCATGGCGACCTCATCCGTCTCGAGCCAGCAGTCAGCGAAGCACTTGATGGTGGTGTGACTATCAACGAAATCAAAGAGGCTTTCTCGCAACTCTATGCCTATACTGGCTTTCCTCGTTCGCTCAACGCACTCGGAGTACTCGGCAAGGTTATCGAGAACAACCCTGGCAAATGGGCAGAAGGCAAGCCATGGCAACGTCCAGCAATGTGGGACAACGCAAAGCAAGCGCTTGAAATTGGCACCGAGGTGCAGACCAAACTCTCTGGTCGTCCGTTCAACTATACTTTCTGTCCGCAGAACGACTACTACCTCAAGTCGCATCTCTTTGGCGACATCTTTGCCGGCGACCAGCTCTCTGCTGCCGACCGTGAAATTGTAACCGTCGCTGCCCTCTCAGCCCTCAAGGGCGTTGCACCACAGTTGGCGGCACATAAGGCTGGAGCTGTCAATATGGGCAACACTCAGGAGGTTGTTGACGAACTTTGCCAATACCTCAGCGAGAATGGTCTCTCGCAATGCGACGCCGCATCCGATGCCTGCGCAGGCAGCTGGCCCAAAGGCAACCCTAACGATGCATACGCCCAGTATTTCACCGGCAACAGCCATCTCGCACCTATCAAGCCTAAGAACCTTGCCGAGGGCGAAAAAACGGTTCAGAGCTATGCCAACGTGACATTCGAACCAGGTTGCCGTAACAACTGGCACATCCATCATGGAGCACATCAGATACTCATCTGCGTGAGCGGTGAAGGCATCTATCAGGAATGGGGCAAACCTGCCATCCGTCTTCATGCAGGCGATATCATTGACATTCCAGAAGGCGTCAAGCATTGGCACGGAGCAACACAAGGCTCATGGTTCCAGCATCTAGCCTCACATGTTCACGTAAGTGATCCCGAGAGTAACGAGTGGCTTGAACCGGTCACAGACGAGCAATATATGGAAGCGAACCGATGATTATAGGAATGTAAACAGGGAAACAATCTATAAAAAGATTTTAAGGGAGTATGCGGCAATCATCACGACGAAACATGCCGACAGGAAATAGGGAAAGATGTTCATGGAGAAGAATTGTGCGATTATGCCGCAAAGAACAGGCATGAGCATCAGAGAGATATTGGAAACGGCAATCTGTGTGCCCATAACCGACATAGAGTTCTCACGTCCGAAATTCTCGGGCGTCATGTAGCTCAAGTTGGGGAACATAGGTCCGTTGCCGACACCAATCAGCATAAGCGCTATTGTAGTGACAGTCAGATCAGATGACGAAACAAGCAACAGCAGAGCGACAAACAGGGCAAAGATGCTCCATTTCACCACCTTCCATCCGTGCCAGCGCATAGCCAGAATGCCAGACAGGAATCGACCGATGGCAATGCCCATGAAGTAGAACATGATAGTATGCGACGCTTCGCCAGCTGTAATTCCTGTAGTTTCTACAAGATATGTCGCTCCCCATGCGCCACATGACATTTCGAGTCCGACAGAGGCGAAAAAGAGAGCCAACATCGGATATACGCCATTTAGACCGAGTACCTCCTTGAGAGACAGAGTGTTGCAATACTCCTCATGCATTTCAACACTCTTTTGTTTATGCCACAAAGGGTAAGAAGCAAACAGAACAAGAGCTATAGCCGCTTGAATAAAAAAGACAATATAATATCCTGATCTCCATTCTGTTGAGCCATGCATAATCATAGACAGCACATAGGGACTGAGAGTAACGCCAAGGCCATAGAAACAATGCAGGAAATTCATCTTGGCCGAGCTGTAATGAAGCGACACGTAGTTGTTGAGGGCGCTATCAATAGCACCAGCTCCGAGTCCGAGAGGAATGGCACAAAGGCAGAAGAATAGGAAATTGCCCGACCAAGCCATACCAACGATGGCAATAGACGTAAGAGCCGTGCTGAACCATGAGACACGATATGTACCCCATCGCTGAATGAGGCTGTCACTCTTGAAACTTGAGAAAACCGTTCCGCACGAGGTAAGCAAAGTAACAAAACTACCAAACGAGAATGGCAAACCAAAGTCTGCATAGATAGCAGGCCAAGCAGTTCCGAAAAGCGAATCAGGAAGCCCCAAGCCAATGAAAGCAAGATAGATGACAAGAAGTAACAAAAGTGCCATACTCAAAGTGTTTATATAAACATGCAAAAATACCCAAAAAACGCTTAATCTCACTTCACTACAACCTTCTTTTTCGAGCCGCTTCGCAGAAATATATGCTTCAGAAGAAAAAACAAATTCACATCAAACATCAGCTGTAGTATAGCTGGATAAAAATAATATAAGTAATTTTGCGAGGATAACAAGAGAATCCATGACACGAGAGCAACTACAAGGATCATACGGAGAAAGAGAGGCTCAAGCAGCCTATAATGAGATAAAGGCAAAGAACGACTTTATCGGCTTTGCCATTGATTACATGCATGACGAAGACTATCAAGTGGCACGCAACGCGTTGTGGGTGTTGACGAAAGCAACCGACGACGAATTGTTACAGCTACAGCCCATTCTTGACAAGCTGATAGACTTGACCATGCATACTGACAATTCATCCGTCAGACGACTGAGCATGAACATAATCGTAAGGCTGAAGATGGAGAAAGAGGAGATACGTACAGACCTTCTGGACTTCTGCCTTGAACATGCCACCAACATGACAGAATATCCTGGCATACAGTCATTGGCCATAAAGATAGCATATAAGATATGCTCGTTCTACCCAGAGCTGATGGGTGAACTAATGCGTATACTCGACGGAATGGAGATAGAATACTACAAACCAGCAGTCAAGAGCATACGAAACAGAATATTGGCTGGCAAATACAGAGAATAGTTGACTACAAGGAGATATCCTTCAGAACCAGACCGGCAAGAGTAAATCCGAAAATGCCAGTTATATGCGACAGAGAGCCATTAACCTGTGCCTTATGAGCATTCCAGTCATTTTCGAGAGGTGCAGACGGATTGTGGCAGATACACATGTCGGTTCCGCAAGGATGATTTTCGCCCTTATTTTCCATTGGTAGCTCCTCGCTATAGACACATAGGAACTTCTTGGCAGGCAAAGTCTTATTGTGACGCATGCGCTTACGCATCACAGAAGCGAGAGTATCGTTGACAACCTTCCAGAACTCCGAAACACGTACTTTCGTCGGATCGACACGCAAAGCGGCACCCATAGACGAGAAGAGAGTTGGTCCTTTACTACCCTTTTCGTCGGCCTCCTTAGAGAGCGTAGTCACATGAAGTATCAACGATATCTTGTCCTTCAGCGAATCGATAGCATCGATGACATAATCATACTCCTCGATATGGACATCGGAAGCAGTCTCTTCACTATATATCTTTTGAATGGCAACAATATCGGCATTGGGATTAATCTCGAGAAGACGAGAACGCATAACATCGACCTTAACCTGACCGACAGTCCTGGTAGTGGCCATAAGCTGACGGTTGCAGTTTGTCGTACAAACGCGGTCGCTATCGACAATTGTGAGATGACGGATGCCAGAACGCACAAGACTCTCAGCACACCAACTGCCTACACCTCCGACGCCAAAGATTATGACACGAGTATCAGACATGCGTTGCATAACATCGCTGCCTAGAAGGCGTTCAGAACGGCGGAGGACACCTTTTTCTATATTATCATTAGTTGCCATATATAAACTTTCCAAATCAAAAACTTACCGCAAAATCATTTCGACACCTTTCCATTCCTCTCCATCTATGGTATATGACTCGTCGCCAACAACAGAAAAGCCAACAGACTCATAGCAACGCAGAGCGGAAGGATTGTTGAGAAAAACTCCAAGAGAGATCTTTGTTGCCCCGAGCTTTTCCTTAGCATATTCGATTGCCTGACGAATCATCTCTTTGCCATAGCCCTTACCACGCAGAGAATCGTCGACAATAATGAATCCTAACCTCACAGAATGGGGATAGGCGGAATCGGGAATGCGTATAGTCAAATGTCCGACAATATTGCCACAATCATCAACAGCTGTCAGAGGGAATACATTTGAAGCGGAATAAAGCGACTCCATATACTCGACCTTGGGAGGAAAATCGGGATAAAGATGTGCACTCCATTTGCGGAGAGCAGTCTTATCCTTTATCCATCCAAGGACAACTGGAGCATCACTCGTTTTGAATTCTCTAATCTTCATGTTATTCAAGAGTACATAATTAAATATCAAATGCAATATTACACAAATAGATTGACATAGATTGAACAAACAGCCGGCATTTTTGCTATTTAAGATTTTATTACTAACTTTGGGTCTATCAAAAAAGCAAACACTATGAAAAACTACTTAATAGGATTACTGTCATTTATATCGGCTGCTGCATCGGCGCAACAACTTCCACTTGTATATAATGTAGAAAACACAGGTGCGTCGACACCAAAACCAATTTTGCCAGAGAGAGATAAACTTCCAGTAGTAAAGACATTGACCGACCCTCTGGAATGGTCGGACGGCTCAGGACGTATATCGAACTTCAGCGAATGGTCGCACAGACGCAACGAGATAGCGACAGAGATACAGCACTATGAGATAGGCACCAAGCCTGCAGTAGACCGCAAAGACGTAGCTGCCAAGATGGATGGCGACACGTTGATGGTAACGATTACCGTTGACGGCAAACAGCTGACGCTAAAAGCTCTGATAGAATATCCTACAGTAGGCGAAGCGCCATACGCGCTAATGATAGGCACAAGCCACATCTCACTACCAGGAGAAGTGTTTGAGGGACGACCAATAGCACGACTGACATACAACGAACGCCAAGTGAACGGCTACAGCCAATTCAGAGGCAACCTGGACAAGACATCATACGGATTTGTTAAGCTCTATCCCGACCTTATAGATAATGGTGCGTATAGCATGTGGGCATGGGGACTGAGCAGAATCATCGACGGACTGGAGCTGCTTGGTGAGAAAGTGACAAAGATAGACACAAAACATATTGGCGTGACGGGATGCTCGTATGCAGGCAAGATGGCATTGTTCTGCGGAGCATTTGACGAACGAGTAGCACTAACGATAGCACAGGAACCTGGTGGTGGTGGAGCGGCAGCATGGAGAGTGTCGCATACACTTAATGGAGTGGAAGACCTAGATAAGACCGACTACCATTGGTTCAAGGAATCGCTTAGAGAGAACTTCCATGGTGATAGCGTCTACCAGTTGCCATACGACCATCATGAACTATGTGCAATGGTATTTCCACGAGCATTGCTTGTATTGGGCAACACAGACTACCAATGGCTGGCAGACGAATCGGCATACGTCTCGGTAAATGCAGCAGCAAAAGTATGGGAGACCTTTGGAGTAGCCGACCGTATTGGCCTTTCTATAATAGGTGGACATCCACATTGCCAGTTGCACAAAGACCAGTATGATGAGGTCATGAGATTCATCGACAAATTCCTGCTAGACAAAAACGTAGACACGTCAAACACATGGAAAGCGGAGATGTTCAAGGATAAGGTAGATATAGAAAAATGGATAACGGAGTAAAAAAAATAGCGCTCTAAACGAAAAAATATCATTCAATTTCTTGCAGAATAAAAATAAACTCTCTACCTTTGCATCGCAATTCGGAAGAGCAGTTAAATTTGACTTGCAAAGAACATTGAATAATGCGGAAATAGCTCAGTTGGTAGAGCACAACCTTGCCAAGGTTGGGGTCG
>JAKSLF010000061.1 GCA_024401355.1 Bacteroidales bacterium | reverse complement strand
GCTCTGTGGCATTTGTGTAACTGTAGTAGACAATGAGTGTCTTGTTGTCGCCACCGTTGCCAGGTTCGTTGCCCATTGGAGATGCTGCATGTATCTCTTCGCTCTCACAAGCCATCATGACGAATGCTGTGATGAGAATGTAAAGGTGTGAAAATAAACTCTTCATAATCTGTAGTGTATTTTTTGTGTCATTGTTGTGCCTTGTTGAAGATGAGTGGCAAGCACTCCGGTGCCATCTGACGCATGTCTACAAGGTCGAGACTCTTGACCATGTGGAGAGTGCCTTGCTTGTAGGTCTGGAAATGTGCTGTCTTGATATGATGCTGATAAGCCTCTTGTGAAGCATATATTTCGAGGATGCGAATCTGGCAACTGTCGCGCAGCTGCTGCATGGGGTAGATACAGATGACGCCAGGTTCCTCGCGAACGGATGTTGCGCCAACATTATGGGCAAACTCGAGGTATTCATCGAGGTATTCGGGATAGACCTCAATCTCGCTAATACGAACTATCATAGTGCTATCGGGTTTGATATAATCCTGAGCCATGCATAACATACTGCTGATGAGCATGACCGTCAATAATATATGTTTCATGTTCTATAATCTAGACACTATGCAAAAGTACATATATTAATCCATAATATGCTTACCTCTTTTTTTGAAAACATTACCAATTCTTTGGAGAATTACTATGACTCCCAAATGTGCTGTCATTTTCTCGGGGCGAGCACAAAATCAACTTTGACCATTTTGACCGCGACCATTCCACGTTTTCTGCCATATACTCCAAATAGTCTGTGTTTTTATTAGTTAAAACGCCATCCCACTATGTTAATCCAAGCGCATTCTACTTAACGATATTTAGTAATCTTTCACGTTTTAAGCCATCCCGACTTCCGACACTTTTAAGATAGGGATAACGGTACCTTAACGTACCCTTACCATACCTTTCTGACTCCATCTCAAATGGCATTTCTTTAACTCAAGTTAACAATGGTCATGGTCAAAGTTGCCAAACTCGATTTTGCCCAAAATTGCAACATTTTTTCACAATCAACAACCCTAAAATCGACTCATTTCCATCAAAAATAACATATAAACCGCAAAATTTAAGGGACGTGACAAGAAATCTATGAATACCTGTGCAGATCAAGCTCATGAAACAGGGCGAAGGACGAAGTTCTGTTGATATAGTACTATAAAGTGAGTATTGATTGTCGATAGTCTGTTGTTCGAATACTCAAAAGTAGCGATTGAATTGCTTTGCTAAAGGCGATACCTTTGCACTCGGTTAAATAACAACAGACAATAGATGAAAATTACACTCATGCTGCTGATGGCTTTGGCTGTCAATGTAGTTTATGCTCAAAGTAGTACCGGCACAATATACGGACGAATTGTAGATAGTGATGGACAGGCGCTATATCCTGTAGCCATTGCAGTAGAAGGTACATCAGTAGGTACACAGAACAACGCAGACGGAACGTTCGTACTCTCAGGAGTAAAGCCAGGAGAAGTAATGCTCAGATTCTTTATTCTCGGTTCGCAACCCAAGCAGCTAAACGTCAGCATGTCGGCCAGTGGCAAGGTTGATGTAGGCGATGTCTTGCTCGAAGCTGATCAGACAGAAATTGATGAGGTGATGGTAGTGAGCAAGTCGGCCGCACGCATTGAGCAGGAGAAAGCTTTTGCTGTGTCGGTAGTCGACCTGTCGAAGATGTATAACGTGTCGGCACCGATAAGCAAGTTGCTAGGTGCTGAGAGCAGTGTACGAATTAGAGAAGATGGAGGTATGGGCTCTTCGTTCAGCATGAGTATCAACGGATTCTCGGGCAATCAGGTAAAATTCTTTATGGATGGTATTCCGATGGACAACTTCGGAGCCTCGTTTAGCATCGCCAACTTTTCATCCAACATGGCAGAGCGCATCGACGTCTACAAGGGCGTTATTCCTGTAGCTCTTGGTGCTGATGCATTAGGCGGTGCTGTCAATGTCGTTACAAGACATAATGCTAACTATCTTGATGCATCCTATTCAATAGGCTCGTTCAATACACACAAGGTGGCACTCAATGGAGCGCTTACTTCAGATAGAGGCCTGACTGTGCGCCTCAACGGATTCTACAACTATTCCGACAACGACTATAAAGTTTATGCCCAGGTAATTGATCTCAAAACAAATGCCAAGATGGGCAACAAGTGGGTACGCCGATTCCATGACGATTACTCATCGAAAGGCATGCGCTTGGAAATTGGCTTCACTGGACGCTCATGGTGCGATTATCTTCTGCTAGGACTCATTATGTCGGAGAACAACAATAATGTACAGACAGGAGCCACAATGGATGCTGTCTATGGCGGTGTTGAGACTAGCAGCAAATCGCTTATTCCCTCGATAAGATTCAAGAAAGACGACATATTTGTTGATGGACTTTCGCTTTCGGTATATGGCACATATGCTGCTGTAGACAACTACTCGGTCGATACGCTTGCCTACAAATATAACTGGCTTGGAGAGAGAATCGCAACCAACAATCGTGGTGAGTTTGCTCTGAACGACACAAAGATAATGTCTCGAGAATGGCAAGGTATTGCTAACATTTCGTATGTAATCAATGAACATCAGAATTTGACGCTCAACAATGTAGCTTCAACAATAGAGCGTGTAAGCCATGACTATGCTAATCCCAACAATGTGATGAATGATATTGAGCAGAATCTATCAAAAAATGTGACAGGTTTGGGATATCAGGTGAAGTTCAGTAAGTGGAACGCCAATTTCTTTGGCAAGTTCTTTAATCTCAAGACAAGCACATATAAGCAGTTTGATGCATATACCGACAATGAACGTTGGGAAAAGGTGAACGCTTCAAAGCAGAATCTTGGTTATGGTGCGGCATTGACCTACTTCATCATTGACGATATGCAGTTGAAAGCATCATACGAACTATCATGCAGAATGCCAGAAGCAGTCGAGATGTTCGGAGACGGATTGCTTCAGAAGAGCAATATTAACCTCAAGCCAGAGAAGAGCAAAAACCTTAATATCGGTTTAGGTTACTGCCACCTGGCATCACGCCATAAGATTTCGGCAGATGTCAATGTCATATATCGCAATGCAGATGACTTTATACGCAAGGGCGTAAGTCTTTCGAGCAATCCAACTACAGGCTATGAGAATCTTGGCAATGTAGTCACTAAGGGTGTTGAAGCTTCGGCAAGATATGAACTTGCTTCGGCATGGCACATTGGAGGCAATGTGACCTATCAGAAGATAACAGATGAGGAGAAGTGGGTGAAGATATCGAATAGCTATGTAGGCTCGACAACTGAGAATATCACATACGGACAGAAGTTGCCTAACATCCCATATCTTTTTGCTACAGCCGAAACAGGATGGGCATTTACAGATGTAGTGGCTAAGGCTTCGCAGTTGACGGTTGATTATTCAATGAGCTATGTACACGAATACTTCCTTTCGTTTACGGGATTAGGTTCGGCATCAACCAAAAAGGTTATTCCGACACAAGTGTCGCACAATGTGGCAGTAGGCTACAGTATGCAGAACGGACGCTATTCGGTCAATGCGGAAGTTGGCAACCTGACCAACGAAAAGCTCTATGACAACTACAAACTTCAGAAGCCAACACGAAGCTTCAGTATCAAACTCAGATATTTCATTTCTCGATAATAATAAATAACTATAAAATGAATAAGACAATCAAAATTATGGCCTTTGCTGCCATGTGTGTTTCTGCCTCAATGGGCTTTGTAGCTTGCAATGACTCCGACGACGATGAGGTAGTATCAAAGAACGGAAAGTATGTAGTCAATCTTGGCATAACAGGTGCCGACAACGTTACTGTTTACTATACACTCTCGGTAGACAACCTTATGGGAGAAACTATCAGTGCCGCCGGTCAAGGTATTGAACAAGAAGGTTACCACGATTTTACTAAGGGAGGCTCAACAGTGTTTAGCATTGGCGGAATGGGCGTTAACGAGTGTAGTGGCTTTGTGCGTGATGCAGAAGGAAATCTCACAATGAATGGCAATTTTGTGTTCGACAATACTCTCAACGAGATTGTTGAAGCCGATGGTAATAAGATGATTGCGCTCGATATGCCAGGCAATGCAGAAGTTGGCACTAATTTGACATTCTATCATGTGAATCAGGCTAACTGCAGTATAGAGGGGAAAGAGACATCAATAAGTGTTGCGCCAATGAACGAGTGCGACTGGCCATCAATAACAGGTATGGCTTATAGTAGGGGCTATGTTTATATCTCGTATATGCCTATGAACTCAAACACTTATGCTACGGAGTTTACCGACACAGCCTATATCTGTGCATATAGCTATCCAGATATGAAGCTGGCAGCTCACATCAAGGATGCCCGTACAGGTAATATCGGTACATGGAACGCAAGCAATGGCATTGTTAAGGATGAGAATGGCGACTTGTATCTGATGTCGTCGTCGGCAATAGGCAATGGCTTCTCAAAGGCGACAAAGGGAGCGGCTTTTCTCCGTATCAAGAATGGTGCGCTTGAAACAGATGCAGATTATTTCTTTGATTTCTCAGCAGCAACTGCACAGATTGGACTTTATCGTCCATCGCATATACTCTATCTTGGAGGTGGATTGGCACTTGTTGAGGTTAGTTCGCTTTCGGATGAAGAGGATGCACGATGGAGCGACTTGAGCCGCAAGACATGCATTGTTGACCTCTACAACAAGACAGTATGCGAAGTGTCGGGTATTCCGGTTCACAATGGTGATGGAGGACGTCGATTTGCAGCTACATATAGCGATGGTTATGCTTATCTCTCAATTCAGGAAGAGGGTGGACGTTATATCTATCAGGTAGATCCAAAGAGTGCAACTGCAGTTCGAGGTGCAAAGCTTTCGGCAACATTCCTTGCTGGACTGTTTGCCCTCTAATTTGAATATTTCTTTAGATGTATTTTCGCAAGATATGTTCCGAGCTTCATACGTGGCTCGGACTTGTTTCTAGTCTGGTTGTCGTAGTGGTTTGCCTCACAGGTGCTCTCTACGCTTTCAGAGATGAGATAACTGAAATGTCGGAGCCATGGCGGCATGTTGAACCAATGGAGAGTGAACGCATTCTCCCATCGCACGCCATTGCTCTGGCTGTTTCGGCTATGGGTGATACAACTGTTAGTGCACTGACATACGGTGAAGCAATAGATGCTGTACGTGTTGACAACAATGCCTATGGCGGTCGTTCGGTCACAGTTTGGCTTAATCCGTATTCGGGTGAGGTACTTAAGGTGGTTAGAAAAGAGGTTGGCGATTTTGACTTCTTTGCATGGGTATTGCGAGGTCATTTGTCGCTATGGTTGCCACGTGAGGTAGGACGTCCTATTGTTGGCTATACAGTGCTCGTTTTCTTTATAACTCTGCTTACGGGATTGTTTATATGGATGCCTCGAAAGATGACCTTGAAGGGCTTGAAAGGCATGTTTACGTGGCGTGGTGGATTCAGATGGCCGTCGTTTAACTTTATGCTTCATGTTGTGGCCGGTACATACGCATTGATACCGCTTATGGCTTTATGCTTTACGGGCATGATGTTTGCCTTGTCGTGGTTTGTTTCGATGATGTATATGACGGTATCTGGAGGGCGAGATGTTGAACCATATCGCTTGCCAATGTCTGAAGTGTCCGTTTCTGCCTATGAAAACACACTTGATGAACTCCATCGCCGTTTGCGTATGGAAGAGCCTGAAGCGTGTGAGTTCTATTATGCATTGCCCCATGACAGTTCGGGGTGTATTCGTGTAAGCATAGTGCATGAACGAGGGTCGTATTACAAGACCGACAACCGTTTCTTCGATCAGTATAGTTTGAAGGAACTAGAAGGAAGCGGACCTTATGCAGGTAAGTACAGTACAAAGGATGCAGCGGACAAAATGATGCGCATGAACCTCGAGATACATGATGGACGCATGTGGGGCTTTGCTGGCAAGGTTGTAATGTTTGTTGCTAGCCTTATTGGAGCTTCGTTGCCTGTAACCGGAGTGATATTGTTTGTTAAGCGAAAATGTCGCTCAAAGTGACTTTTTACTCTACGACTTCGGCGATTGTGGTGCTGATGATGTTGGCTGGAGCTTCGCAATGAAGATTCTTTACTCACAATTTCCGCAGTTGGAACAACCGTTGCAGGTCATTCTGCTGCCGCATGTTTCACAATGTTCACGGAAGAAAGGTGTGTAAGCTTCAATATCAAAGAATCCAGGTTCTTGGTTCGTGAGTTTGAAGTCAATGTCCTTTCCTTTGTAGCTCAATCCTGATTTGAAGGCTTGGAGTGACTGAGTTCGTTTGTCGGGAATGCGATACGTCTTACCTTCCTTGACGAATACAGTTCCAGTCTCGATAAAGTCAAAGGTCACGTCATGCTTACGGCATTGATCACTCAGCTTCTTCACCCATTCATAGTGACATGGACGTGCACCATCGTAGTTTTCTCCACCACAAAGTACTTCTTCTAACTGACCAGTGGCAAGATAACGCTCTGCATCTATTTCTCCGATGAAGGGAGCTGCCATGAAACCTTTGTGTTTGGCTGGGATGTCGAGCAAGATAGGCAGTCGTTCGTCTGCGCGTTTCTGATTCTCTGTCGTGACTTGCAGTAATACATTCTCATAGCCATCGCCCCAATCCTTTGGTAGACATTCATTTATTCGGTTGGCTCTTTTAGTGAGCAATCGGAAGACGATGTCTGGGCGTTGGCGTATTATTCTCCATGCCTCTTCTCGCCACTCATCTGCTTCCTCTACAAAGAAATCTGTCGAAAGACCTACATAGAGTTGCATCCCTGAGGGTAGTTTGAACCTACCGTCACGTCGCCTCTGCACAGGGAGATTGAAGTTCTCTGTGCGATAGACCTTCGAGGTGTCGATGCCACGTTTCCCATCAAGGAAATACATGTAGCAATGCTGACATCCTTCGCTGACCTTATGGCAACCGTGCCAAGGATTCCAGATGATCATTTATGTGC
>JAKSLF010000060.1 GCA_024401355.1 Bacteroidales bacterium | reverse complement strand
CACCCAAGACTGTCTATGTCGCCACCTCACGCATCAAGTGCGCCATGAATGGAGACTTCGAGTCCACCAAAGGCAGTGCGGCGTTGTATGCCTGGTTCGTCTGGCAGAAGGGTTGGAAGGGGGAGACTGTGGTTAGGTGGATAAACTAGTTTGAAGACGAGGTTATGTTCTCTTGGACTTTGCTCTTTTGGAAATCAGGTCATTCAATTCTTCATCAAAACCGACAGGTAGGTTGCCAACACCTTTGCGTGAGTCACTTTTGCTAATTTCTATACTTGCGACAGCTTTGTCGTACCACTCTTTCTGATCTTGGTTTCCTCCTTTTATTGCCTTGGATATATGCGTTAGCATACATTTCCAACAATTTTTCTTGTTAGAGTTATCATAGATTATCTTAAAGTCTGCGTTTCTGACACATTCCTCAAAGACATCGTAATCTACGTACAAATCGTGCTTTTCGCAAAAGTCATGAATGTCCTGAACCAAAGCGTAATCCAATTTGTATGGCTTCCTGTTTGCATTCGGCTTATCGCATGAGTGGTCTGCCATTCCAGCCAAAGACATCATTTCATGAGTTTTGCTTATTTGTATATCCAATTCTTTCAACAAAAGCAGCATTTCAAATTCTTCTTGAGCAGAGATCTTATTGGAGTTCCGCTCAAGAATTATCATCAAGATGCTAAATTCAGGTTTGTCTTTATATCGCTTGTAAACTCCATACGACCCATGCTCCGAATACTGCCATTGGGGATCATACTCACGGACAACTTCATCACTACAAGAACCATTCCTGCCAAAGGTCATATTTCTTATTAACTTGACTACACGATTCTTAGCAATTGTCATTTGTCGGCATTTCATCCATTGAGAGTCACGAAAGTCAGTCATGTCAGCTTCGTCCTCGATGTACTCTAGAATATTTTTATAGTGGGTATGCTCTTCCTTGTCGTACGCATATACTAATATGTCATGAATAATATCCTTAGCGACACATGGCTCATAAGCATTATACACATATCTAGACGAAGACAATTTGCCAAAGTCCTCTTTGACGAGATTGAGAACCTCGCCGCACTCTACGATAACTTTCTTTCGTAGATTCTCTAATCCTACAATCTTCCTGTTCAACTCAGAAGGTATGTCAGGTACATTGTAGAATTTTAGATACAACTCTCGTGCCTCTTTGTATGTCATATTTAAATGTCTGTTATATATGATTCTGCCAGTACTTCGCGCATATTCTTACCGTCAATCTTTGTGTTTTGAAGAAACTCGTCTATCCCGTCGTGGAAACAAATCTCTCTTCTGTTGGCAGCATCGTGTCTGTCCAATCCCAAATACTTATCTCTAAGATATTTGCCAGACCAATTGGGGTTGGGCGTGTCGCAAATAGACAGAGACCAAACCTCACCGCCATGATTTCGCAAATCTTCACTAGGCGATTCAATCCAGTATTTGTGACCGTTGAAGTAAAAGCCGATGTCGATACCAATATACATGTAGTAGTGCAAGGGGTCGTCCCTTCCAATGTCTGAAATGGCTGCGTCTCGGTCTGTGTCTTTCCAGCCCAAGTTCTTCTCCTCAACAAAAAAGTCATTTCCCGTGAGAGGGTCGAAGTGAAACGGAATGTTATTCTCTGTGTTGATCATGATACTATTTTAATTTAAAGTTATCGGCAAAAATCGTGCCTGCGTTTCTATAAAACAAATCTTTTGCTGACAAATCAAAGAAAATGTTTGATTTGTTATGCCTGACACGTCTTACAGAGCCATCTTCGTACTTCCAATAGTGGTAGTGCGCCTCTCCTTTTTCATTAAGATCAACGCTTCTTTCCAGGTAATGCCCCTTGTAGTAGTAGATATGGTCTGCTGCATATCCTACAATCTTGTCGCCTTTGAACACAGGACATATAGCGACGTATGTTGTATCGGCTGTGTTGCAAAAGGTCGGTGTTGGGGCTCTGGCCTTCAAATCGTCTTGGATAATTACCTTCACCTTTCCGTCGCCTTCAAAATTGTCAACAGTGCCTACATTGCGAAAAACAAAGCTGACTATTGCCTGTTTTTCTTCTGAAAAGTTTCCTCTACCTCCCATGTCTATTCCTCCTCATTCGTTCAATATATGGATTTTGAAATGTTACTATGTCCGCATTCACATGCAGTATCGGTGGCTTGTCGCAGCCGTATATGATTATGCAAGGCGGTTGCAGTCTTTCGTACATTTCGTAGACTCCTGAATGCCATCTGTTTGATGCCTTTTTGTCCCGTAAAGGACATGGGCCGATTGCAACGTTCCCTCCTGGTTCAATTCCAGAGAAGCACTTGTCGTAGGAGTTTACTCCTGCCCAAGTGACAGTAGGAATGACATCAATGCCGTTCATTTGCCACCAACTACCTAACAGCCTTGAACGCCATACGTTGTAATTAATCAGGTCTGGAGGCATGTCCATGAATGCACTGAAATCTGGAGTAAGTAGAAACTCGAACTTGCTGAGCACCTTTGCATAGCGGTGATACTGATTCCATACACGCTCGAACTTTTGGTCGTGGAGGAAGAAATGAACAGCATTGTCTTCTGGAATACGCTTCTTCCTTTTCAACTCGACGAAAGACACAAGTCCCTTAGGAACTTTTGTGCATTTACTGATTAGTGGAAATCCGTCAACATCCTTTGGAACTTGACGATAGATGTCCATCCCTTTGATTATTGAATATGTTCTTGCCATATTGCGTTGATTTTAATTTCATTCGAGTTGTCTGCGGACGTTGTTGTCTTTCGAGCTCGAACAATGCAAAGTTCGCTTGGGTTTGCTATGGCAAGTTTGAGGCAATCGTGAGAATTGTTATGATTTAATACATTGAATGTCAGATAAATAAGAATTATACGCTATGGCATTTCGTGGCTTTGCCGTTATTGGTGGGCTTTTATATGTGAAAAACAAAAACAATGAGAGTAGGAGGCTCCTTCTCTCATTGGATGTAACGATTCAGCTAGGCTCTAAACGATAGCACATAACAGTTAGTTTTTCGACCTCACATAGTCGCCCCAGATATATGCTACGGTAATGTATGTCTTTGAATTGTGCTTTACACGATAGCAGCGGACGGCATAGTCGTATGTGTCAGGAGAGAGACCGTGCATGTAGTATCTAGCGCCATCCTCGATGCCTACGTAGAAGTAGCGCTCTTCGAGGAATTTGTATATCTCTTGCTCGTAGTCTCCCTTTATCTGCAACTCTGAATAGTAGAGGCCTTTGTCGGGATCAATAAGGTAGCGAGCTGAGAATATTTTCCCTGTACTCTGTGAGCATGATACCTCTGTGCCATCAAGAGTATAGTCTTGAGCGAACTCTTGCCCTGCCAGTACGTCGGCCTGTGTCTTGCCCCATTCGATATATGGTTCGTTGAAAGTGTAGTACAATGGCATAACTCCAACTAGGCACACATCAGAAAGGCCGTCAGCTGTTTTAGCCTCAATGACGGTTCCACCGACATAATGACCTGTTACAACTCCGTTCTCATCCACTGTCGCAACAAATGGATCCATAGAACTCCACTCAACGTCAACATCTTCGTTGACGGACAGTACTGATACGTCGTTGTGAGACAATACCAGCGAGTTCTCGTTAAGAGAAATCTTGGTCAACTTAGCTTCTGGTTCGTCATCGTCAGAACAACCAGTGAATGACGCGACAAACGGCATCATAAGAATTGCGGTTAAAATAGTCTTTGCTTTCATAGTAACATTGTTTATGGGTTATTAAATGTCTTTGTGTTATCGTCTGCAATCAATGGTGATGCCACCACCAGAATTGAGGTAGATGTCTTTGACAACATACTTGCTGCCGAATTTCCATTCCAGGGCTTCTTTGACAAGAGTAAGTTCGCTCTTGGTCATTGACTTCTTGGGTGTGATGCCTATCAGGCGGCCGACTGGTTTGACTTCAAATTTGTAATCGGAAGTAGTCTTCTTCGCTGAACCATTGATTGGATATGAGTAGGAAGAGTTACTGTCCAACTTGGTTACGAATGTGTTGACCGTGGAGAATAGCGAACTAAACTGGTCGTAGTTCGGCTCGTCATCGTCCTTGTCGCAGCTTACGAATGTTGCGCTGAGCAACAGGGAGCAGAATAGCATGATTAGATGTTTCATAATAGTTCTGATTGTTATTTAGTTTCACTTCTATTCAAAGAACACTGAAAAGAGCCAGACCTCCTTTTCTTCGTTATTGAGATTAGGGATGCTGATAACTTTGTCTTTTTCGTCCTTTTCAGGATGCCATTCGATGCCAGAGAACTTGTAGGTTAGCTCACGGCCATCCTTGGCTACAAGTCGAATGCTCTTGATGTTGTCGAAATTCTTCAAACTGTTGCTGTCGTCAGCCTTGTTGTAGTCGCACAACATCTTGATTGTGTCGTCAGTCTCGTATAGTGGGAAATACTTGAGACCTTCGATCTCTTGGATTCCATTGAACATGCTGACTGATAGTGGAAGAACAAACGTATTTCCTTCAATGCGAGGCGAACGTAGCTCGGCCTTGTGTGCAGGAGGAAGGTTATTCTCATCTATATCGTAGTCGAATATGTTGAGTTTGCCCTTTACGCCCGTGATAGGTTCGTCGAACATATAAGCATTCTTCATGACAAACTTTACGCTGTCTTTTTCTGCCCAGATAGAGTCGTACTCACCCTCTACACAGTCGGAGAGATCAACATAGCCGATGATTGAGCTTGAAGGGAAGTCGTTCAGGTCTATGTTGCCGTAGAGGTCTTCGTTAAGAAGAGTGTTGCCCATCTCCAAAGGGAGAAGGTTTGCTACTCCTTTAGGACATTTGTAGCTCGAAGAGTGGATAAGTAACTTACCGCGGTAGTTGGTTTTCCAAGTGCGATTCTCTACGTCCTTGATGCCTGCGCAAATGATTGATGCCCATGGCTGTCTGATTGAAAGAGTCTTCATAGTAAAATGTTTTTTTAGTTCGACATTATCTTTAACTTGTTGTTGCAAAGGTATGACGTGTCTATGCAGTCTATCTGCACAAATAAAATAGAAGTGATTTTTTTTGAGAAAGCTGTTTTTGCCCGCTCGTGAATGCGTATTTACGATTTGAAAGTGATGGTATGGACGCTTGCTTACAATCTATCTTATAGGTATGGTGTTTTTATCCTACGTTATGGGTAGCTTACTCCTATTACTCTCCTCCTTCTCTCCTATTACGAGGCAATTGTAAGTTGACAAAGGCAGGATAACTAAAATATGCAAGTTGATAGGCGGATGTTACAATGTCTCTTGCGATTGGCTATTTCGTCAATTAATATGCTTGTGACGAGATTTTTTGAAACTATTTTTCTTAAAATACGTATAATCGATTAAGATAGAAAAAACTACAAGATATGGACAGTAAACCATTGAATAGAATAAAGGTGGTGCTATCAGAGCGCATGATTTCAAATAAGGAATTGGCGAGGATGCTGGACAAGGATCCTGCTACCATTTCTAAGTGGGTCACCAATACATCTCAACCTAGCCTGGAAAACATGATGGAGATAGCCAAATGCTTGAAGTGCGACATGAACGACTTGGTAAGAATGGAAGCTTTGAACGAATAATAGTAACTGCTATGCCAACGAATAAGAACGCACAATTGAGATACCAGGTGCTTGACCGTTGTTTCAGCGACTTCAATCACAGATATGAGATTGATGACCTTTTGGAAAAAGTCAATGAGGCTCTTTATGATATGTATGGCACTGAGATCAAAGAACGCCAAATACGTGATGACATAAAGTATATGCGTGACAGGGTTGCATACGATGCTCCGATTAAGGCTTATCCGTACGATGGCAAGAAGTGCTATTACAGGTATGAGGACAGGAATTTCTCTATCTTCAAGAATGAGCTTTCGGTGAAGGAGGTTGATACGTTGCGTTCGACAATTGAGATGCTTGGCAAATACAGAGGTGCGGCTGGGAACGCATGGTTGGAAGAGGTCATATCAAATCTGGAGTATCGATTCGGTGTGAAATCGAACAGGGAAAATGTTGTGGCATTTGACCAGAATACGAAACTTACGGGAATAGAGTTTTTGTCGGATCTGATAGACTCTGCTGTCAGCCATACCCCTCTTGAGGTGCTGTATAAGACTTATAAAGGTAAAGAGCGAACAAGCGTTGTGCATCCATATCATCTGAAGCAGTATAACAACCGTTGGTTTATGCTCGGACTGGAAGAGGATGCAAAATATGGCAACCACTTTACCAATATGGCACTGGACCGAATAGTAAAGTTCTCGCGACGTACGGATGTAGCTTTTATTCCTAATACGCAATTCGATTTCTCGACGATGTTCAAAGATGTCGTTGGCGTTACAATACCCGATGGCGATGCGAAGATAGAGAGGATAGTGCTGAAATTTGATGAGGCCCGTTTCCCGTATGTGAAGTCAAAACCGATACATCCGTCGCAGGAGGTCGTTGATGAGAATGAGCATACGATCAGCCTGATGGTGAAGCACAACAAGGAACTTGAGTCGCAGATATTCTTCTTCGGGCCTCAGGTTGAAGTGCTTGAACCTCTGTGGCTCAGAGAGGAATTTGCGCGAATGATAGAAGATAATTTGAAAAAATATCGTTCTATGCAGAAAGAATGCACAGAAGGGTGATAATTTTGCAACCAATAACTGATAATAATAACTATTCGATATATGAATAAGCAACAGCTTGCAAATAAGATTTGGGCATCTGCCAATAAGATGCGTTCCAAAATTGAAGCCAATGAATACAAGGACTATATCCTTGGCCTCATCTTCTACAAGTTTGTCAGTGACAACGAGGTGAACTACCTCAAAACGCACGAGGGATGGACTGACGAAAATATAACTACGCTGAAGGATGACCCAGACAGTATGATGGGAAGAAGAGTCATCGACCATATCAAACAGTCTATTGGCTATTTCATCAGCTATGAGATCCTTTTCTCGACATGGTTGTTGCCTAATTCTACGCTCTCAGTATCTACATTGAGCAGTGCCCTAAGCGATTTTGAACGCCACATTGCTCCTTCTTTCAAAGAGGTATATCACGGAATTTTTGATTCTCTCAAAACAGGTCTCTCTAAATTGGGTAGCGACACTGGTTCGCAGACCAAAGCCGTAAAAGACCTGGTGAAGCTCATCAGGGATATTCCGACCGACAGCAAGCAAGGTTACGATGTTCTCGGCTACGTATATGAGTACCTTATCAGCAACTTTGCTGCCAATGCAGGAAAGAAAGCAGGCGAGTTCTATACCCCACATGAGGTTGCCACTGTCATGGCAGAAATTGTTGCCGAGCATCACAAGAATAAGGACAAGATAGATATTTATGACCCTACCTCTGGTTCTGG
>JAKSLF010000006.1 GCA_024401355.1 Bacteroidales bacterium | reverse complement strand
TCAGCGACGAGCTCTTTTTGCTTCTGTTTTCTCTCGGCAGAGAAAATAGAAGGCCTGTCCGGCAGGACATCACGAAGTGAAGGCCCGTCCGGCAGGACATCACGAAGTGAAAATTCTTTTGGTTCGTTTTCTTGCGGAAAGAAAATGAACATACATAACATGAAAAATAAAAAATAGACTTTATGAAAAAAGAAACAAAACAGAAACTCTGGCACTTCATCATAACAATATTGACGTCAGCATTGACCTCCCTAAGCACCTCCTCCTGCATGGTGAACATCGAGCCACAGACGCCACCACCACAATTTGAGAGTGCAACGCCTGACGTTGAAACCACCTACAACTACTAACCACATCCCCTCGGGAGCCATCGCAAGTGGCGCCCTTGGGGTTTTTGCATGGAATAATAAACTCAAATATACTAAACAATGCGTTGGATTAAACTATATCAAAACATATTCTCCACTCCTGTTGCAGATGATGCTGAGGCACTGAGAACATACCTCTACCTTGCATCGAATGCGGCATACAAGACTTCACTGACAGGTGGCAAAACCGTCCAACAAGGGCAAATATTGACCTCGACACATCATCTTGCAAGCAACGACGCCCTCAAACGAAGCCGCACGACAATCATCAAGAAACTGGCCTTGCTCAAGCAACATGGTCTCATAGACATCGAGGAGATAGAAGGCAAGAAACTTATCACCATTTTGGATGTCAATGAAGACTATCAGCAGTGTCCACCAAATGAACAGCAATGTTCACTAAATGAACAGCAGTGTCCACCAAATGAACAGCAGTGTTCACTAAATAGACAGCAGTGTTCACCAAATGGACACATGAATAGAATAGTAGAAGAAAAAGAAATATATAAAGAAAAAGAAATGAGAGTGACTCTCGCACGCACGTGGGAGGAGGAACTGAAGAACGATGAAATGTGGACCGAGCAGCTGGCGATGAGGCTGAAGGTCACTACCGAGGTGGTCAGAAATGGCATCAGCGAGGCTACAAGCACTTTCATCATCGACGACGACGTGCCGCGCGACAGGCAGAGCTACCGCATCCGCACACGACAGTACATCGACAGTCACTTAGCAAAGATAATCAGGCCGGCCGCCGACGCGGTCAGCGAACAAACAAGACGATATGCAGACACCAAGGAGGATAGAGGAAACAGGATTGACGAACACGCACGAAGGCTACATGAGACTCTTCGAGCCACCTACGAAGCGATCAAGAGCGGCGCTGCAGCTGCTGGAAGAAATGCCCCGATTTGAGATGTTCGAGAGGATATATGCCGTGAACCGGCAGAGCATACTGGCCGACAATGCAGAATATACGCTGACGCAGAAGTCGCCAACGCTAAACGTACTGAAGCAGGCATACGGCGAGGAGAATGTTGAAGCATGGATGTTCAGCCACCTCTCCAACCTGGCACTGACGACGGGCACGGCAACAGGCATTGAGCAGATGGCGACGCAGCTGATGTGGATGGCGTCCAACATCATGGCCAACTACCCTGCCCTGAGAGCTTCGGAGCTGGTGATTTTCTTCTCGCGCTTCAAGGCTGGATATTACGAGCGGTTTTATGGTCAGTTCGACCCGTTGGTGGTCACCACGTCGCTCAACGCCTTTGTCGACTGGGCCCGCGATGTGAGGTGGCGAGCCACGGAGAAGGCGGCGAGGGCTGGCGGACAGCAGCGAGACAGCTAGTCAGCAGATCTGTCGCCAAACATCTGAAGGTAAGCCTTCCAGTAGAGCAACGACCAGAGGACGCAAGTGAGGATGACGAGGAAAGAGGCGGCACCCATGGTCATGTAGGCCACATAGGCGAGACCGATCTGCGAGGCGAGATAGAAATGGATGCCCTGCGGCTTGCGCAAGAAGAGCATGACGATAGCGACAAACTCGATGATATTGAAGAGCAAGTGGTAGCCGCAGTTGTCAATAAGACGCTGCATCTGTGTCATGTCGACCTCGGCAGGATTGCCAATGCCCATCTGCCTCACCTGCTCCATGCTCTGCTCCATAGCCTCGGCTATCACATCGGGCGAAGCTGACTTGATGACAAGGAGCATGAGGTCGTAGACAGACGTGAGTCCGACAGCGATGAGGCTGGTGAGGAGCAGTATGATGACAAAGGACGACCTGCTGTTATCCTGTTGTGGAGCGTTATTTTCGTTTTCCATGGTTGAAGCGAATTAGAGAGTAGACTTACGTTGGATATAATTGTCGAGACTGAGACACACCTCGGTAGCGAATTCGATGCCGGTGAGCATAGCCTGGGCGAGCTTGTCAACATTGCCTAGATCGTCCTTGGAGATAGCACCTCGATACATGCCGCAAACCGTTCCGGCATTGAAATTGTCGCCAGCGCCGATAGTGCTTACGGGCTCAATCTTACGTCCGTCGACATGTCGCTCAATGCTGCCGCAGATGACATCGGCGCCCTTGGACGCCTGAGTGCAGATGAAAGTCTTGCAATGTGGCTCGACGTGCATGTGATAAGCCTTGCGCCAGTCAGTCATGCCAAACATGACACCGAAATCCTCGTCGGAGCCCTTGACAATGTCGGCGAGCTGGAAATTCTCGATGATAGTAGGTCGGAGTGCCTCGAGCTCGTGCTGATGGCTCTTGCGGAAGTTGACATCGTAGTAGAGGATAGCTCCGGCAGCCTTGGCCTTGAGGAGGAACTCCTTGACAGCATCGCGGATGACCCTGTTGAGGGAGAAGTAGGAGCCGAAGAGGACGATGTCGCCCTCGTTGATTTCGGGGCAGATGAGTTCGAACTTCTGGTTCTGGTAGTCCTTATAGAAAGTGTAGTGGGCATCCTTGTTCTCGTCGAGGAACGCGAGTGAGAGCGGAGTCTTCATGCCGACATGTGAGTAGAGACCCTCGTCGCCCACATTGTTGTCGTGGAGGAACTGGCGGATGATATCGCCCACCTTGTCGTCGCCCACCTCGCTGACGAAAGTGCAAGGGATGCCGCTGCGTCCGAGTGAGATGAGGGCATTGAACACCGAGCCGCCCGGATTGGCGCTACGTGGCTGATTGTCATCGCCGAAAATTATATCGAGCACCGTCTCGCCGATGCCTATAACGCGTCTAGTTTTCATTGCAATTATGTATAAGACAATTATTGTGCAAAGGTATTTTTTTGCACGTACTAATTCTGAGTCCTATAAACTGTAAAATTTGACTATATATTTACACCTTCTGAGGGTGCTCTCATTATGAAATTCGTATTGCCATCGGTATTTGTGATAATGAAGTCCGTAAGGTTGATAATATCCATTCCTATCAGAATATCATTATCTATGTCGCTACAATATGCCTCAACATCGTATGCAAGGAATCCATTAGGAAGAAGGACATGAATGTGATACGTATCAACACTACTTTCACCTCCGATGCCCAGTACGATTCCTTTGCCATAAGGCTTCAAACCAAGTGACTTTACAACCTTTTCTGAAATGACGGTTACTTGTGCACCAGTATCCCAAAGTGCGTTTTCGGAATAGAATCGTGGAGTTTCTGTTGTCATTTGCTCAAGTTCAACTCCAGGGAACACAATGGTATTGGTTACGATATTATTGGCATTGCCATCATACTTCTTGTTAAACAAACTCATAACAATCCTTCTGGCATTTTCACAAGTCGGGTGTTAAGATGTGGGGCAGTATTACTACCTGGCTTTACCTTGAAGTATGATGCAAAACAATTGCGTTCAGACTTTTTCTTTGATGCCTTCGCAACGCTCTTGCAATCCAAGATTCCAAGTTTCTTTAAATCTTTCATAAGCGACTCTTTTGTTTTCACTGCAAAAGTATAAAAAATAATTCATTACCGAACAGATAAACCTCGTTTTTAATTGTTTCAGAACAAATACGCATGCCCCACCCTTTTTAGATTTTGCCGCTCAAAGTTTGCTACACGCAAACAGAAGTGTAACCCTACCTATATTGTATTGAACTGCAATTGTAAAACAGCAACTATTGCAACAACTTTCTGTCGCCAGTGTCTTCGAGAATCTGCATCTGCTGAATGGCTATTTGATTTAGCTTGATAAGTCTCTCCGTCTGTGGCATACCATCATTGATGAATACAGCATTCAGATTCTCCATGTTTGAGAGGCAGATGAGTTCGTTGATAGTAGCATAGTCACGGATATTGCCCTTCTTGTCGGGATTAGCATCGCGCCATTCTTTTGCTGTCATACCGAACAAAGCAACATTGAGGACATCAGCTTCTTCTGCATAGATGAGTGACTTATGGTATGCATCAATCTCTTCTGGTATGATATTATGCTTTATGGCATCGGTATGTATGCGATAGTTGAGTTTAGAGAGCTCTCGTTTGACCGACCATCCGATTTGTTTCTGTTCTTCCTCCTTGAGACGCTGGAACTCCTTGACGAGATAAAGTTTAAATTCTACAGAAATCCAAGATGCAAACTCAAAGGCAATATCTGTACGAGCGAAAGTACCTCCATAACGTCCTGCCATTGCTACAAGACCTTTAGCATTGGTTGCTTCAATCCATCTTGATGGCGACATTGTGAACGCATTAAGTCCTGCTTCTTTTCTAAACCCCTCGAATTCGAGGGGGTTAAAACTAGGATTGAATAGTTGTTCCCATATACCAAGAAATTCTATCGTATTACGATTTCGCATCCAATTTGCTATTACGCCATTAGGGTCATTAGTATTTTTCTGACGTGCAATATCCGTAATACACACAAAGTCTTCACCTTCGTATTTGATTGTACGTATTGTTGTATCTTTTACTTCTATATTTGTTACTTTCTTTGCCATAACTAAATGTTTTTGATAGTTTCTGCATACTACATTCGGTGTGCTGTTTTTAATATCAGGATATAGCTGTGACACTCACATTCTCCTTTATAATAATAGTACAAAATTACAATAAATTGCCCAACAGCAACCACATTCTCAGATTTTTTCTATCTTTGCGCCACAAACAACACAATCAGATGAAACAACTCCTTATTTCACTCATTATCATCGTTGCGACAACAGCGTCGGCACAAGGGAAATATCCTTATCCGATGGACATTCCGGTGTCGATAAGCGCATCGTTTGCTGAGCTGCGTGCCAACCATTTTCATGCCGGACTGGACATGTCGACCACGGGCGTCATCGGCATTCCTGTGCATACTGTCGAAGACGGCTACGTCTCACGCATCAAGGTGTCGCCTTACGGCTATGGACATGCGCTATACATCACGCATCCCGACGGTCACACGACACTCTATGGACATCTGTCGGCCTACTCGGCAAGCATAGACTCGGTGGCACGTGCCGAGCAATATCGCAAGAAATCATTTGAGATAGACCTGTACCTAAAGCCCAACGCTCTCAAGGTGAAGAAAGGCGAAGTGGTGGCACTATCGGGCAACACTGGCGGCTCGGGCGGACCACACCTGCACTTTGAGGTGCGTGACACGGAGACCGAAGACGCACTCAACCCACTGAAATATCTCGTAGCGATACCCGACGCACAGGCGCCAACAGTGTATGGCGTGAAGCTCTACGGACTGGACGACAACTCGCAGATAGCAGGAACATGCAGCGACAGATACTACTCGCTGGCCGACATCGAGGGCAAGACAATCAACGTGAGCGGAAAGATAGGCGTGGGAATGCATGCCGTGGACTACTTCGTGGCAGGACATCGTCCGTGTGGCGTGGTCGAGATAAGACTCTACAAGAACGACAAGATGATATTCCAGTCGATACTGGACCGCATAGCATTTGACGAGACGAGAGATATCAACAGCCACATAGACTACGCAGAGCGCGTCAGGACCAAGCGCTTCATCCAGAAGAGCTTTGTCGACCCTAACAACCACCTGCCTGTCTACCACGCAAACGAAGAGCTGGAGATAGCCGAAGGCGAGACGGCAGATATGCGCTACGAGCTGTATGACTTCAACGGCAACAAACGCACCGTACGCTTCACCCTGAACGGCAAGGCATCGGCGACAGCCACTCCACGCAAGCACAGCGGCTACTACATAGACTATGCAAAGACATGGACGCTAGACACGCTGGGCATCTCGATACTGATACCTCACGGAGCACTCTACAAGAGCGAATATGCCGACGTGGTGAGGACCGAGCTGAGCAACAACTCGGACGCAAGCATCTACCGCATAGGCAGCAACACCATAGCGCTGCACAAGCCATTCACGCTGACACTGCCTCTGCCTGCATCGCTCGCAAAAGCAGGAAAGAAAGCCTTCGTAGCACAAGTGGGCGACAAGAGCGAACTGTCGTATCTAGCATCGACGATAAGCAACGGCACCATCAGCGCAAAGCCTAAGACACTAGGATCGTTTACCGTAGCCGTAGACTCGATAGCACCAAAAGTATGGTCGAAAAACAGCCGCACCAACCTGAAGCCGAGCAACAGCGTCATGATAGGCTTGTCGGACAACCTGAGCGGCATACATAAATATAATGTATACATCGACGGAGTGTGGAAATGCTTTGAATATGACTACAAGAACGCAAGGCTGATTTCGGTAGTGAATCGCCTGGGCTTGGGCGAGGGCAAGCACGACCTGGAAGCCGTCATCGAAGACGAATGCGGCAACGCGACACGCTGGAAATGGCAGTTTACGATAGTGAAATAGAGGCATCGAGAAAAAAGCGACAAATATTTTATGGTATTTATTGCTCAAGAAAATAATAATGCTTAACTTTGCGCCGTGAAAGAATGCTCTGTATCGATGTGAGTCGATGGAGTTATTAATAAAAAACAAATTAAAGCGATGAAAAGAACATTCCAACCATCAAACCGCAAGAGAGTCAACAAGCACGGATTCCGTCAGCGTATGGCTACAGCAAATGGTCGTCGAGTACTTGCAGCACGTCGTGCTAAGGGTCGCAAGCAGCTCACAGTATCTGACGAGGCTAAGGGCAAGGCATATTAATAAAGCCTGATGCATCTTGCATAAGCGAATTACAACCCTGGAGGCAAGGCCTTCAGGGTTTCGTTTTATCACGCGGAAAGTTTGCAAATCAACAAAAAAACAACTACATTCGCATAGTTAAAAGACTATCGAAAACGACTAAAGAATATTTTGACATGAACTTCCTGAAATTCATCTGCTCAAAAACCTTCTGGCTGAACGTGCTGCTGGCCATAGCAGCCACTACACTGCTGGTGACCATACTGATGTGGGCACTGACACACTACACAAGTGCCGGACGCACGATAATGGTGCCAGACGTGACGCAGCGCACCGTGCAGCAGATAGAGCGACAGCTGAGCAATATGGGACTTGACTACGTAGTGATCGACTCGATACACAAGAGTGGAGAGATGAAGGGAGCGATAGTAGAGCAGATACCAAGAGCAGGCAAGAACGTCAAGAAGGGTCGCAAGATATTCCTGACCATCAACGCCTACACAAGTGAGATGGTAGAGATGCCACACCTTGTTGACCTCTCGCTGCGCAACGCCCAGGTAGTGCTGGAGACACGCGGCTTGAAGATAGGCAAGATAACATACAAGCCAAGCGAATATAACGGACTGGTGCTGGCTCAGCTGGTAGACGGCGAGTCGGTAGCCGAGAAGACAAAACTCGAGAAGGGCACACGCATCGAGCTGGTAGTGGGCAACGGCGGTGACGCGAACAACGTGCTCGTGCCAGAGCTCATCGGCTTGACACGTGAACAGGCAAGAATACACATCGACGACGCCATGCTGAAAGTGGGCACGGAGATATATGACAGCTCAGTCAAGTCGGCTCAGGACTCGGCATCGTCGGTAGTCTACAGGCAGAATCCAGCCTCGACCGACGGACTGATGGCTCCACAGGGTTCGCCAGTGACAATATGGCTGACGAAGAACAACGACATAGTGATAGACGCGCTCGAAGAAATCGAGAACGCCAAGGAGTAGAAACAACCCAGACAACACGATAACAGATGGCACTTGACGAGGAATTGGACGAGGCATTTGACGACGAGATAGACAGCGAAGAATTTGACGGCGAAGGCGGCATAGCGCAACAGGGCGAAGGTGGCGAGACGTATGAACACTATCGCTTCACCGCCGACAAGAAGCAGGGACTGCTACGCATCGACAAATTCGTGGCCGGACGTATCGAGCACACCTCACGCACCAAAGTGCAGGAGGCTGCCGACGCAGGCAACATACTCGTCAACGGCACTCCAGTGAAAGCCAACTACCGCATCAAGCCAGGCGACGTAGTGACGATAGTGATGAGCTATCCGCCACGCGAGATAGAGATAATTCCGGAAGACATACCGATCGACATAGTATATGAAGACGACGACCTGCTCGTAGTGAACAAGAAGCCTGGCATGTGTGTGCATCCGGGCTATGGCAACTACACAGGGACGCTGGTCAACGCACTGGCATTCCACCTTCAGGACAAAGCCGAACTGTGGAGCAAGGAGTCGAAGAACGACCCGCGTCCGGGACTCGTGCACCGTATAGACAAAGACACCAGCGGTCTGCTCGTAGTGGCAAAGACCGAAGTGGCAAAGACATCGCTCGCCAAGCAATTCTTCAACAAGACGACCTCACGCACATACGTAGCATTGGCATGGGGACAGTTTGAGGAGAACGAAGGCACCATACGAGGCAACATCGGACGAAGCTCGCAGGACAGAAAGCAGATGTCGGTCTACCCCGAAGGAAGCGAGATAGGCAAGCATGCCGTGACACACTACAAGGTGCTCGAAAGACTGGGCTACATCACCATGGTGCAGTGCCGCCTGGAGACAGGAAGAACACACCAGATACGTGCACACTTCAAGCACATCGGTCACACGCTGTTCAACGACGAGCGCTATGGCGGCGACCAGATACTGAAAGGAACGACATTCACGAAATACAAGCAATTTGTGCAGAACTGCTTTGCCGTACTGCCACGTCAGGCACTTCACGCCAAGACACTCGGATTCATGCATCCGACGAAGAACGAATATATGGAATTCGACTCGGAGATACCACAGGACATGGTGGCATGCGTCGAGAAATGGAGATCGTATATAGCAGGACGTGAAGACGTGTGAGTCGTCGGACCACAAATCGACAAGACAACAAGCCTATGAAAAAAACAATAATAGCCCTACTGCTGGCCCTCATATCGACAAGTGCCGGCGCACAGCTCAACACCAACCGCATCATGCAGATAGGACGCAACGCCCTCTACTTTGAGGACTACGTGCTATCGATACAATACTTCAACAGAGTGATCAACGTCAAGCCATACTTGGCTGAGCCGTACTACTATCGTGCGGTGGCGAAATTCTACCTTGACGACCTGAGCGGCACAGCCAGCGACTGTGACATAGCGCTCTCCATCAACCCATTTCTCATCGGCGCCTATAACCTGAGAGGCATCGTCAGACTCAGACAGGGCAAGTCGGCCGACGCACTGAGTGACTTCCAAGCCGGACTGCAGTATGAGCCGAACAACATGAACCTGCTGCTGAACTCGGGCATAGCCAACATCAACCTGAAGGAATATGAGCAGGCAATAGCCGACTATGACAAATTGCTGGAGCACGACCAGAAGAACGTGCCAGCCATATTATATAGAGGTATAGCACTCGTAGAACATGGCGACACCATCACGGCACTCGGCGAATTCAAGAAAGCGACGGAGATAAACAAATACTCGCCTGACGCCTACACCTACAGCGGAATGCTGCACTACCAGATGCACAAATATGACGAGGCGCTGGACGACTACAACCACCTGCAGGAACTGCGTCCGCACGATGCCAACGTATATGTCAACCGAGCGATAACAAAGTATAACCTCGACGACTACAAAGGATGCTTTGCCGACCTGGACGAAGCGATACGCCTCGACCCGAAGAACAAGATGGCATACGCCAACCGAGGCATGCTACGCAACGAAGTGGGCGACTACAACAACGCCCTGGAGGACTTCACTCACGTGCTGGCCATCGACGCATCGGACGACATAGCACTCTTCAACAGAGCTATAACCTACATACAGGTGGGCGAGATGAACAACGCACTCTCTGACCTGAACATCATCATAGCCAAGCATCCTGACTTCGGACCGGCATACTACCAGCGAGCCATCGTCAAGCGCTACATGAACGACCAGAAAGGGTCGGAGATAGACTACATGACAGCATACACCTTTGAGCAGGAACGCATCAAGCGAGGACTTGAAAACGGCGAACGAGCAGCAAGAGGCGAAGACACCAGCACAGACAAGGATGCCAAGGAGAAGAAAGAGAGCCGCAGCAAAAACGACAACGACATAAAGAAATATGACCAGATGGTAGTGGTGTCGGACTTTGGCGACAACGACGAAAAGCTGAGCCAGGACACGGAGCACATACGCGGACGAGTGCAGGACAGAGACATCGCCATAGACCTGGAGCCCGTGTTTGAGCTGAGCTTCTTCGTGACCGACACAGTGATGCCAAAGGCAAGATACTACGAGAAGAGCGTCGAGCAGTTCAACAATAACAAAGTGTATTCGCGTCCGCTGATGATAACCAACAGAGAGTATTCGGGCGAAGGCAACGAGTCGCTGTTCTACTTCAACCAGATACGTGAGACGACGACAAGGATAGAGCAAACTCCGGCAGAGTATGACCTGTATCTGGTGAGAGGAACACTCTACAACACCGTGATGAACTACAACAACGCCATCAACGACTTCAACGTATGCATACTGAAAAACCCATACGACGTCAACGCCCTCTTCAACAGAGCCGCCACACGCTACAAGATGGTAGAAGTGATACGCTCGATGGAGAACGAGGCAGTAGCCATAGGCGAACCGCAGATGGGTGCGGCAGCGGCGAACAACCTGAGAAGCGAGCTGTCGATACTCGACTTTGACCTTATCATGGCAGACCTGAGACAGGTGATACAATATGCTCCGGACTTTGAATTTGCCTACTACAACATGAGCCTGATAAACTGTGCGAGAAAGCAGTTCAAGGAGGCAACAGAGATGCTGGACAAGGCGATAAGTCTGAATCCGGAATTTGCCGAAGCCTACTTCAACAGAGGCATAATAAACATCTACCTAGGCAACGACAAGGCAGGCGAAGAAGACCTGAGCAAAGCCGGTGAGCTAGGCATACACAAAGCCTACAACGTGATAAAGAGATACACAGGAAAGACCAAAGAAGGAAACGAAAAAGATCACTGAATATCACAGATCACAATAGAACCGCCATTAGGGAGCAACTTGAAAGGCACCTTCTTAGGATCCTTGATCTTGAGCTCCTTGAGCTGAGGGTTGCCCTTTTCGTCGTCGTAGTAGAACTTGACAACCTGGTTCTTGGTAACGAACTGTGACAAGTCGAGTGACTTGTTCATTGGTTTGTCGGTGCCGTTAGTAAACGCGATGTACCACTTGTCGGCATTGCGTCGGGCGAGAGCCACATACTTGCCAGGATAGCCATCGATGAACGAAGTGGCAGTCCATGTAGTTGGCACACTCCTCAGATAGTCGAGGCAGACAGCAGGTGCGTCGTCGAGATTGTTAGGCGCAAGAGCAAAATTCTGTATAGGATTCTGGAAGAGGATAGTCGTAGTGAGCTGGAACAAGTCGGTAGTGCGACGGAAGTTGCCGCTAGCATTAGAGCGGTGCATACGCTTGTTGAGGAAGCATCCGCCATACTCCATACATCCGACAGCATTGCGGATGAAAGGATGGAGACAAGTAGTAACAGGTTCGCGGTCGCAGTGGTGCTGGTCGAAGATAAGATTTTCGCTGGCGAGTACAGCCTCGGAGCCAACATAGTTAGGATACATACGTTCCCAGCCACGAGGAAGAGTACAACCATGGAAGATAACCATCAGACCATTATCGTCGGCATCGGAGAGAATCTGCTCGTAGAGACGCATAGTCTCCTGCTTGTCGCCACCGAAGAAATCGACCTTGATACCCTTGACACCAAGACTACGCATCCAACGCATCTCACGCTTACGGATGATGGAATTGTCCATGCAGTTGATTGGTCCCTGCTCGATATCGTTCCAATAGCCCGACGAGCTGTACCAGAGGAAGACATCGACGCCCTTCTGGTTGGCATAGCGGACAAGTTCGGGGATAGAATCGCGAGTGATATTGAGGTCCCACCAGTTGTCGACAAGTACGTACTGGAACTTCATAGCAGCAGCGAGGTCGACAAACTGCTTCTGGTCGGCGAGGTTGATGCTACCATCTTGCCAGAGAATCCAGCTCCATGTGCCACGACCATACTTATAGGTATTAAGTGACGAATAGAGAGGCTTGACAACATCGTTGGCAATAGTAGTTTCGACAATAGGCTTGAGGCTGTTGCCAAGAGTAAGAGTGCGCCAAGGAGTTACGCCAGGCAAAGACATGGCAGGTTCGACAGTGCCATTGCCATTATTTTCTTCAGGCATAGGATAAGCGATCTGATAGAGACCGTCGCCCTTATAGTCAGAAAGATGCGAAGCACAGAAACGGCTGTCGACACCAGTTTCGCTGACGAGCACCCAACCATTGTCGCCAACATGGAAAAGGCAAGGGAAAGTATATCCATGTCCCATAGCCGACTTGGCAGACATTGGAGCATCGGAAACATATTCCTCTTCGTAGGAAGGCTTGGTACGCTTCCACCCTACCATAGATGTGCTCTGCGGACAGAGGAAAGTGGTAGAATTGTCAGGGAATCGGAATCCAGTCTGCTCGGAGAAAATGCGGATAGAGGCAGTCTCGCCCTGCTTAGGTATTTCGTAGCGGAAAGCGACATCGTTGGCAGAGACATGGAACCTCACGTCGAAGAGCTTTTGTCCGGCTTTGAGGTGAAGCACCAACTCGCGAGCATCGTGATGGACATGAGAAGTCTTGATGCGGTCGAGAGAATAGTCGACAACAACATCGGTAACATCGGAAGAGACGAGAGAAATATCATTAAAGAAATCGCCAATATTGGAATTGAATCCGACAGGTGATGGTTTGACGAGCTGCTGACCAGCATAGGTCACCGAATAGGAAGCACGTCCAGAAGCAACATTCACCTGAAGAGAGAGCTCGCCCACCGAACACGAAGCCTGCTGTGCCCAAGCCGAAACAGAGACGAACAGCGAAGCCAGAGAAATGAATAAAAACTTCATTGTATAAGGATTAATGAATTACAATAACTACTACTGAAAGATTACTGAAAGCAAAGATAGTTTAAATAATTCTAAATGCGAATAATGGATTGTAAAATACAATACCTTTGCGCCCGAAAAAAGACAAAAAAAGAAACCAAAAATAAAACTCAGAAAAATGCTTAAGCAGACATTATTCATCGGCGCAGCACTCCTCGCAATGAGCAGCTGCAGAAACCAGGCAGCAGAAAATGCTGTAGAACCAGTAGAGGTACACGTGCTCCACGCACAGGACGTAGATCCACTCTCACCAGACTCGGTAATATCACTCTTGAAGGCCGGCAACGAGAGATTCGTTGAGAAGCAGAACAAGAAGCGTGACCAGCTTGAGATGATGAAGGAGAGTGCAGTAGACGGTCAGCATCCACTTGCAATCGTACTTTCATGCATCGACGCCCGCGTACCAGTAGAGACAATCTTTGACGAAGGACTTGGCGACATATTCGTAACACGTGTAGCAGGCAACGTAGTAAGCCCAGACGTACTTGGCTCAATGGAATATGCATGTGAGCATACAGGTTCGAAGGTAGTAGTAGTGCTCGGTCATGAGTGCTGTGGTGCAGTAGCATCAGCATGTGCAAACGTACAGGCAGGCAACATGACACAGATGCTTGCAAAGATTCAGCCAGCCATCGAGGAGCTTGGTGACAGCCTTGACCACAAGTCGGCAGAGTTCCAGAACCTCGTAGTAAGCAAGAACGTAGACAACATGGTAGAGCGAGTACGCAAGGAGAGCGAGATACTCAACGAACTCGAGGAAGAGGGCAAGATCAAGATTGTAGGTGCAATCTTCAACCTCCACACTGGTGTTGTAGAGTTCAAGTAAGATATATTATATATAAACGATATCAGTCAGCCGGAGCCACTTCGCTTCGGCTTTTTTCTTCCCATTCCTTCTTGACCTGGCTAGGTGCGACGCCATACTGCTGGCGGAACTGCTTGGAGAAATACTTGACATCGGAATAGCCAATCTCGAAAGCGACCTCAGAGACATTGTAGCCTTTCTGGAGAAGCTGTTCGGCAATCTTGAACTTGATCTGTCGGACGAACTCGAGAGGACTCTGACCCGTCAGACCCTTTACCTTATTATAGAATACGGTACGACTCATGTGGAAATGCTCGGCGAAGCGGTCGATAGAGAGATCGTCGCGGTAGTTGTCTTCGGTGAACTTGACCATTTCGCGGACGAAACCTTCGTCCTTGGAGAGAATGTTGACAGAGACCTCCTGGTCTTCGCCACGGTTGCTGTGTGTCGAATCGTCGTCGGCACCATCAACTGGAATATCGGCACCATCGGCAGAAGAGTTGGCAGATGGGATAACGACGTCAGCAGCAGTTGCATCGGCAGAAGTGGCATTGTCGGCAGAGTCAAGTGGCTGAGCCTGAGTTGCAGAAGCGAGAGGTCGCAAGCCAGCAAGCTGAGCGGCCAACTGTTCGCGGCGAGTGAGAATATTGTTGATAACAGCCTTGACATGTTCGACATTGAAAGGCTTAGGGATATAGGCATCGAAGCCCATCTTGAGAGCATCAATCTCGTCTTGTGTCGAAGCCTTTGCCGTTAGAGCGATAATAGGAATGTGGCTAGTCGTGATATCGTCCTTGATGTGTCGGATCATCTCCTGTCCGTCCATCACAGGCATCATGAGGTCGGAAAGGATGACAGAAGGCATCTGGTCGTGAGCGAGTACAAGAGCCTCCTTGCCGTTGGTAGCAGTCAGCACATTGAACGAAGAGCGGAACGACAACTTGAGGTAGTCGAGAATCTCAGGATTGTCCTCGACGACAAGAAGAGTGCGGCGTCCGTCGTCAGCGAACTCGTCGTCGCTATCGGCATTATCAATCTGGACATCGGGAAGAACGGCGAAACGCTTTTGAGAAACGGAATCGGTGAAAGAAACCGCTGGATTGTTCTCGAAATGCTTGCAACCGTTGAGGAGGCGGACTGTGAAAGTAGAGCCCTTGCCAACCTCGGATTCGACGAGGAGCTTGCCCTTATGTAGTTCGACAAGTTCGTAGGCGAGCGAGAGTCCGATGCCTGTGCCGGAAAGGTCGGTTGTAGAGAGGATAGTATAGCGTTTGAAGAGAACATCGGGGTCGACATCCTTGATGCCGCAACCCTGGTCGATGACCTTGATGTAGCTGTACTGTTCGTCTTGGCTAATGCTGAGAGTGACACGCTTGCCGGCGTCGGTAAACTTCATAGCATTAGAGAGAAGATTGTAGACCACGGTATCGATTTCGGTAGTGTCGACCCAGACAGGATTCATGCCAGGCTGAATGACAGTATTGAAATCGATGTGCTTGTGATCGGCAAGAAGAGTAAATCCGTCGCCAACCTGAGATACGAACGTACCGAGGTCGACCTGTGACACCTTAAGATTCATACGCTTGTTTTGAATCTTGCGGAAGTCGAGAAGCTGGTTGACGAGAAGAAGAATGCGGTTGGAATTACGCTTGATGATCATGAGCTGGTTGTGTACATTCCGTGGCAGATCGGACGAGACGAGCGACTCGATAGGCGAAACGATGAGCGTGAGAGGAGTACGTATCTCATGAGCGATATTGGTGAAGAACTGCAGCTTGATCTCGTTGATCTTCTTTTCGAGACTGAGTTCGCGTTGATATCTGCTGATGCTGTTGAGGTAGTGGAAGAAAAGATATACAAGTCCAAAGATGACGATTGCGTAGAGCAGATAAGCCCACCACGTGCGCCACCAAGGAGCCGTAACAACGACGCGAATAGAGCGGACATTATCGCTCCATGTACCATTGCGATAGGTATGCTTGACCATGAACTCGTAGTCGCCAGGCTGAAGGCTGGTATAGACAGCACGAGTCTGGTTGCCGACATAGTTCCAGTCGGCATCGAGTCCCTTGAGCATATAGGCGTACTGGATGTTCTCGGGAGCGAGATAGTCGAGAGCCTGATATGTGATAGAGAGGTTAGACTGGTTGTAAGAAAGAGTAATCTGTCGAGCGAAGTTGATACTCTCGGTAATAGGTTCGTCGGGGCCGGGTTTCTGCTCGCGGTTGGCGATAGAGAGTCCGGTGAAGACGAGCTTGCTCATGTAAGGAGTAGACGCGATGTGGAGAGGCGAAACAAGGATGAAACCGAGGTAACCGCCAAAAGCAATCGAACCGTTAGAGAGCTTGCAAAGAGTAGACTCGGAGAACGTGCCGAAGACAAGTCCGGTAGAACGATTGTAGACCACAGAAGTATGTGAAGCAGCGTCGATGCTGGTAAGACCACTTTCGGTAGAGACCCAAAGATTGCCAAGATTATCCTCGACGATGCCATAGACAGCATTGTGGCTAAGTCCGTTGCCAGTATCGAAGACCTCGTAGTGAGGAGTGCCATCGATGCCGAAAGAGAGAGACGTGAGACCGCCGCCCATGGTAGCGAAATAGATGACATGTCGAGAATCCTCGTAGATGTAGCAGACATCGTTGTAGGAGAGTGAAGGCTTGTTGACGCTATGCACAAAGTGAGTGAAGCATGAAGAGCGGTCGAACGAAGCAGGTGCGAAATACTTCTCCTTGGTGAGTTGGCAGATGCCGTTGGTTGTAGCGACCCAGAGATTGCCCGACGAGTCGATAGTGACGAAACGAGTCTTGTCGGAAAGGAGGTTGCTGTTTCTCGTAGAATAGGAAGAAGAGATGTCGAGAGAAGACGACGCCTCCTTGAAACGGAGACGGAAGAGACCGCTGCCGTAGGTAGCAGCCCAGACGTAACCTTGTTCGTCTTCGACAAGACTATAGATATTGTCGCTATTATTTCCTCGAGATTCGGACGAGACCGAAGGCGTGTCGGAGTCGACATGGAAATGATAGAAAGTGAGATTGTCGCCAGAGAGATTGGCAAAATTAATCTTTTGCTTGCTGACAAAAAGTCCCTCGCCTTTAGTACCTATATATAAATGTCCATCGGAATGGAGGATGATGCTATAGGCGACAGCTTGGACAGTTCGTCCGTCGGTAGTGCGGAAACCATCGAGAGAGTGTAGAATCTTGCCGTCGAGCGAGAAGATCGTGAGACGTCCGCTTTTGGTAGCGGCCCAGACATTGTGTTCGGGGTCTTCGAAAATGCAACGCACGACATTGTCGGTTTGAGTCTTGACAACAGGCACTGGAACGACACTAACGAAAGCCTTATTCTCGACGACAGCCTTGGAAAGACCACCACGATACATGCCCGTGCCGACCCAAAGCTGACCACTCTTGTCCTCGACAATGCAATGGACGATATCGGAAGGAATAGAACTCTGGTTGCGAATATTGTTGCGATAGGCAGTAAAACTGTCAGCATTGCGGTCGTAGAGCATAAGTCCGCCACCATGAAGACCTATCCAGAGATTGCCCTGAGAGTCTTCGTAGAAATAAGGTCGTTCGCGGTCGATGCTGGCACTTATTTCCTTAGGGACGAGTTCGTAGTAGCGGCTCTTCATCGTGACAAGGTTGACACGAGTGACGCCAGGGTTGGCAGTAGTTATCCACGCCTGTCGGAAGCGGTCGACATAGACATTTTCGACAATGCTCTTGCCCTCGCCATGGTAGGAAAGAGGAGTGACGGTAGAGAGGTCGGCATTGAGAATAAAAGCGTGAGCGTCGGAAGTGGCAAGAATGACACTACCATCGGCAATCGTAGTAAGAAGCGAGACCGTAGAAGAAGGACTGATCTGCGAGTGGAAGTCGGCCTTGGATGACTTGACATTGTAGACAAGGAGTCCGCTAGCCTTGGTGCCGAAGAGCAGACAATCGCCGGCGACACAAGTGGCAGAAGAGAACCTGACATCGGGAGCGATAATCTCGGGTGAGTAGTCAGACTGTTCGATCTGCTGACGAGAGAAGCGAGCAAGACCCTTATCGGTAGAGACCCAAAGGTTGGACTTGGAGTCGACAAGGAGAGCTTCGACACGAGCATCGGGTTTGGTGATGACAGGAATATTCTCGACGAGATAGTTGCCGTTGACAACAGAGAGTTTGTAGATGCCGGAATGTTCGGCTCCGACAAAGACGACACTATCGGAATATTGGCAGAAGCTAGTGGCGGACTCGTGGCGTCCGTCGGAACTGTGAGGGACGCAACCGAAAGACTCGAAACGCTGGTTGAAATAGACATAGGAGCCATCGTAAGTTTCGCTCCAGATATGTCCGGAATTGTCTTCCCAGATACGTTCGATGCGGTTGCTGAGATAAGAATCGTCGATAAAGTAGTCGCTACTGTAGACCTTGAAATTAGCACCATCGAATCGGTTGAGACCATTCATAGTACCGACCCAGAGGAAACCTTTGGAGTCACAGTAGAGGCTGTAGACAGTATTTTGTGAAAGACCATCGCGAGAACTGTAGAAGTCGAATCGCAGAATATTCTGAGCCCAAGAGCAGAGCGACAAGAGCAAGCCAAAGAAGAGCGACAAACATCGGCAGAGCGAAATATGTTGAAATTTAAGCATAAGGTCTGTTTTCTATGGTAAAAAAAAATAAAGTGCATATTTGCTCCAAATTTACACAATTTAGCAAATATGCACAATTTATATTGTAAAAAAAATTCACTCTATATAATATATAGGTAAAAAACAGGTTCTGAAAAAGGAATGTTCTACCCTACTATTTGCGTTCGAGTTCGCGAAGACTCTCCATCTTCTTGAGTTCGAGATATTCGGCAATACCGCAGAGATTTTCCTTGACACGTTGATGTCCGAACTCGAAGACCTTAGTGACAAGTCCGTTGAGGAAATCTCGGTCGTGTGAGACGAGGATGAGAGTGCCATCGTATTCGACGAGAGCCTGCTTGAGGACATCCTTGGTCTTGAGATCGAGATGGTTAGTCGGCTCGTCGAGGATGAGAAGATTGACAGGCGAGAAAAGGAGTCGGAGGATAGCGAGACGAGTGCGTTCGCCACCAGAGAGGACCTTAACCTTCTTGTCGAGAGCGTCGCCGGAGAACATGAAAGCGCCGAGCATGTTACGAATCTTGGTGCGGATGTCGCCCTTGGCGATAGTGTCGATAGTCTGGAAGACAGTAAGTTCGCCATCGAGGAGTGAAGCCTGATTCTGAGCGAAATAGCCGATCTGAACATTATGTCCGATATTCATAGTTCCGCCATGTTCGATTTCCTCCATGATACACTTGACCATAGTGGACTTACCTTCACCGTTGCGTCCGACGAAAGCGACCTTATTACCACGTTCGATAGAGAAATTGGCATTGGAGAAGACGACATGATCGCCATAAGCCTTGGAGATATCGGTAGCGACAACTGGCCATTGTCCGCTGCGAGGCGAAGGTGGGAACGTGAGGTGGATGGACGAAGTATCTTCCTCGTCGACCTCGATTATTTCGAGTTTCTCGAGCATGCGGACACGGCTCTGTACCTGGTTGGTCTTGGAGTAGGTGCCTTTGAAACGCTCGATGAAATCCATAGTTTCGGCAATTTCCTTCTGCTGCTGTTCGTATTGCTTGAGCTGCTGTTCGCGACGCTCCTTACGAAGTTCGAGGTAGTGAGAATATGAAGCCTTATAGTCGTAGATGCGTCCCATGGAAATCTCGATAGTGCGAGTGGTAATGGCATCGACGAAAGCACGGTCGTGGCTGATGACGATAACAGCCTTGGAAGAATCGCGGATGAAATTCTCGAGCCAGATGATAGACTCGATATCAAGGTGGTTGGTAGGCTCGTCGAGGAGGAGTACATCAGGATCGCGGAGGAGCAGCTTGGCGAGTTCGATACGCATGCGCCAACCGCCAGAGAAATCGGAAGTAGGACGCTGGAAATCGGAACGTTCGAAGCCGAGTCCGAGAAGCATCTTCTCGACATCCTCGTCGAAGTGAGTGAGGTCGATAGCATAGAACTTTTCGGAGAGAGCCGTAACCTTTTCGATGAGCTTCATGTAGTCCTCGCTCTCGTAGTCGGTGCGAGTTTCGAGCTGCTTGTTTATTTCGTCGATTTCAGCCTCGGCCTCCTTGAGATGAGCAAAAGCGAGAGATGCCTCTTCGAAGACAGTACGACCGTCCTCGGTGAGCATGTGCTGAGGGAGATAGGCGACGACAGTATCCTTAGGACAAGTGACCTTGCCAGTAGTAGGCTGACGCAGTCCGGCGAGAATCTTGAGAAGAGTACTCTTGCCGGCACCGTTCTTGCCCATGAGGGCGATGCGGTCTTTTTCGTTGACCTGAAAAGAGACGCCCTTGAAGAGGGACTTAGCGTCGAATTCGACAGAAATGTTATCTACAGAGATCATATATGATGTTGTCAATGTTTGGGTGCAAAGGTAAGCAAAAAAGCTCAGATTACGAAAAAAACAGAGGATGGAAGGCGGTTTTTGTGGGAAGCAAAAAAGAGTGGTATCCCTACGGTATCCTTACGGTATCCCTACGGAAAAAGAAGGATGAGAGTACGTGTTTCGAGGACGAAAAAAAAGACAAGACAAAAAAAGAGATAAAGACGTGACAATAAGGAGAAAGGAAGGCAAAAGATGGTACGAAGAGAAAAAAAATGGTTACAAGAAAAAAAATTCCAATTTTTTTCATTTTGGGCGTAACCTTTTATTATTTAGGGCGTAATAGTAGGTGAAAGTAGTTGAAACCGCGACGGTGTAAACTAACTTTACGAATAGTTAACACAAATTAGTTGGTAATATTCGTAAAAGACAGTACTTTTGCAAAGTAGATTTTTTTCATAGATTGGAATTTTGGTTAACAGGGCTCGGTAGTAAAGACTACAGGAGTCCAAGGGAAAGGGACTGAAGTGATTTCAGACCCTTTTTTTGTATACCTACTTCAAGACTTGGAGGAAGAGGATTCTGGGACATGGAAAAGAGCTGCGTGAAACGACTAACAAAAAAAAGAGAACGGGAATGAAAAGAAGACTTATATATATAATAGTATCGATGCTGGCGATGACAGCATGCGGAGAGCACAGACCACACGTGGACACGAGTGACACGAGAGTGGAGATAAGCATTGAACCATTCTACCAGGAAATGTTTGCAGACAAGGATGGCAGTTATGGAGAAAAGGCGAAGAGACTTGAGGAGAAGTATGGTGAATATTTCGAGACATACTGCTCGAAAGAGATCAGGATTGGCGTGCCAGGTGAAGAGGGATTTGAGAATGAGCTGGAGAGATTCATGACATACGCCGAGAACAAGGAAGTGATAGCGACATGCGATAGTGTGTATGCGAAGTATGCTGCAAAAGAGGGAGAGAAACTGAGTGAGGCTCTGAGCTACATGAAGCATTACCTGAAGGGAGCGATAATACCTGAGAGAGCATATTGTCATTTTTCGGCATTCAACAACAAGATATTTGTTGACTCGGCATATATATCAATAAGTATAGAGCATTATCTGGGAAGCGAGTGCAGGTATTATCCATGGCTGGAGATACCGATGTATGCGAGGAAGGGAAAGAATCCGGAGAATATGGCGATGGACATCACGAAGGCGTTGATATATGCGAACTATCCGGACATGAGTGAAAAAGACGATGTGTTGTCGGCGATGATATATCAGGGCAAAGTGTTGTATGTAGCGTCGATGTGTCTGCCAGACGAGAAGATGTGGAGGATAATGGGAATGACGGAGGATGAGCTGGAATGGTGCAAGAAAGCCGAGAAGCAGATGTGGGGATACATGGCAGAGCAGAAATTGCTGTATAGCACGAATCCGCTGGACAAGAACAAGCTGACGAACGAGACACCGTTCACGGTATTCTTTGGTGACAAGTCGCCAGGAAGAGCTGCGTTGTGGTGTGGATTGAGGATAGTGGAGAGCTACATGGAGAGCCATGAGGGGACGACGCTGGAAGAGCTGATGGAGATGGGCGATGCTCAGACGTTGTTGACGGAAGCCAAATACAGACCATAGTTGAAATTGTCATATTTTAACACTAATTATTGAGGCATTAGGATTTAATGAATACAATATTTGCTACCTTTGCCGAAAGAAAAAGGAACAAACAAACAAAACCTTATAAACATTAGCATCGAGCAATGCAACCGCAGTCATTCATCAAGATTTTCTCGGGTACAAACAGCCGTTACCTTGCAGAAAAAATAGCTCAGTCGTTTGGACAGGAGCTGGGACAAGTTCACAAGATAGACTTCAGCGATGGAGAGTACACTGTAAAATTCGATGAAACGATACGTGGTTCACACGTATTCTTGATTCAGAGCACATTTCCACCAGCAGACAATCTTTTTGAGTTGCTGATGATGATAGATGCAGCGAAGCGAGCTTCGGCAGCGAAGATTATCGCGGTAATGCCATATTTCGGTTATGCACGTCAGGACCGCAAGGACCAGCCACGTGTGGCAATTGGTGCGAAACTTGTTGCAGACCTGTTGACAGCAGCGGGTGTGGATCGTGTGATAACAATGGACCTTCATGCGGACCAGATACAGGGATTCTTCAACATTCCAGTAGACCATTTGTATTCATCGACAATATATGCTCCATACATTCAGAGTTTGAATCTTGAGAACATGGTTATAGCATCGCCAGACGCAGGTGGTTCGAAGAGAGCTCACAGCTACTCGAAGCATTTTGGTGTACCGATGGTAATATGCCACAAGTATCGTCCACGTCCGAACGTGGTTGGCGAGTTGAGAGTGATAGGTGATGTGAAGGGCAAGAATGTCATATTGATGGATGACATGATAGACACAGCAGGAACCCTCACTGCAGCAGCAGACAAGATGATGGAAGAGGGTGCGTTGTCGGTTAGAGCATTTGCTTCGCATGGTGTATTGTCGGGTCCGGCATACGACAACATCGAGAATTCGAAGATTACGGAAGTGATATTGACAGACTCGATTCCATTGAAGAAGGAGAGCAAGAAGATAAAGGTATTGTCGGTAGCCGACATGTTTGCCGAGACTCTTGCTTGTGTATACAACAATGAAACAATCGCAAAACATTTTGTTTTCAGAAAATAAAATTGTAATTTTGCAGTCGCATTCGTGAGAATGCTGCGAGAAATCGTGTGATGGGAAATTAAGATTGCCCAAAAAACACTTAATTTTGAGTAACACATTAAAAAATTAAAAATTCAAATGCAGACATTTGACATTAAGGGCTCTAAGAGAGTCGCAGGTGGCAAGAAGGCAGCAAAGGTGCTTCGTAGCCAGGGTTTGGTACCATGTATCATTTATGGAAAGGGTGAAGAGATTGCATTCTCAGTAGAAGAGGAGCAGTTCCGCAACTTGATCTACACTCCAAACATCTACATTGTAAACGTAGATATCGAGGGTCAGGTTCGCAAGGCAATCTTGAAGGATCTCCAGTTCCACCCAGTATCAGACAAGTTGCTTCATGTAGACTTCCTTGAGATTTCTGACGACAAGCCAGTTACAATCGCTCTCCCAATCAAGATTGAGGGTAACAGCGAGGGTGTCAAGGCCGGTGGTAAGCTCCAGGTTGAGATGCGTAAGTTGGTTGTAAAGGGTATGACAAAGGATCTTCCAGACGTATTGAAGATTGACATCACTAGCCTTGGTCTTGGCAAGGTATTCAAGGTACAGGACTTGAAGTTTGAGGGTCTTGAGATCTTGAATGCAAAGAACGCAGTTGTAGTAGCAGTTAAGATGACACGTGCTGCTAAGTCGGCTGCTGATGCTGCAGGCAAGTAATAGTGTAAAAAAACATAGAAAAAAAATCCTCAACGGCATACGTCGTTGGGGATTTTATTTTATATTTGCACTATTGAATAACGTTTAACTAACAAACAACAAACATTATGGGAGAATACATTTCAATCTTCAAGGATACCCTTTTGAACAAGTATGTACAGTTTGCTGGTGTAGCAAGCCGTAAGGAATTCTGGACATTTTTCGTGATCACGATGATTATTGGTTTGATTACAGGAGTGCTTGGAACTATCGGTTCAATCATCAACCTTCTGCTGTTCCTGCCTAGCCTTGGCGTAAGCATTCGTCGCCTTCGTGACGCTGGTTTCAGTCCATGGTGGATTTTGATTTCACTCACTGGTATCGGAGTATTGGTACTTTTGTTCATGTGGGCTCAGAAGTCGAAGTAAAAAAACGAGACAAGAGATAACGGATTGGCCCGGCATCAGGTTGATGCCGGGTCAATTTTGTATTATAAAAGAGGCGAGGTGTTTTTGTTTTGTTGATAAAAACGACATGTTGATTGAAAAAATTACGGAAAGATTATCATTAATTATTATCTTTGCAACATAGAAAAGAAGACAACGGAACAACATAAAAAACAACGAAATAATTATGAAGATAGCGCTTGTAGGATATGGCAAGATGGGCAAGATGATAGAAGAGATAGCCCTCAGCCGTGGACATGAGATAGTATGCAAGATAGACATCAACGAGAGCGGTTCGTTTGACTCGAAGGAGTTTGCTTCGGCAGACGTCGTTATAGAATTCACCGTGCCACAGGCAGCATTCGGCAACTACATGAAATGCTTTGAAAGGGGCAAGGCGGTAGTGAGCGGAACGACAGGATGGCTCGACAAGATGCCAGAGATAGAGAAGATGTGCGAGGGTGGCAAGCAGACATTTTTCTATGCATCGAACTTCAGCCTTGGCGTGAATATCTTCTTTGAGATAAACAGACAGTTGGCGAAGATCATGAACAAGTTTGACAACTACGACGTGAACATGACCGAGACTCACCACATACACAAACTTGATGCACCAAGTGGTACAGCTATCAGCCTGGCAGAGGGAATCATAGAAAACATAGACAGGAAGAATGGTTGGAATCTGGCTCCGGAATACAAGAAAGATTCGGTGCAGATATCAGCAATACGCCAGAGGGAAGTGCCAGGAATACACACGATAACATACGACTCGGAAGTAGACTTCATCGAGATAACCCACAATGCGAGATCGAGACGTGGATTTGCGTATGGAGTGGTATTGGCAGCAGAGTATACCAACGGCAAGAAGGGATTGCTCGGAATGAAAGACATGCTTGGATTCTGATAAAACATGAAGAAAATAGACTTTAGCGACATAAGCCTCAAGAGGTGGATAACGGGCGGCATAATGGTTGTGCTGTTCCTACTGGTTGTATTATGGACAGGCAACTGGTGGCTGCTACTGCTGACGCCGTTGGTGGTAGACTGCTACATCACGAACATACTGCCATGGGACATACTGAAAAAGGACAAGGACGGGAAGCGCAGAGGTGGTCTGTGGGAACTTCTGGACACAATAATCTTTGCTTTGTTCTGGGTATATCTGATACAGTTGTTTCTGTTGCAGATGTACAAGATACCAACCAGTTCGCTCGAGAAGAGTTTGCTGGTAGGCGACCACCTCATGGTGAGCAAAGTGAACTATGGTCCGAGGATGCCGAATGCGCCAATATACATGCCAATGACGCAGAACTCGCTTCCATTTTCGAATATAAAGTCATATCTTGAGTGGCCATTGTGGGGCTACCACAGATTGGCAGGACTTGAAAAAGTGGAAAGAAAAGACATCGTCGTATTCAACTTCCCATGTGGTGACACGGTCTGCATAAACATGCAGAATCCGGACTACTACCAGATACTGCTGACAGAAGGAGCAAACGAAGTAAGAAAGAGCCGTGAGCTGATAAAAGGACTGACATTCCACAACTCGTGGGAAAGGAACCACTTCTTGTCGGACTTGGGTAGAAAGAGAGTATGGGCAGCGAAGGATGCACTTGGCGGAATCACATGGCGACCTGTTGACAAGAGAGAATGCTACGTGAAGAGGTGTATAGGTTTGCCTGGTGACACAGTTGAGATAAGACACAACGTGGTATATATCAATGGTGAAGTGTTGGAGGACGAACCAGGAGTACAGCACAACTACTACATCAAGACATCGGGCGTGATATTGAACGACAGATTCTTTGAGCAGCTTGGCATTTCGAATGAAGACAGACAAGTGGGTGGTGTTGGTCCGGACTATTTCCTTCCACTGACAAAGGAGAAGGCTGAGAAAGTGAAGAACATGCCGACAATAGCAAGCATAGTGATTGACGAGGAAGAGAGAGACTCGACAGGATTGAGTGTATTCCCTTTCAGCCAGGACTATCCATGGAGCAGAGACAACTATGGTCCGATATGGATGCCAACAAAAGGCAGCACAGTCACACTTGACGACAAGAACATCATGCTATACGAAAGAATCATCACATCATACGAAGGTCACACGCTCGACTACAAGAACGGAAAGATCTACGTTGACGGCAAGGAGACTAGTGAATATACATTCGCGATGGACTACTACTGGATGATGGGTGACAACAGACACAAGTCGGCCGACTCGAGATACTGGGGATTTGTGCCAGAGGACCACATTGTCGGCAAGCCACTATATGTATGGCTCTCGCTGGACCCTGACAAGGATTTCTTCGGAAGCATCAGATGGGACAGAATGTTCATGCCTATAAAATAGAGATAGCGGCAGAGTGAAAATAGACATCAAAAAACAACTAAAGAGGGCAACATTAGCCGTGAGCATAATATTGTTCATGGCAATGTTGCTTATACTTTTTCTTATAGACATTGTCAACGCATCGATGCCAGGTGAAGATGGCGGAGCATACATTGTCAGAAAAACGATGTCGGGTCACATCAGCAGAGGACGGAAAATAGCAGTCAAGGTAAAAGACGACAACGGAGAAGAGACAACCATCCTACTGAGAGTAATAGCCAAGGCCGGCGAGACAGTCAGCATAAAAGGAGGATATGTCTATGTGGACGGCCAGCCGGCAAAGGAGAAGGACAACGTCAGAAGTTCATTCATAGTATCGAGAGACGCATCGTTCAAGATAACACATGCGATGGAGAGAGTATGCGGGAAGGTAGAGACGGGAGACACAATAGCATTGCCAGTAACGAAAATAAAACCGGAATGGAAAAGATATCTGCGAGTGCCAGTACTGAAAAATATGCCTGACAGCAGAATATTCCCATACGAGAGATTCATGCACTGGAATGCATACAACATGGGACCAATAATGATTCCGAAAAAGGGAGAGACAATAGAGCTAAACGAAAAGAACAAGACACTCTACAGACCAATAATAGGGACAAAAGACAACGGAGAGGAGAGATATACATTTGAAGAAGACTACGTCTGGGCGATGTGTGACAATAGAGACATCTGCAACGACAGCCGAAGATATGGACCGATTGCCACATCGGACATAGTCGGAATAGTAGAAATGAAGATTTGGTAGGCAAAAAATAGCATACAAAACTGAAGTACAATAAATTAAAAACATTAACTTTGTCGAAAAAGACAGCAATGAAAAAAGCACTCGCAATAATAATAGCAATTGTTGCTACGACCTTGGCAACAGAAGCCCAGAGGCTGACAAGGCAAGGATATGTAGACAGATACAAACAGTGGGCCGTTGAAGAGATGAACCGCGTAGGCATACCTGCCAGCATAACACTTGCACAAGGAATACTTGAGTCAGACTGTGGCAACAGTGAACTCGCAACAGACGGAAACAACCACTTCGGAATAAAGTGCCATTCGGACTGGACAGGAGAGACTATACTGCATGATGACGACAGAAACCAGGAGTGCTTCAGGAAATACGTATCGGCATACGACTCGTTTAAGGACCATTCGGACTTTATCAAGCAGAAGAGCAGATATGACAAACTGTTCAAACTGGACATCACAGACTATAAAGGCTGGGCCAATGGACTGAAAGCAGCTGGCTATGCAACAGACCCATCATACGCACAGAAGATTATCACAATAATCGAAGAGATGGGACTGAACACACTTGATGGCGGAGAGCAGCCAAGTGAGGTGACACCAAATAATGAAATAGCCAACAACACAGAGACAGACAACGAGACAAAAGAAGAACTGCCAGTAAGAAACAACACACTGAAAGTAAAGAAAGACGCTTCGTTTGTCATCAATCCGCTTCACGAACATGACGTAGAGTACAACAACGGTGTCAAATACATCGCGACAATAAATGGTGACACATTTGAAGGCATCGCAAAAGAATTCCATCTGATGGTGAGCGAACTGCTGGCATACAACGACCTCGATGCGTCGGCAAACATATCAGAGATAAAGTACATCTACATTCGCTCGAAGAAGAACAGAGCACACCCTGACTGCAAGACACACACGGTTGCACAGGGCGAGACATTGTGGTCGATAGCACACAAGTATGGTGTCAAACTGAAAAAGCTCAAAAAGTTCAATCACCTTACTGACGAGAGCGAAATAAAGGCTGGAGACACATTGAACCTCCGCAGATAAGGAGAAAGTCGATACAGCAATAACAAAAAGAGAGGTGTCATGGTTCAATCCATAACACCTCTCTAAATATTTATAAGAACCGACTATTACTTGAATGCCTTAAGGCTCATGTCGAGGCTGCCGACATGATGTGTCAGAGCACCTACTGAAATATAGTCGACACCACACTCAGCATAGTCACGGAGAGTTTCGAGAGTAATACCACCTGAAGACTCAGTTTCATATTGACCATTGATACGCTTGACAGCTTCACGAGTTGTTGGAATGTCGAAATTATCAAGCATAATACGGAATACACCACCTGCCTTCATGACCTGTTCCAATTCATCAAGATTACGTACTTCGACTTCAATCTTAAGGTCTTTGTTGTTGGCCTTCAAATAGTCCTTAGCACGTTGTATGGCCTGAGGAATGCCGCCAGCAAAGTCGTTGTGATTGTCCTTAAGCATAATCATATCGAACAAGCCGATGCGATGATTAACGCCGCCACCAATCTTCACAGCCATCTTGTCGAGCAGACGCATGCCAGGTGTTGTCTTACGGGTGTCGAGGACATGAGTGTGAGTTCCTTCGAGACGCTTAACGTATACACTTGTTGCAGTTGCAATACCACTCATGTGCTGCATGATGTTCAGAACGAGACGTTCAGCCAACAGCAAAGAACGAGTATGAAGCTTTACTCGGAAAGCAATATCTCCCTTCTTGACATGAGTACCGTCGTTGATGAGTTTCTCAAACTCGACCTCTGGGTCCAGCTTCTTAAAAACTTCGTATGCAACGTCAACTCCAGCCAATACTCCATCTTCCTTAATAATGAGCTGAGCCTTGTCAATAGCTTCAGCAGGAATACAGCAAAGAGAAGAATGATCGCCATCGCCTACATCTTCGCGAATAGCACTATCAATGAACTGATCAAGATAAGCCTTAAAATCTGTCATATTATGAATGAATTATGTTTTGAGCGTAAAAATTAGCGATCAGCAACTTCGAATCGCAACTGATGAATGAAAACCGACTGTCCATGCTGCTGAGTCAGAATAAAAATCCTATATTTTGAACCATCGCCAACAAGAGAACCTATTGTCTGAGTAGAGGCTCCCATTGACCTTTCGTGACTAATTGAAAACTGAGGATTCCTAATGCCTGACAAAAACTCAGACAAAACGACCTCGGCCTGTTTTCGACTATATATATTGGAACTACCTTGAGGCATTGCCAATTCAACGGAACTATTGAGAGCAGAAGCCAAGGCCACAGCATCACCTTTCGACAATGAATTGTATATTTCAACAGGCAATGCGTAACGCCATTGATCCGACGTGTCGTGTGATGTGGCCACATATAAGGAATCTGTTTGCGCCAATGCACCAAGACATGACGTAAACAACAAACATATAATCCCAATAATATGAGTAAAGTTCTTCATAGCTCAAAACATATTACAAAAGTACTTGTTTTTTCAATTCATCAACATTTTTACAGCAAAAACTTATCCAAACTTATTCATTTTGCATGAAAAATTTTAGGATAATCGTAATTTTGTATTGTATAAAAAAGAAAAAAGGAAAAGAGACATGAAAACAGTGCTAATCGCTATAGGGAAAACAGACGAGGAATACCTTGAATATGGAATAAAGAAGTACACAGACAGAATAGGAAGGTATATTCCCTTTGAAATAAAGATTATTCCAGATGTACGTCGAGGGAAATCAATCAGCGAACAGCAACAGAAAAACCAGGAAGGACAACTGATATTGAAAGAGATTGCAGGAGGCGACGTACTGGTAATTATGGACGAAGCAGGGAAAGAGTACACATCAAGAGGGTTTTCGGAATTTTATCAGCAGATAGCCAACTCGGGAGCCAAAAGACTCATATTCGTCATAGGAGGTCCATACGGATTTTCAGAAGACGTATACAAAAAGGCAAATTACAAAATATCACTCTCCAAAATGACATATTCACATCAGATGGTAAGACTGATATTTACCGAGCAACTATATAGAGCACAAACAATTATAAAGGGCGAGCCATACCACCACGACTAAAACAAAAAATCCGCTTGAAAAAGCGGATTATATATCACTAAGTCGGAGAAAGGCGACTCGAACGCCCGACCCCTACGTCCCGAACGTAGTGCGCTACCAACTGCGCTATTCTCCGAAACCTACTTCAGAATATCACCTTGCATAATGCTCGATGTAGTCACCAAACACATTGTCATTACGTTCAGCAACTTCCTTGTTATGCTTAATGAATGTATTCTTGAAAGTTTCGTATTTCATTTCCAATGCTTCGATTTCAGAAGAATCATCGCCCTTGAGCTTGGCAACCTTCATTTGCTTAGAGATTGCGGAGAAGACGCTGTCGGCCTTATACTTATACTCTCTCCAAACCTGCAACGAATCGTTAAGCGCCGTGCCACGAGCAGTACTCTGCTTTGACAAAGCAACCCACAAATGACCAGGCTCCTTTATGATTACGAATTTATCCCTGTCAAGGAACAGACGCATCATCGGACGAACGCGAAGTTCACAAACCTCAGGGCGTTCAGCAGTACCCTCAAAGACGAAACGTCCATTGCTAATAACAGCCGAATCCTGTCCTTCAGTCGACGAACTACCGAATGGAACCATATAAATGGTTTCACCTTCAAAACTTGCCGCACCATAGAGAGTTCCCTCTATAACGTATGACTTGTCACTGCTGCAGCCAAATAAAACCGCTGCCAAAGATATTATTGCAAATAATCTTTTCATTGATTGCCTTGTTATTAGCCACAAAGATAGCAAAAAATTTAGCACTACTACTCTATATTTACATATTTTTTTAATTAACGTGAGTTCGATGAAATTATTTCAAATCGAACATCTAGATTATATTAACAAAACCATTAATACCTGACCCTGCAACGGGATGATTTTGCATGTTCATAACCATAGACATCAACAGGTGCTACACGGAATATGTATTTACGTCTGCCTGAAGATTCGGCACCTTTTTCTGACGAGTGAACCGATGAATAAGAATACGCATTGTTGGTGAGTTCATATTGCACACACTTGCCGTCAGCACCAACAATATCAACAATCTCCTCTTCATTCCTCTTGCCCCTTGGATAACGGTAGATGACATAAAAACGGACATCAGACGGCGAGGATACCGTCCAAGACAAGACATTCCCAGAATAAGAGATATCATCAACAGAGACAGACATGCTGTCGGCATTTCTGGAAATAACAGGAGACAAAGAAGGCATAGAATACAAATCGGTACGCAATGCCTCTTCCAACCCAAGAATATCTCGATTAAACTGACGATAGCTAAAAAAGACACTACCTGACAATCGAGAATCATCACGTACTTTCTTTATTTGCGAAGGCATTTCGTTAGCGTTTTTCCACGGCTTCGACGAATTGACCTTATGTACCGCATGCCCGACATAAACCTGTACATCGGACTGAGAACATGCCTCTGCCCACCATGAAGAAACTTTATCAAAATCAGCAGCGTTATTACCTGCCTCCCAATATACCTGAGGAACGATATAGTCGATCCAACCCGACTTTACCCACGACATAATATCAGCATAAAGCACATCATAGTCTGTCAGTCCGGCACGTGTATCGCTGCCTCGAGGGTCGTCCGACTTGTTTCGCCACACGCCAAAAGGACTCACGCCAAACTTCACCCAAGGTTTTGCATCAACAACCCTAGAGACTTTGGATATGACACTATCAACATTGCTACGACGCCAATCGTCCAATGCCAATGACTGAACATTATATTTCTTATACGACTTCTCATCATGGAACATCTCTCCACTGACCGGATAGGGATAGAAATAATCATCAAAATGGACACCATCTATGTCATATCGCGAGACAATATCATCTACTATACTTACGACATAATCACGTGCCTCAGGGATGCCAGGATCAAGATACATTTTGCCTGCGTATGTTATAGTCCATTCCGGATGAGTCTTCGACAGATGATTTTGGGCACACATAAATTCAGCCATCGGCGTAACTCTGAACGGATTGATCCACGCGTGCAATTCGAGTCCTCTCTTATGTGCTTCAGAGACCCAGAACGACAATGCATCAAATTCGAAAGAGAGATCGTTCTTGGCAACATCGCTGCCTACGAGATAATATGACAACGGCTCGAGCGACGATTGATATATGGCATCAGCCGACGGACGAACCTGAAGAAAAATCGTATTAAGACCCATTGATTTTGCCCTGTCGAGAATGGTTGTCGCTTCACGCTTCAATGTTCCGACAGACAAACCAGCTGACGATGGCCAATCGATATTGCCAACCACAGCGACCCACAATCCACGCATTTCCCTCACAGGTGCAACCTCCTGGTGTGTCGACGTGGTCTGAGTCCATATCTGAACCACACTAAATATGCACAATAATAAAGTTGCAACTATTCTCATCCAAGCAATTATTTTCTCTATGCGCCTCATTTAGCGAGTTCGTTGTTTATCTGCTCTATGTAATCAAGAACATCATTTTTGCCTATGCCTTTATCAGACGAGGTCACAAAATAATTAGGCATTTCTTCCCACTCCTCGAGCATTTTGTTTTTATAGACTTCAATATTATGCTCAAGTTCTGAAGGACGCAATTTATCGGCTTTGGTAAATATGATTGAAAACGGTATTTCATTCTCACCCAGAAAACTCATAAACTCCATGTCTATTTTCTGTGGTTCGTGACGGCAGTCGACAAGAACAAACATACTTGTCAATTGTTCACGGCCGAGGACATAATCAGTTATAATGCTCTGAAACTTCTCCTTGACGCTTTTCGACACCTTTGCATATCCATATCCAGGCAGGTCAACAAGATGCCACTCGTCGTTTATCAGGAAGTGATTTATCAATTGTGTCTTTCCAGGGGTGCCACTCACTTTGGCCACATTATGCTGGCACAACATATTTATCAGTGATGACTTTCCGACATTCGAACGCCCAATAAAGGCATATTCAGGTATACTGGTATTTGGACACTGAGACACATTCTGATTGCTCATCAGAAATCTTGAAGATCTAATCTGCATAACAAAAAGTAATTTTTACTTGAAAGTAAGCAATATACGCTCTACTCCATCAGCATCACGTGTAATTGAAGATGCTGCTACACATGGTATTGCCATTGCATCTGGTATGACGTCTGTCATCTCCACGTCTTCATCTGGAAGAATCTCCATCGACACGACACGGAGCCCAAAATTTCCAAAACTATGGCCCAAATTGACAAATATCTCCTCTACATCACGGATTGACTCAACATCAGGCATTATCCTAAAGCCCATTGGCGTAGCTTCAAGATAATAGTTTTGCATGTTGACAAGCAAATCGCGCACCGTGAAGCCAGGCTCGAGACCCATAAGATTTTTTGATATGTCTACTATTCCGCTCATTTATGGTTGTCGCGTTATTACTTTGGGGTATTCGTACCATTGTTTTATGCTCGATACAAATACATCTGCAAAGTTATTATAATTATTTACTTTTCAATACAAAAAATAGATTATTTTTTCCGAAAACACAAGCCTATCACCAAAACATCGTCTGTTTGCTCGCAATCACCCTTCCAATCATTAAAATATTGGTCAAGATATGCTTTCTGAGAGTCAAACGGCAAACCAGACATTGCAGAAAACATTTCAGCTAGTCTCTTGCGTTTCAATTTCTTTCCTTCCGGTCCTCCAAACTGAGATTCGAGGCCGTCGGTAGTCATATATATGCTGTCACCTTCATCGAAGGTATACTCATATTCAACAAACGGACGTGCAACAAATGCTTCATCCATGTCGCCAATGCTACGTTTCACTCCTGCCACACATTCCTGTTCTCCATTGGCACGAATTATATGAGCATTATGACGTGACAAGGCCAATGTCACTTTCCCTGTCTTGTTGTCCAAGCACATCAATGACATGTCTGCACTATCGTTGCCATGATTGTTGTTATTGTTGACCAATATGTTACGCATATTCCGGTCTAGCTCTGTCAACATGCCTGATGCTGTAATGCCAGGTATCGAAACTATGTCGTTAAGTATCGTCGAACATACCATCGCAACGAAGGCACCTGGTATTCCATGACCTGTAGCATCTCCACAGCACACAAACAATTTGTCGTCTATGCTGTAGAACCAGTAGAAGTCACCACTGATATGTGCACATGGGCGATAGTATACGAAATGTCCCTTCAGCAACGGACTTGAAAGACGGCTTTCAGAAGGCAACACGTCATGTTGTATGCGACTTGCATATTCAATCTCTCTGTTCAGCCTATCATTGGTGCGCTCAAGTTCTACTTTCTGGTTTTGCAATATCGAGGTATGTCTGATGACTTCACGCTGAAGCTTTTGGTTCTGCAGATATACTTCACGTTCACGCTCTTTAAGCATGTCAACCAGTCTGTTGAGGGCTACAGTAATTGCGATTATCACAGCTACTGCTATTATGATTATCCATACCGTCTGCCAAAAGGTCAAGCTGTCCAGTTCAAGCTGCTTCTGGCTGAGTTTCCTGTTGTTCGACATTATTGTCGTATCACGCTGATGAGCCATATCCCTATAGGCAAAGTTATGACTTAGGGTTTCTGCTTTCAACGAATCCGACAATTCAGTCATTATCCTGATGCACTCATACGATTCCCTGTAGTTTCCAAGACGGTAGTAATAGTCGCTCATTATTCCATAATAGCGGCTACTCAATTCTACCGATTTCTGACAGATATCTGCCAAATGACCATTTTTCAATATTACACGTGCACTATCGAGGTTATTGTCATACAACAATGATTGTATTTGAATAAGGTTTGCATACGCATACACAGCGTCATTGCTGTCGCCCGACACTATATCACAATACCGGCTTATGAAATATCTTGCTGAGTCATACTTGTCCTGCTTCATGTAATATTCGGCAAGCAGTCCCATTGCATTATATTCATAATATTCAGCAAGCATTGGGTTTTCTATGTCTGTTCTCAATCGCCCTACGCAACTTGCTATTCTGGCGCTGTCTACATTCCATTCTGATGTGCATTGCCTCATCTCCGCCACATCATATACATACGCATCGACCTCATCGCCACTTGAAGCAAAAGGCTTCATCTCTTTCAGATATGTCTCCGCTTCTTCCTGATAACCAATAGACAAAAATATCCTGTGCAGACGCGACAATATCTTGTAGTGCTCTCCCGACATCGAAGCCCGTTCACAATGTGGCAGCAACGTTCTGTATCCATCAATTGCTGTTGCATAGCTGCCTATCTGCTCTTCATATTGCAAGGTCACCATCTGACATTTCACGTATGCCTCATCGTCATTCAGACGCTCGGCAACTATCGCAGCTCGCATATACTGACGCACCGATTCTTTGGTATTTTCCAATGTCTGAAGCACTTCCGCATATAGTATCAATGCACTAAGTTTGTGTTTCAGCATTTCATCCGGCAGCATGTCGGTCAACCCATACACACTTAACGCATCCTCTACAAATGCACGCGCCAAAACTATGTCACCCATAAAATAATGACACCTGGCTATTTCTACCTGCACACGTGCCTTGTCCATATCCTTGTCGGCCAATGTATAAGCCTGTGTCTGCAACGACAACGCTTCTACTGCCCTATAGGATGCAAATAGCGAATCGGCCACCGACAAAAGAGAATCAACGTCCGACTCATATCGCGACTGACGCACCTCTCCCCTCTCCACACACGACACTAATGTCATTGTGAATACTAGTGTCAGCAATGCTTTCGACACCACACGAGAGATAATATGTCCGGAAAACAATCTCATTCCTTACATTTCAATGCATACTATTGAATAGTCATCCATAGGATTATTACATCCGCACCAGTCTGACAATGCTTTGTTGACGATGCCCGAACGGCTTCTGACGTCTATCTGACTACATTCTGACAACATTCTGACAAATCGCTCAGATGTTAGGTTCTCACCCATCTCTCCACCCGACAACGACAAAACGCCGTCGGTATAAAGGTACAGCGAATCACCCTTCTTCATGTCAAATATATAGTCGGCAAATGGCTCTACCATGTCACGTATACTTGCAAATCCTACATGTCTTCTTACTCCAGAATACAGTTTCATCTTGCCGTCCTGGCACACTACAAAATCCTGGTTGGCTGTCGACACGTCTACTCGCTTGTTCTCCAAGTCGACAACTGCTATCGACACATCCATCGAATCACTTCTTCTGATATCCGGCATCATGTTGAGCAATGCTTTGTCAAGGTCTTCCAACAACTGCGAGGCTACAAATTTTTCACGCGATGTTGTTATGTCATTCAGCAATGTCAGACCCACCATGGTCATCATCGCACCCGGAACGCCACGTCCCGAACAATCTGCACAACAGACTACCATGTAGTTGCCAAAACGACGGAACCAGTAGAAGTCACCACTGACTACGTCTACCGGCTTGTATATCACAAACGAGCCGCTTATCTTCTCGTTGTCGAGTTCCGCAGGATCTGGCAGGACGCCCTCCTGTATCACTCTGGCATACGACTGACTCATTATGATGTCCTGGTTCTTCTTGCTTATTTCATTTTTCTGCTCTGTCAGCTGCAATGTCTGGCGCATTATTTCCTTCTCAAGTTTCTCTTTCTGCCGCAAGTCTTTTTCTGCCGATTCTTTCCGCCTGTATCGGATTACGACCAAACGAATGAGCATTGCTGCAAGGACCAGCATTAACGCCGACAACATCCACAACACTATTCGACGCTGAGCCGATGTAACGTCATGATTCTTACGCATCAACATCATGTCCTGATTGATTATCGTCGTGTCCGACCTATACATGTTGTCCAGGTCCTGCGATCGCTGCTCTGCATTCAGCGCCACTGATTTTTCACGAAGATTTTTCGACGCCTCAACCATTTTTACGGCTTTGCGATAATCGCCAAGCTTACCGTATATCATTTCAAGGCAATGGTAATACACCGTGCCAAACTCATACTCGTTCAGCGTCTCCTGTGGAGGATTCGATTCCAACAGTATTCCCAATGCACGTTCAGTCCTGTTTCTATAGTAGTTTATCCACGCCTCTATCAGGTCCACATGATAGTTTGAGTACGCTCTGGTGTATTTAAATCCGCGGACGTAGTACTTCATTTTTTTGCATTTTTCGACGTGGCGCTCCGCTTCTTCATATCTTCCCAACGCTGTTAGAATTTTCGCTGCCTGAAGGTTCACTCGCCACAAATCTATCTCTGCACCGGTCAACTCAGATGTCTGCAACAACCTCACCGTACATTCATCGTATGCCGCCTGTGCCTGCCCTGTCGACATCAAATAGTCGGCTTTTCGCAATAGATAACTTGATTCAAACATGAGGTTTGTCAAATAATAGCCCTCTTTCTCTATCATTCGACCATAATACTCCACTAGCGAGTTGACACGCATATGGGTGTATATGCTATAGAGCTGTATTTCCGTCTGGAACCGGATTACTGACGGATTTTTGCAATATTCATCTTCAAGCTGCTGTCTCATATAATAGGCAGCATCAACATAGTTGCCCATACGGTTATATGCTTCCGACAAACGTAAGACGTCGTATGTCTTTAACGTCTTGCTGCTTATCTTGTCGGCCAGCAGTCCCGCCATTTCATAGTAGGTTACTGATTTCCCATATTCTGTCATCATCCAGAAACCACCCATCAGACCATAGCACATCGACAGCATCTTGATGCCAAACGTGTCTTCACGACCATAGAAATAGTCTATCAAGGCGTCTATCTCTTCTTTTCTGTCGACTATCGACCCGTCGGTTATGCCCACATGCAACTCTAGCGCCTTATATCCATTATATGAATCGCTGTCGTTTACCGAACGATATGCTGCATCACGCCAGAATTGCGATTTGCCCCTGTCCATGTTTATGAAACTGACCATGAACGAGTCAACCGATGATGTAAATTTCTTCTTCAAGTCCAACGACTTCTTGCCTGCCGCTGCCGACTCTTGCTGGACAAACAACACAACAAACACCAACATGATGACCTTGACCATGTTGCATAATGCCGAGTTGAAATATTTATGTTTGTTGTGTCTGTTCACCATCCGTTAATTACATCCTACCCTTCCATACGAAAAAATCGCTCGAAAGGTTCTGTAATTCTGATGGTTCTTTATCAAATATGCCAAAAATTGATGATCCGCTGCCCGACATTGAGGCATATACGGCTCCTGACGCATACAATGCGTCTTTTATCTCACCCACTATAGGGAATTCAGCAAAGACCGATTCTTCAAAGTCATTCTCCAGCTTTCCTCGCCACTCTTCAACGGGTTGCGACACTATTTCTGTTATGCATATCTGCGGACGGCGTGGCTTCACTTTGCTATATGCCACTTTTGTCGGCACGGCTACCGACGGCTTGATCAGCATCAGCCATTTCCCCGAAAGGTCTGTCATCTTTGCTGGTGTCAACACGTCACCTATACCCGTTGCAAATTGTGGCTTGTCTGCTATGAAAAACGGACAGTCAGCACCTACCGGAGACACTATTTCCTCCAGCTCTTTTACCGTAAAGCCCAACGACAGCATGTCATTGACGGTCTTGGCTACAAAGGCGGCATCCGACGATCCTCCGCCAAGTCCTGCGCCTGTAGGCACCACTTTGTGCAGATGCAGTCCTACGCATGGCAGCTCTATTCCTTTTCGCTCTGCCGCTTTTCGCAGGCTCATCAGCGCTTTAATGCACAGGTTGTTCTCTGCCGGACAGTCTACGTCTATTCCCGACGACTGCCATACATACGGCTCCGATGATTCTGGGAATACTACTTCCAGCACATCCGACAATCCTATCGGATAGAACAGCGTCTCTATATTATGATACCCGTCAGGCCTCTTCTCTACTATGTTCAGCCCCAGGTTTATTTTGGCGTTCGGATATACTAACATTCCTTCTCTTTTTTAGTCATAGAAATATATGCGCTTCACTCGACGACCTATTCCTGTCATTATCTCGTATGGTATCGTGCCTATCTTGTCCGACATTTCCCATACCGGATTTTCATCTCCGAATAGTGTCACTACGTCACCCACTTTTGCTCCCGCTACGTCTGTCACGTCTACCATACAGATGTCCATGCACACGTTGCCGGCTATAGGCGCTTTCTGGCCTCTTATCATCACTTCGCCCACTCCATTGCTCAAGCGGCGGTCCAGTCCGTCTGCATACCCTATCGGAACTACTGCTATCAGCGAGTCTCTGGTCAGATATGTCTTTCGGCTATAACCGACCGACTCGCCTGCTTTCACTGGCCTTATCTGCGAGATGTACGATTTCAAAGTGACTACGTTTCTCAGTCTGCTGTTGTCCACTGCCGACACTCCATATAGTCCGATTCCAAGTCGTACCATGTCATGCTGATACTCTGAGAATCTCTCTATGCCTGCACTATTCAGTATGTGACGTATGAATTTGTAGCCCAACCCTGCTTCTAGTCTGTCTGTCGCTGCTTTGAATATGTCTAGTTGTCTGTGCGTGAAGTCGTCATGCTTCGCTTCGTCGCTGCCCACCAGATGCGAGAACGATGATACTACTTTCAGGTTGCCGCTGCCTGTCACTACCTGGGCCACTTCGTCCATGTCTGGCAGTTCAAAGCCCGACCTCTTCATGCCGGTGTCCAGTTTGATGTGTATCGGTGCTTTCTCTATGTCTAGTCTGTGGGCCATGGCCGAGTATTTCCTCAGCGATTCTATGGTCGACAGTTCCGGCTCAAGTCCATTGTTCAGCATCACGTCATAGCTGTGCTCCTCTGGATTCATCACTATGATTGGCAACGATATTCCTGCCTGTCGAAGTTCTACTCCTTCGTCTGCAAAGGCTACACCGAGGTAGTCCACTCCCTGCTGCTGCATGAGTTTCGCTATCTCGAATGATCCTGTGCCATACGAGTATGCTTTCACCATCGCCAGCAGTTTTGTCGTCGGCTTCAGGAACGACCTGAAGTATGCTATGTTATGTGCCAGGGCTCCCATGTTCACGTCCATCACGGTCCTGTGATGACGCTGCTCCAGCAACGATACTATCTTCTCAAAGTGGAAGCTGCGCGATCCTTTCAGCAGTATGGCTTCGTCTTTGAAGTCGGCTGTCGATATGCTGTGCAAGAAGTCGTCTGTCGAGGCAAAGTACTGGCCGTTAGCTATGTTTATGGCCGAGTTGCTGATGTGCTGACCAATGCCTATCAGACGTGTCACGTTGTTCTGCTTCAAGAGGTTCTCTACTCTTTCATAGAGTTCCCTGTCTGGCAGTCCTGTCTGCTGCAGGTCCGACAGGATGACGGTCCTCGATAGTCCTTTCTTGTCACCAAGGGTCCTGAGCGAGTCAAGCGCTATCGACAGCGAGTCTATGTCTGCGTTGTATGCGTCGTCTATTATCGTGCAGTTGTTATGTCCGTCTTTCTGCTCTAGTCGCATGGTTATCGACTCCAGCTGCGGTATCCTTGCCTTGATCTCTTCTATTGCTATTCCTATGGCTTTCGCATAGTTCACGGCATGCATCAGGTTCTCCTGCGAGATGACGTCCTGCAGACCAAACAGACTCGTATATTCACGTGCTTCGTCTGCCGACCACCCTATCAGCTCTTTGCTGCTATAGTGTTTTTTCAGGTAGTCTTCTATCAGCTTATGCTCTTTGCAATAGAATATTCGTTTCGCGTTTACGGCTATCTGCATTTTCTCCTGCAGTTTTTGTTCTATTGTCGCGAAGTTTTCCTGATGCGCCTGTCCGATGTTGGTTATTATGACGTCGTCCGGACATATTATCTTCTCCAGCCTCTGCATCTCCGCTCTCTGCGATATGCCGGCTTCTATTATCGATAGTTCGGTGTCCGGCTTGATGTTCAGCAGCGACAGAGGAACACCCACCTGGCTGTTATACGATCTTGGCGATCTCACGGTTCTCAGGTTGTTGCCCACTATCTCCGCTAGCCACTCTTTCACTATCGTCTTTCCGTTCGACCCCACTACGGCTACTACACGACCTCTGTTCTGTCTGCGCTGCTCTAGCGCCATGTTGTGGAATTCGTCCAGGGTGTTGTCTGCCAGTATGAATTTGGCATCGGCAAATGGTGTCGTGTCAAAGTCTTTATGGCAGATAAATGCTCTGACGCCACGCTGATACAAGTCGGCCACATAGCGTGCGCCGTCATGACGCTCACCACGCAATGCCACAAACAGAGAGCCCTCAGCCACCACTAGGTTTCGGCTGTCGGTGAGAACATGCTCTACTTCTATGTCTTTGTACACCATCTTTTTCTTTACTCTTTTTTATTCAAAGTAGAATGTGAAACACAGCATTCGCGATTTCAGTCTGTCTATCGCTTGCTGATATGGTATGTCTTCCATCTCGTCCGATCGTTTGTCACTATATACGTTGGCCAGTCCCCAGTCGTTTCGTATCTCAAACGATAGTCTGAAGTATGTCAGGTATATGTCTATTCCAGCTCCAGCATCCACATAGCAGTCCAGCGATTTCAACACCATGTGGTCCTGCTTGTCTTTCGCCAGGTCATATCTTGGCGATACGCCGGCTACGATATATGGTTTCACGTTCCTCAGTCTGTTGGCTCCATATTTCAGCAGAAGCGGCACTTCGATGAATGTCGATTTTATCTTCAGCGGACTGCCTATCTCTTTCCCATATTCGTCTATGAATGATATGTCCCTCTGCCCAAAGCCCACTCCAGGCAATATTCTGAAGTTGAAATGCTCCGACATTCTGAAGTCTGTCACTATGCCTAGGTTCAGTCCCGGATTCAGGTGCTGTATCTCGCCATATCTCGCGGTCTGACCGTTCTCCAATGTCCTCACTCCCGTGTTGTATATGTGGAAGTCAAGGGTGTTCAGTCCTATCAGGAAGCCAAAGTGAACCGGACGACGGTCAAAGGCCGGAAGGTTTGGCAGTCCCCTCTTGTTTCCGTCGGTCACTATCTGCCCATTACCCTGCGCCCTGGCCATGCTTACTACCATCAGCAGCAACATCAATATGTCGATCGCTCTCTTCATTTCCTGTGTCGTTTCGTTTTCAGGCTTTTTTCTCGCCTACGTAGATTGTCGCTATGCCAAGTGTCTGGCTTATGCGCTCTACTGGGGTTATTCCTGCCTGCTTCAGATGTGCTTCAAATGCCTCACCGTCAGGGAAGGCTAGCACGCTCTGAGGCAGATATTCGTATGCTTTCTGGTCATGGCTTATCATGCCACCCATGTTAGGCAATATGTGCCTGAAGTAGAACATATACAGCTGCTTGAATGGGAATAGCGTTGGCTTCGAGAATTCCAGCACTACCATCCTTGCACCCGGCTTTATCACTCGCGCCATCTCCGCAAGTCCCTTGTCCAGGTTCTCATAGTTTCTCACTCCGAAGGCTACTGTCACGGCGTCAAATGTGTTGTCGCCAAATGGCAGCTGCTCCGAGTCGGCTTCCGCAAGGTCTATCTCTGACTCATAGCCTTTGTCTGCCACTTTCTTCTTTCCCACTTCCAGCATTCCTGCCGAAAGGTCGGTTCCTGTCACTTTGCAGCCTAGCATCTCGTGGGCTTTTATCGCAAAGTCTCCCGTTCCCGTCGCTACGTCAAGTATGTGCTGCGGCTTCAGCGCTTTCAATGTCTTGATGGCTCTCTTGCGCCACAGCTTGTCTATGCCTAGCGATAGGAAATGGTTCAAGAAGTCATAGCGAGGTGCTATGGTGTTAAACATTGCCTTCACTTCACCTTTCTTGGTGCTGTCTGCTTCGTTATATGGTTTTACTGTCTCCATCTATTTTACTACTAATATCTTAAATTGCTCTGGCACAAGGTATTTCTGGGCCATCTGCATTATCGTCTCTGGCGTGATTGTGTCTATCGTTTCGTATGTCTTCTTGTCTATGTCTTGCGGCTGACTCGACATCATCGTCATTATTGCCGAATCTATCTTCGCCATCTGCCCGTCATATTTCTGCACTAGCGTTCCTTTCATGAAGCTTCTCACCATCTCAAGCTCTTCCTGCCCTACTGGCTCTTCTCTCAATGTCTTCATCTCGTTGAACACTTCGTCTATCACTAGCTGCCATTTGTCCGGCGACACTTCACTCGACACTCTCAACATTCCCTCATGTTTCCCCGATTTCAATGACGACTGTATTCCGTATGTCAGACCTTTCTCTTCGCGTATGTTCTGCATGAGGCGCGAACCGAAATAACCGCCGTATATCGTGTTCACTACTTTCATCGGCATCACGTCTTCTGCGTCTATCGTAGGCATCACTCTGCCCATGCTGATGCTCGCCTGCTTCGCTCCCTTGAAGTCTATTATCTTGGTCTGCTGCTCCCATGTGCTGTACTCTGGCGCTCCCACTTCTGCGTCGTGCTTTTCTGTGCCCCACTTGCCACCAAACATTTTCTCTACGGTCGCTATCGTCTGCTCCGATGGCGCACCACTCAAGAAGATATGCATCCTCTCCGGACCAAATGTCTTCCCGTGATATTCTACGAGGTCTTCTCGCCTGATGCTGTTCAGCACTTCTTCTGTCTGCACTCGCCCATATACCGAGCCTTCGGCATAGAATCGTTTCGTAAATTCGTATGCACACAACGATGATGGCTTGCTCATCCTCAGCTTGAAGTCCTGACGCTCGTTGTCCATGTATATGCCAAATTCTCTCTCTGGGAATGTCGGCACTTTTATTATCTGCTCCAGCAACGGCGCTACTTCACCAAAGAATTTGTCCAGCACGACAAATGATATGACGGAGTACTCCAGAAAGGTCCTCTGCCATATCTTGCCTCCATAATATTCTATCTTCTCCGATATCTCTGTCGATACCATTCCTGGTATTCCCTCTGCCAGCATCTCCGATGTTGCTCGCGCCACCATCGCTTTCGGCGCAAAGTAGGTGCCTGCCCTCAGGGCAAGGTCCAGCCTCACGAAGGGCAGAGGACCATTCTTCAATATATGCACGGTGGCACCATTCCCAAGTTCCATGTTCTCGAGTTCTGCCATCGTTGGCATGCCTACGGCATATATCTCTGGTTTCTTGCTTCTATCCACGTCTTCTCTCCTTTCCTGATTATTTCTTCTCGCCTGCTGCACTATAATATAGTATCGACTCGTTCTCTTTGCGTATCGTGTGTGCCAGTGTCGAGCACATCTCCTCGCCGCTTATAGAGTTCAATATCTCTGGCTCTTTATTTATAAGGTCTACGTCTCCCAGCACTTCATATTCCGCTAGTGTCCGCGCCAATACCTGACCCGACAGTTGCTTCAATACGGTCTTCGACTCTCTTCTGTTCTTTATCTTCTGCAGGTCATAGTCGCTGATGCCGTCCGATATCAGTTCTTTCACGACGTTTCTGATGCCGTTCTCGGCTTCTTCCATTGACACGCCTGGCAACAATGTTCCGCTGAACGATAATACTCCCGGCTCATGGGTCGAGTCCACTCCTGCGTCGGCTTCACTCATTATCGGGTTGTCCTTGGTCAGGGCTTTCACCAGTCTCGACGATGCTCCGTCGGCCAATACGTCGGTGGCAAGGTCCAGCACGTTGAATTCTCTCGACATCCTGCTCCCCATGTGATACGACAATGCTATCACACTCGCCGGCACGTCTCTTTCTACACTCAGCACTCGCTGTTCCGTCTGCTCTGGCTCTACGGGCAATTCCCTTTTTATCGCTTTGGCGTCTATGTCACCAAACCATTTCTCCGCCAACTCAAACACATGGTCCGCATCTACGCCACCCACTACGGTAAGCACGGCGTTGTCCGGAGCATAGTGGGCTCTGTAGAATTCTACTATCTCCTCACGTGTGGCGTTCTCTATGTGGCTCAGGTCAAGACCTATGGTCGGCCATCGGTACGGATGCACTTTGAATATCTGGTCTCCTCGCAGATGCGCTATGTCTCCGTATGGCACGTTCAAATGTCTCTCCTTGAATTCTTCCATCACTACTTTTCTCTGCACTTCTATCGACTCTTCCGACAATGTCAGACCTCTCATTCTGTCGCTGTCTATCCAGAAGGCCGTCTCGATGTTTTTCGCCGGCAGCATGATGTAGTAGTTCGTTATGTCTTCGTTAGTGAATGCGTTGTTCTCGCCACCCGCATTCTGCACTTCGTCGTCCAGGTTCTTGACGTTCTCCGATCCTGTGAACATCAGGTGTTCCATCAGATGGGCAAGACCCGTCCTCTGCGGATTTTCGTTCTTCGACCCGACGTTATACAGCAGGTTAAATGTAGCCATCGAGGTGTCTGCCATCTGACATGCCACCACTCTCAGCCCGTTCTTCAATATGTGTCGCTTATATTCCAGCATTCTCTCTCTCTTTTCGTTTATGTTCTTCTCTCTTTTACTGCTTTTCGCTCAAAAAGTTCATGAAATGTTCTATGTTTACGTCAAATGTATACGCTCCGCCTATCTGCTCACCTCTTTCGTTCAGTTTCACGTAGTACGGTTGGGCGTTTACGCCAAATCTGCTCCTCTGCAGATAGCTCCACTTGTCTCCAACGGTTCTCAACACGCTTCCGTCGTCCATCGTCTTCTTCTCGCCAAGACTTGTCTTGTCGTCTACATAGAGGCTGACAAACACATATTCTTCGTCTATCTTCTCCGCCACTTCCTGGTTGTTCAGCACTTTCTGCTCCATCTCCCTGCAGTTGACACATCCCCATCCCGTGAAGTCTACCAATACTGGCTTGCCGCTTTTTCTGGCTTCGTCCATGGCTTCGTCTAGGTCTCTATAGTGTTTTGCTCCTGCCTGCTTTGCTGCCACGTTCTGCCCTATCACAAAGTCCTGTGTCTCCATTGGCGGACAGAATGCCGATATCGCGTTGAGCGGCGCTCCCCATAGTCCCGGTATCATGTATATCGCAAAGGCTATCGAGATTACTCCTGTCACCACTCTCGTGGCGCCTACTGCTGTCTCCGCCTCTCCACTCTCTTCTCCATGGCTTATCTTTACAATTCCCAGAAGATATAGTCCAAGCACTATTGCCAAGGCTGCCCAGATGCTGATGAACACTTCCCTGCCAAGCAGATGCCATCCGTATGCCAGGTCCGCCACCGAGAAGAATTTCAACGCAAAGGCTAGCTCCACAAAGCCAAGCACTACTTTCACGGTCATCATCCACGATCCCGATCTCGGCAATTTCTTCAGCATCGACGGGAACATGGCAAATATCGTAAATGGCAATGCCAAGGCTAGCGAGAAGCCCAACATTCCTATCGCCGGACCCATTATCGAGCCTTGTGTGGCCACTTCCACTAGCAGGAAGCCCACTATCGGACCCGTACATGAAAACGATACCAGCGCTAGCGTAAATGCCATTAGGAAGATGCTCAGCACTCCCGTCGTACTGCTCGCTTTCTGGTCTACGGCGTTCGTCCACGACGATGGCAACGACAGGTCAAAGGCTCCTATGAATGATAGTCCAAACACTATCAGCAATGCTGTGAAGAATAGGTTTGCCAAGGCACTTGTCGACATTTCGTTCAGCGCACTCGGACCAAATATCGCGGTCACCACAAGCCCCAGCAACATGTATATCACTACTATCGATAGTCCGTATGTCATCGAGTCTCGCAGCCCCTTGCCACTATCTTTGGTCCTCTTCATGAAGAACGATACTGTCATCGGTATTATCGGCCACACACATGGTGTCAACAAGGCAAAGAGTCCAGCCACAAACGATGCCACAAAGATCCATGCCCACGATTTGCCTTCTTTCTTTTCCGCCTCTGTCACTTCTGCTACCACCGCTCCTGTCGTTTCTGTCTCTGCTGCTATGGCCACGGTGTCTCGTCCCTCTGCCGCCACGCTCTCTTCTTCCCTATCCTCTGTCTCTCCTGCTGTTTCTTTCTCCGCCTCTGCTTTCACCTCTGCCTTTTCTTCTGGTTTCGCTTCTTCTCTCTTGGGCGCTGTTCCACTATAATTAAATTCCACTTTCGTCGGAGGCAAGCACGACATGTCGTTGCATGCTCCATACTCCAGATATCCAGCTATCACATAGTCGCCTCCCTCCAGATGCACTCTCTGGCTGAACACTACATCTTCTTCATAGTATTTCAGTTCGGTCATAAAGGCGTTGTCATATTTCTTTGTCGCCTCTGCCGATGATGTCAACTCTCCCTCCAGTTTGCATTCACTCGCTGTCTCTATCGTGATGGTCGTCGGTGTCGGACCGCCTGTCACGTCCTGCGCATACACATGCCATCCATTGCTCATGCTGAAGCTGAATGTCATGACGGCTGTTGTCCCATTCTCCACTTTTATCTTTGGTGTCACGCTTATCGGATTCTCCACTTTGCCAAATGGCGATGCCATCTGAGCTTCCGCTACAACCGCCAAGCCCTGACATACCATAACTGCCACCACCATTCCGATAGCCACAATATATCTTGTCAATCTATGCTTCATCGCTCTTTATTTCTTACTACTCTTTTTTTCGACAAAGATACATATTTATTATTAAACTTCCACCTATCCACGTCTAAATGCATCCCCCATCTCTACCCACATCACAAAATAATGGAAGTGCGCCCCCAAGCGCACTCCCAATGATTATTAATTATTTCTATCGCCTCTCCGTGGCGTCCTACCCTCTCCGAGGGTCCACGCCACGGCATGTATGGGCGACATGATAAATTACTCTGCGGAAGGGCACACAGGGCGAACCGACTGGCCGTAGTAACGGAGGCCGTTGTTCCAAGGGTAGACGTGGCCCGAGCTGAAGCCGAGACCCCACGCGTTGCCCTCGTTGAGTGAACTCGACCAGTAGTAGCCGCTAGAGTCCTCGAGGCTGAGGCCGCCGTTGTCGCGATAGCCAGCGGCAGGAAGGAAGATAGACGCGCCCTCATGACCTTCCTTGGTGCTGGTGAGGATATAGCCCTTAACGCCTGTACCCTCGTAGTCGTTTGTCCATGTCTGGGTTGTATTGTTGTAGAGTTCCTCCCATTCGGCAGCCGTCGGCATACGCCAATTGTCGCCCCAGTTAGCTGTTGCAGCGTCATCGGCCTTTTCGAGGGTGGTCTTGTTGTCGTCGTAACTGTATTTCTCGAATCTATACCATATACCGCCACACTGGCTGTCTGGTGCCTGATATTTATTCACAAAATTCAATCCGGATTTGCTCTCCTGCATGTACTTGTAGGTACTCCAGTCATAATACTCCTTTGCCTCTGTCTCGCCCCATGCTATGTAGTCGCCGCTGGCCTCCGGCGTGCTGGCGCCTACATTGCAATCTGCCCACAGCTTGCCGCTTGGCAGGCCAAGGTCCACGGCCACATGACCATTGGTATTTCCTGCGGAAGGGCACACAGGGCGAACCGAGAACCCGTAGCTGCGGTAGTGGCTGTAGATCCAAACAGCGTCCGAATTGAAGTACAGGCCGTACGCGCCGTCGGAGTTGTTCGTGTCGAGCGAACGCGACCAATAGTAGCCGCTAGAGCCCTCGCCGTGGAGGTAGCCGAAGAGGCGATAGCCAGCGGCAGGAAGGAAGATGGAGTTGCCGTTAGAACCCGTAATCTTGTAGCCGTTCACTTCGTTCTGAGTTGTCCACATGCGGGTGCAATACTGCCGTAACTCACTAAAATCATCAGGAGATGGCATAGCCCAGTCGCCGCCCCAGTTGGCCGCTGCTGCATCGTCGGCCTTTTCGAGGGTTGTCTTGTTGTCGCCGATGAAATCGGCCTGGAACTTATAAGTGCTCCAGTCATAGCTGCTCTTGGTAGCGGTTTCAGTTTCGCCCCATGCTATGTATGACCCATATTCCTGAGGAGCGTTGGCACCAACGTTCATCGTTGCCCATTTAACCGAGAGGCCGAGGTCTACCCAGTCGTGACCGTTCTCGGTGCCAAGGTATGGATTTGTAGGCGCCTCAAACTCGATATAGGCTGGCGTTCCTTCCTTCATCTGATAAAGGACCTTGCCGTCTTTGTCATACACATAAAACCGCGCATTTGCCATTGTGCCCATACCAAGGAGGGCAATGGCTGAAATGAAAAATCTTTTCATTGTATTTTCGTTTTATTGTTTTTACATTTTGTGCGTAGAGACGGTGTGCACACCGTCTTATAACCCATTGGCATCCACCACGTTTCGTAGAGACGTTTTATAAAACGTCTTCAACCACATTGCGCCTTATTTTTTCAAGACGTTTGACCAAACATCTCTCCACCAATTGAACATTCTGCTCATTCTACAAAGACGCCGCATGCGACGTCTCTACGGCCATTTGTGTCTAACACGTTTTGTAAAGACGTTTTATCAAACGTCTCTACACCAATTGGTCTTTTATTTCTTGATGACCTTCACCACCTCTTTGCCCACTTGCAACAAATAAACACCCGATGGCATACCCGAAAGGTCTATGTCCGACGACCGTCCGACGTATGTCAGACGACCGTCAGAAGTGAACATACGCACCTGCAGACCCTCTTCCATGCCGCTGATATGCACATGGTCTGCCGTCGGATTTGGATACGCACTAACACTCACTTTGCGCTCAACACCAACTACCGCTGTCGGATTTTCCGTCTTCGTGATGTCATTCTCTTCCACTTTTCCAAAGGATATCTTCCTTATGCCCGAAATGGCTCCAAGCTCTTCCTTACCAGCCTCGGCATCTTTGAAGACGATTGTCGCATTACCACCCTTGAACTCAATACGCCCAATGGCACTAATTGCCTGAACGTACGAGTCACTTTTCTCGTCAAGGTACTCAACGGTCACGCCCGGAACCTCATCGGCCATAGCCGCAAGGCTGATAGACAGCAACCCAAACATAGATAGAAAAATCTTTCTCATATATATTAAATTATAAATTATCCATTTTCAATTATCAATTTTCCAACAGCCAATCCAACGCCGATACAACATGAATCACCCTTCCTTCCATCTCAATATCTCGAGTTTCCGAAAATGCCACCAACGTCAGTTTTTCACAACGAAGGGCAACAGATGCCGACAACAATGCCGATGTCTCACGCTTGAAGGTCTTAGGCGAGTCTATGTCGTATGCCACCTGAACCAACTCTACTGTTTTGCTTTTGTCACACACCACAAAGTCTACCTCTTTGTCTTTCGGACCTGGTTTGTAATAATACACATCAAGAAATTCACCAGAACTCCTCCTCAACAATTCCAGAAACACTATATTTTCCAAACGCCAGCCTATATTTTCTGCCGCCAACGAATTCTCTCTGTTGTTCTGCAATCCCGGATCGACAACATACGACTTTGCACCCCTTATTCGCTCCATGCTCTTGTACGAATGTCTGGTCAGCACCTGAACAAGAAAGGTCTGTTGCAGATACGAGATATATTTCTGTATTGTTTTGTCCGACACCCCAAACACTTTGGACATCTGGTCCGAATTGATATCCTGACATGAGTTATTTATAAGATGATGAGCTATTTTTCTCAACACCTCAATATTGCGAATGTTGAAACGTTTCTGGATGTCTTTCTGCAATATGGCCTCCACCAGACTCTCCACGTAGCCACGCTTGTTTCGCATTTTCTGCATCTCAGGGAAACCACCATCATTCATATAGTTCATGAATGCACTTTTCCGCTCCGCCTCTGCCTTCGTCGTGACTCCTTCCGTGTCAATTTTGTGATAGGAACAATATTCAGAAAACGAAAATGGGAAAAGACGTATCTCATTATATCGACCCGTAAGATGAGTCGCAAGCTCACCACTTAGCAGTTTAGCATTACTGCCCGTAACAAAAACATGCAATTGAGTACGTAGCAGGCGGTTGACAAAAAGATACCACCCATCAACATCCTGAACTTCATCAAGAAAGAGATACTGAATGTCTGCCCCATACAATTGATAAACACACGACAATACGGTATTCAAGTCTTCTGTCTTCAACTCCGCTAAACGGTCATCATCAAAGTTGACATACGCATAGGTCACACCACGCCCCTGCAACACTTTATGGCAAAGTGTCGACTTTCCACTTCGTCTGACTCCTATAACTACTTGCGCCAGATTTGTGTCAAATTCAAAAAGAGTTTCTTCTCTTCGAGCCACTAGTTTCTGACTACGATAGTTCTTCACCTCTTCCTTTTGCTCCGCAAGAACCTGTATTATAACCTTTTCACTTACCATATACCTTACTTTCAACTGCCACAAATATACTTCTAATTCCGATAACTTGCAACTTTTTTCCTTCCAAACTCCGATAACTCTCAACTTTTTTCCCTCCAAACTCCGATAACTTTCAACTTTTCCCCTTCCAAACTCCGATAACTTTCAACTTTTCCCCCTCCAAACTCCGATAACTTTTTCTCTCCTCCTCTTGCAAATGTCGAACATTCGCTATACCTTTGCCACAACAATAAGCAAGCCTTAAGCTACATGAGACTGACTCTTACTTCACATACTCCTGCCAATATCAAGCGCGCACGACACCTCTTCCGACACAGCAACTGCCGGACTAACATCACCGTCCGCAACGGACGTATATATACTATGCGCTATAACCCTGGCGTTCAGCCACGCACAGAGTCCCAGGAGAAGAGCTGGTCTCTCTTCAAGGAGGCCAATCGCCTCACTACTGCCGATTTCCACAATCCATCAAAAAAAGCCTATTGGCAGCAGAAACTTAAGTCACAGTCCCGCTACAAGACAGCACGCGGTCTCGCCCGTGCCTACTACATCAATCTCCTCAGGCAGCGAGTATCTTCTCGCCATGCCGATGTCAAGACGGCTACAGCCTTCGCCGCATCACGACTCCGCCCATTCTTCTTCTCTTCCAGCAATCTTCCGTCTGCCCCTCTCCGCAGGCATAATTCATGGTCACACTACCGCAATGTCCACTGGTTTCGTCACCAGCTGACTTCCTCCGTGTAGTATCTTATCAGTCTCTTCAATGCTTCCTGGCACACCGGACAGAAATCCGGATTTTCATTGGTCCTCATTCGGCAGTTATGAGCCGGTCTGTACACGCCTTTGCTCGTGTATCCACCTCCCTCATAGACGCCTACGCCCATCTTTTCCCATTTCTCATCTCCTATCATCCATTTCCATTTCTTCTCAAATTCCACTTTCGTGGTGATGTTCGGCTCCCATGGCTCTACTGCTGTCGGATATGTCAATGTATCTAGTTCTTCTTCATAATAATACTCGTCTGCCAGACCTCCAAAGCTGTGTCCCATCTCATGCACGACTACTGGCTTCATCGTCTTGTGCCCTGCCGACGCCATCGTATAGCTATTGTATATTCCTCCACCACCATACTCTTTCGTGTTCGCCAATATCAGTATGTGCTCATACTCCACTCCCGTCAGATTGTCATGTACTGTATTGACGTTCAATGTTGTCAGGTATCTGTCCGAATAGAATGTCGAGTAGTGCGACCCGAGCGCCGAGTCATGCCACTCCCCTTTTTTAGGTATGCTCACTCCACTCTCTGCCGAAGGCACAAATACTGCCCTGATGTTAAATCTGTCACTCATGCTCTTGAATGGCTCGTGCTCCATCAAGGCTTCTGCCGCTCTCTTCGCATCGTCCATAAATTTGCCCGACTCGTCTTTCGCATACCCTTCCGACACTATCGCTATGTCTATTTTCTCCCTATATGTCCCACTCTCTTTTATCACGACTACTTCTCTTCCATTTCCCTCCTGCGCTCTCCTTTGCCTTATCAATATGTCTTTCGGATCCACTTCATGCTTTATCGATGCTATCTCTCTTCCATGGTTGCCATACAAGATGCACTCCACTTCCACTATCTCTCGTGGCATCGGCAACTGAAAGCTGTTTTCAAAGCTCCTCGCCACTTTCTGCGCTTCTTCTGTTACTATATATTCTTGAAATAACGACGAATACGTATGTTCATACATCACTTTCCCATCCGATTTTCTCCTCATCCTCACACACCCGTTTCCTCTATACGGAGCTCTCTCCATGTTCACTCTTCGCCCTGCCCAATGCGGCTGCGACGATAGGCAGTCCAGATATACTCTCTGCTCTCTCGCATCTCCAGCAAACACATAGTCCACTCTCAATGTCGTATCTACAAATGCTTCGTCAAATGCTATTCTCTTCTGGGCTCCAGCGACAATACTTGCCATCATCACTACCACCAACGCTATATATTTTGCTATTTTCATCTTTCCCATCTCTTTCTCTTTTTATGCTTTTCACTCCGCAAATATACTATTTTTATCTCCATCTGTCAAAAAAAGAAGCAGGCGCCTCTCCCGTCGTTACGAGCAGCGCCTGCAATGGATGATAACAAACAATATCTGATTAAAACAATCATTCGATGATGAATCTCAAGGCTCCGTCTATCGAGATTGGACGGAAGAGATGGCCAAGTGCTCTGAAGAAGTGTACTCCGCCAATGTTTACGCTAATGTAGTTGTCTGGCAAGCAGTCTACGATGTCTCCAACTACTGGCACATATCCATAGCCCCAATGACGTACTACTACCGGAGCTGTGTGACGATAATAGTGATGTACATATACAGGCAAGTTGTTGTAGTAATGACATACCGGACGATGATATGCTACTGCATGGCTGTAGTGTGGATGATGTGCATCAATATGATAGCTGTGGCTGTGATGATACACATCGTTGTGATGACCAACATGGTTCTGATGATGTGCATCATAGTGATAGTCGCGATGGTTTCCACCTCTGTGTGCGTCTGCCACATGTCCACCTTTGTTGCCAATGTGTCCTGCGTTGCCGCCACGGTTACCACCGTTCTGGTGTACTTCATGACGACCATTACCTCTATCGTGACGGCCCTGTGCCGATGCTGTATTGAATGCTGCGGTGCCGATGATCATTGCCATCATTGCTACCATTATCTTCATTGTTCTCATAGCTTTAATGTTTTAATAGTTAAACATTTGTCTATCTCAAGCATCGTTGTGTTCTGTGCTTGTGTCTAACTAAATTACAAAGGGCGTGCCAAAACTCTATTTTTGCCGTGCCAAACTCCATTTTATCGATTAATTACTCGTTTTTGTCGACCAACACCTCTCTCACCACCTCTTTTCGCATCTCTTTTTGCTCCGCATCATACAATTGTCCATTCTTTTGACTGCTATTTTTTCTATTCCTATAATAAAAAAGAGTATCTTTGCGCACGTATATATACTAAGAACAAGAATAATGTATAAGGAAGTACAGCTTAAGCTTACACCCGAACAGGCTGCCGACGAAAATGCCGTGCGCCATGCCATATCGCGCGAAGCCGAATTGAACAACGATGACATTACTGCCATCCGTCTCCTCAAGCGCTCTATCGACGCACGCAAACGCCAGATTATGCTCCTCGAGTCCTATGGTGTCTGGGTCAACGAAGACCCTAAGCCAGAAGAACTACATCTCCCTGGCTACAAGGATGTCCGCAATGCCAAGTCAATCGTGGTCGTCGGAGCCGGACCTGGAGGTCTCTACGCCGCTCTCCGTCTCGTCGAACTCGGTGTCCGCCCTATCGTCATCGAACGTGGCAAGGATGTAAGCTCTCGCAAGGTCGACCTCGCACAGCTCAACCGCTTCCACAAGGTCGATCCCGAATCCAACTACTCGTTTGGCGAAGGCGGTGCTGGCACCTACTCCGATGGCAAGCTCTTCACACGCAGCACTAAGCGTGGCGATATACGCAAGATTCTCGAGGTGTTCGTACATCATGGCGCTAACCCCGACATCCTTATCGATGCTCATCCACATATCGGCACCGACAAGCTTCCTTATATCATCAAGTCTATGCGCGAAACAATCATCAACGCCGGAGGCGAGGTCCGCTTCCAAACTAAGATGACCGACCTCATCATTCGCGATAATGCCGCACGCGGAGTAATACTCGCCGACGGCACCAAGATCGAAGCCGAAGCTGTAATCCTCGCTACCGGACACTCCGCACGCGATGTCTACGAGATGCTCGACAAGAAAGGCATCACTCTCGAAGCTAAGACTTGGGCCATGGGTGTCCGCGTCGAACATCCTCAGGATCTCATCGACGAGATTCAATATCACTCGCCAGAAGGTCGTGGCAACTATCTGCCTGCCGCTACCTACTCGCTCTCCACTCAGGTCGAGGGACGTGGCGTCTACTCTTTCTGCATGTGCCCGGGCGGTTTCATCGTCCCTGCCATGACTGCCGAAAACCAGATGGTCGTCAATGGCATGTCACCTTCTCAGCGTAATTCTCCATTCGCCAATTCAGGCATCGTGGTCGAGGTCCGACCAGAAGATATCGGCGAATACCAGAACGATGGCGTCCTCGGTGGTCTCCACTACCAGCAGGCTCTCGAGTCTATGGCGTTCTTCAATGGCGGACACGGCATCACGGCTCCTGCTCAGGCTCTTGCCGATTTTGTCGACGGACGACTCTCGGTCGAACTGCCCGAGACGTCATATATCCCCGGCGTCATGTCTTCACCTATGCACTTCTGGTTGCCTGACAATATCGGACAACGTCTCCGCAAGGGTTTCGAGGCTTTCGATAGCCAGGCACGAGGCTTTGTGACCAACGAGGCTATGGTCATCGGTGTCGAAAGCCGTACGTCGTCGCCTGTCCGCATCCCTCGCGATAGCGACTCTCTCGAGCATATTCAGATTCACGGTCTCTACCCTTGTGGCGAAGGCGCCGGATATGCCGGAGGTATCGTCTCATCTGCTATCGATGGCGAACTCTGTGCCGAAAAAGCCGCACAGAAAATCTAATTATCAATTATCAATTGTCAATTATCAATTATCCATTATCCATTAACAATTGTCCATCTACCACGACATACTAAAAAAGTACTGGGGGTACGACAATTTCCGACCGATGCAGCTCAATATCATTGAGTCTATCGGTAGCGGAAAGGATACTCTCGGCCTTATGCCTACTGGTGGTGGCAAGTCTATTACGTTTCAAGTCCCTGCTATGGCCAAAGATGGAGTCTGCATCGTCATCACTCCACTCATCGCCCTCATGAAGGACCAGGTTTCTATTCTACACAAGCACGGCATTACTGCCAAGGCTATATTCTCCGGACTCACTCACGACGAGATTCTTGTGGCTCTCGACAATTGCATCTATGGCGGTTGCAAGTTCCTCTATGTCTCTCCCGAACGTCTGGCTACCGATATCTTCAAGACTAAGGTCACCCAAATGAAGGTCTGCCAGATTGTTGTCGACGAGGCTCATTGCATCTCTCAATGGGGACACGATTTCCGCCCGTCCTATATGCAGATCAGCCAGATTCGCGATCTCCTGCCCGACGTTCCTGTCCTCGCGCTGACGGCTACCGCCACGCCCAATGTGGTAGATAACATTCAGGAGGCTCTCAATTTCAAGAAGAAGAATGTCTTCCGCACCAGTTTCGCCCGACCAAACCTCGCCTATATCGTCAAGCACACCGAAAACAAGGAGGACGCTCTCATAAGTCTCCTCCGCCGTGTCAACGGCTCCGGTATTGTCTATGTCCGCACTCGCCGACGCACGTGGGAAACGGCGCAGCTGCTCAACAACGCTGGCATCCCTACTGCCTACTACCATGCCGGAATGACTAACAAGGAGAAGGATCAGGTGCAGCAGGATTGGCAAAAGGGCATCGCTCGCGTCATCGCTTGCACCAACGCTTTCGGCATGGGCATAGACAAACCCGATGTCCGCATCGTTGTCCACCTCGATGTGCCTAATTCTATCGAGGCTTATTTCCAGGAGGCCGGCCGTGCCGGACGCGATGGCAACAAGTCTTTCGCTATCCTACTCTGGTCTGGCGCCGACTCCGTTAAGCTGCAACGCAACATCGATAGTTCTTTCCCTTCCAAGGAGGATATCATCGCTACTTACAATTCTGCCTGCAACAGCCAGTCCATAGGTGTCGGAAGCGGCTGTGGCTACGTTTGCGATTTCGATATCAATACTTTCTGCCACACGTTCAAGCGCTGGCCGCTGACGGTCCACAATTCTCTCCGCATTCTGACTAATGCCGGATATCTCGACTATCAGGAGGAGACAGAACTGAAGTCCAGGGTCATATTTATCGCTTCCGATATCGAGGTCTACAATGCACGTTTGGCCAACCCCGACCTCAACCCTGTTATCGATGCTCTCCTGCGCAACTATACCGGACTCTTTACCGAGTACGCTACTATAAGCGAGGATTTTCTCGCCAAAATCTGCAACACCACCCGACAGAATATATACGAGAAGCTGAAGGCTCTCGCCCGCATGCGTCTCATCATATATAATCCGCAGAAGAACACTTCGCTCATCGCATGGACTCAAGACCGTGTCGACGAAAGGTTTCTCCATCTGCCCAAGTCTGTCTACGAAGACCGTAGGCACGACCTCGAAATACGCACTCAGGCTATCATCGACTACTGCGAATGCGACGACACATGCCGCAGTCAGGTTCTACTACAATATTTCGGCGAACTCCACAGCCCACTATGCGGCCATTGCGATGTCTGCCACGAGATGAAACGCGATAATACTTTCGAAGCTCTGCAGATTGCACAGTCCGAAGAGTTTAATTCTTGTTCAACTAATACCGAAGACGAATGACAATCTATAACTCTTTCCTCCATAGCAGATTGTTCTCCTCTCTCTCCGCAAGGATTCTTTTCTTTGCTTTGGCTTTCGTCATGGGCAATTCATTTGCTGCCTCGCAGAACAATCTTTCAAAATCCAATGCTGCCTACACTCTTATTCCAGGATCTTCTCGCACCGACAATCGTCCCGTGGTCTTCATAATTGGCGATTCTACGGCCAAGAATGGCAAGGGCAACGGCGACTCCGGCCAATGGGGATGGGGCAGTTTCTTCAGCCAGTTCATTCTGCCCGACAAGGCAAGTGTCGAGAATCATGCTCGCGGCGGTTGCAGCAGCCGAACGTTCATCACCGAAGGACTCTGGGCCGATGTCCTTTCTGCTATTCGCCCTGGCGACTATCTCATGATTCAGTTTGGACATAACGATATTGGACCTCTCCATTCCGGACGTGCACGCGGCACTATTGAAGGTATAGGCAACAAGAAGAGGACAGTCACTATCCAACCCACTGGCAATACTGAGGTTGTCTATTCCTACGGACACTATCTACGCCAATATATCCAACAGGCAAAGGCTGCCGGAGCTCACGTTCTCGTCTTGTCTCTAACACCCGATAACAACTGGATTAACGATTCTACTATCCATCGCTACACTAGCACTTATGCCCAATGGGCTTCCGCCATCGCACGCAAAGAGGCTGCCGACTATATCGATGCCAATACCATAATCGCCGATGTCTATAATAAGATGGGACGCACATACGTTAGCAGATACATGCTCAAGGATGGCGTACACACCACTTATACTGGAGCCCTGACAAATGCTCAATGCATCGCCAATGCTATGCTCTCACTCGACTCCCGATGGAGCAGCATCGTCAACCGCCCTGCCGCACAGAGTCCTCTGCGCAAACGCAAGCTCTTTATCGCTGGCGATTCTACTGCCAAGACCTATAACCCCGACTCTACTATCCTCCGCGGATGGGGACAGATGATTGGACATTATCTGGGTGACGATTTTGTTGTCGACAACCATGCCGAAGGCGGACGTAGCACCAAGCTGTTCCTTAGCGAACAACGTTGGAAGCGTATCTACGACAGCATACAGGCTGGCGATGTCGTTATCATCCAGTTCGGGCACAACGATGCCAGCACTCGCCCAGAAAGACATACACCGCTCGCCACCTACGAGCAAAACCTCATCCAGATGGTCAACGACACAAGGATTAAAGGAGGCGTCCCTGTTCTTGCTACTAGCATTGTCATGCGCACTTTCAACAGGTCCGTCCTTGTAGACGACCGCCTGAAGGCTTATCCTGCCGCAACCAGAAGGGTCGCACGCGACTACAATGTAAAGCTTATCGATGCCTACACTATGACTCGCGACACTATCCTTCTCCTTGGCAACGAGGAGTCTAAGAAACTATACAACTGGACGGCTCCCGGAACCGATCCTCACTACCCTGAAGGCTCACACGACGACACCCATACTAATGCTCTGGGTGCCGACACTTATGCAAAGCTGATTGCACAATGTCTACTCAAAATCATCAAGTAATGCGACACTCCACCAACACATATCTCCTAAACCTCATTTCCTTGATATGCCTCTTTGCTGCGGCAACTGCTTGCAGCAACGATAATAGTGCCCTTACCGAATGGCCTAACTCTTCTGTCTACGCCAAGCCAGGCAGCCGTTGGTGGTGGATGGGCAGCGCTGTCGATTCTACCAACCTGAAACAACTCATCAAGCAGTATGCCGATGCAGGTATCGGCACTTTGGAAATAAGCCCTATATATGGTGTACAAGGCAACGAGGCCAACGATATTCCGTTCCTTAGCGACAAGTGGATGAAAATGTACAATTACGCCACTTCCGAAGCACAAAAGAATGGCATGCTCATCGACCTTAACACCGGTTCCGGATGGCCTTTCGGCGGACCAGAAGTTCCCCTCAACGATGCTGCCGGTCGTATGCTCGTCGAGGTCTACCATCTTAATGGCAATCAAACTCTGTCCGATTCTGTCGTCGCTGTAACATGGCACGGACAAAGAGAGGCCCAGCTCCTCAAGTTGATGGCTTACAACGACAACACTCCCGACGTTGTCGACCTCACCAATAAGGTCGACTCCACTCGCATTCTCCATTGGACCGCTCCTCGTGGCTCATGGACTCTCTACGCCGTTTTCAACGGACACACTTACCAATGGGTAAAAAGAGCTCAGGCCGACGGACTTGTCATCGACCATTTTTCCAAGGATGCTGTCAGCCACTACCTCAATACTTTTTCTTCCGCATTTGCTGAAAACAACGCCCCAGCACCCAACAATTTCTTCAACGACTCCTATGAGGTATACAATGCCGATATCACTCCCCACTTTTTCGATGAGTTCTACAGCCGTCGCGGATACCGACTCGAGAATCATCTCCCTCTCCTCTTCTCCAAGGAGGTCAGCGATTCTGTCGCACGACTCAAAAGCGACTACTGCGAGACTATCTCCGATTTGCTACACGACAATTTCACTTCCACATGGACCGCATGGGCTCACTCGCTCAACAGCACAACACGCAATCAGGCACATGGCTCTCCTGCCAACCTCATCGATATATACGCTGCTGTCGACATTCCCGAATGTGAAGGTTTCGGCATTAGCGATTTCGGCATCAAGGGCCTCCGCAAGGATTCTCTGACTCACATCAACCACTCCGACTTGTCAATGCTGAAGTACGCTTCTTCTGCTGCTCACATCTCTGGCAAGAAATACGTCAGCTCCGAATCGTTCACTTGGCTTACCGAACATTTCCGGACAAGTCTCTCCCAATGCAAGCCCGAAATCGATCTCTTCTTCGTCTCTGGCGTCAACCGCATTTATCTACATGGCATCACCTATTCGCCTGTCAATGATCCATGGCCAGGATGGCAGTTCTATGCTACCGCCGACATGGGACCTACCAATCCTATGTGGACCGACGCCAAGAATATGTTCCAATATATCGAACGCAGCCAGTCTTTCCTTCAGATGGGAACACCCGACAACGATTTCCTTGTCTATCTTCCTATATATGATATCTGGTACAACCAGAACAAGACGCTCCTGCCTATGGATATCCATCGCATGAGCCTACGAGCTCCCGATTTCGCCAAGGTCATCAATCTCATCAACGAAGCCGGATACGATGTCGACTACACTTCCGACAATTTCATCCTGAACGCATCTGTCTCTCACGACGGCAACATTATTATGCAAGGCGGCGCCGAATACAAAGCACTGGTCATCCCCAATGCTAAGTTCATGCCTGCCAATGTCATGAAACATATCATCTCTCTGGCCGAACTGGGCGCTACTATAATATTCGCCGACAAATACCCACAAAATGTCCCTGGCCTGAGCAATGTCAAAGCCAACAAGAAACAACTTGTCGAAGCCCTGACTCAATTGCCACCCGACGATTTTACGGAAACTGCGACCTCTAAGCTCGGCTTCGGACGTATCATCACCGGCACCAACTATAGCAAGTTACTCGAAGCCGCCAATGTCGTGCCAGAACGTATGAAAACAATTCATTGCATCCAGTTCGTCAGACGCAAAAACAACGAAGGCTACCACTATTTCATCTCCAACCTCACCCCCTACGATGTCGACGACAACATAAAGCTTGCTGTCAATGCCAAGTCTGCCATGTTCTTCGACCCACTTACAGGACAAAAGGGTAAGGTCAGTTCTATCGACAATTCCGACGATGTCACTCACATACGACTGCAACTGGCCTCCGGCGAATCCATTATCCTTAGAACGTTCAACTCTATCGATGTCGATGCCGAAGCTTGGCAATACAAACCACATAATATAAAAAGGACTGCCATAAATGGTCAATGGATGCTCCATTTTTCCGAAAGCACTCCTGCCATTGCCGATACATTCCACATTAACAATCTATGTCTGTGGACCGACATCGACGACCCTCGCCTGAAAACCAATATGGGAACGGCTGTCTATTCAACCATTGTCAATATCGACGATGTCGACAATACACAATGGGGCATCGACCTTGGCGATGTTCGAGAAACAGCAAGAATCAAGATCAACGGCCAATACCTGACCACTCTTTGGTCTGTACCATTCCGTTGCAACATCGACCGACTTCTCAAGAAAGGCAATAACCTCATCGAGATAGAGGTGACTGGACTTCCTGCCAACCGTATATCACAAATGGATAGAGAACACATCCCTTGGCGCAAGTTCAAGAATGTCAACATGACCAATATCGACTACAATTCCAACGACTACAGCCTTTGGAAAACTGTCGACTGCGGACTCCGTGGACCTGTCACTCTCCTAAAATACGATTTGTCAAACGATAAATAAATAACGACATGACCGACACACAAGAAAGCCACTTCTTCGAATGCAGAGCCGGATGCGGAGCCTGCTGCATAGCACCAAGCATCTCATCCAAGATTCCAGGAATGCCCAACGGAAAACCAGGTGGCACGCCATGCATTCACCTCACCGAAGATGGCCTCTGCGGCATCTTCACCTCACCCGACCGCCCCAAGGTATGCGCTGGCTTCACAGCCGACACCCTGGTCTGTGGCAACTGCCGACGAGATGCCCTCAAAATATTAGGCGACCTCGAAGGTGTCGACGGCACCGCCCTAGCCGAACGCTACGGCGACAAACTCGACTTACAACACTAACCATTGATTTTTTTCACTCTCTGCTTCATTCTCTCTACTTTTCTTCCTACCTTTGTGATGCCACGCCATAAGGCTTGGTTACAACGAACATTTATTACATAACATACAGCATTAGCTATTATTCGCGTTCGAAACAAAAGCCTAGGAAACTGTTGTTTTCAAGAACATCGGGATAAGCTAATTCACGAGTAGCATCTCTTGGGGTGATTGCTCGTTATGTCTCATATTTGTTAATGCTCGCACCGTATGGTGTGGGCTATCTATGAGACATAGCGGGGTTCTTCCTAGGCTCCTCGTGAACGCGGTAGAATGGCTCACGCCTTTCTTTTTATCCCTGGAGTGAACGATAGTGTGATGCACTAACTATCGTTTACTATGGCCAAGAACGAGAATCTGAGTAGCGCCAAGAATGCCAAGAACGACGAGTTCTACACTCAGTATGCCGACATACAGAAGGAGGTGAACGCCTACCTCGAATATAATCCCGATGTGTTCCGTGGCAAGACTGTCCTGTTGCCATGCGATGATCCTGAATGGAGCAACTTCACAAAGTTCTTTGCTCAGAACTTTGAGAACTTCGGGCTCAAGAAGCTCATCTCCACAAGCTATGCCATAGAGAGCAAGAACTACAAGAGCGACTGGCAACCGACACTCTTTGAAACTGAAAATCCGATATTCAATGCCGACAAAAGCAGGGTGAAGGGCAAGATATTCATCCTCGACCACGACACAAATCAAAACGGAAAAATAGATATCGACGACCTCGAATGGAACTACATGGAAGGTGATGGAGACTTCCGTAGCCCCGAGGTGAAAAAACTACGTGACGAAGCAGATGTTATTGTGACAAATCCGCCATTCTCATTATTTAGGGAGTTTATGGCGTGGATAATGGAAGCGGAGAAGAGCTTTTTAATTTTAGGGAATATGAATGCCATTTCTTACAAAGAAATTTTCCCGCTGATAAAACAAAATAAAATATGGCTTGGTATTGTATCAGGAGTAAAAGAATACAAAAGGCCTAACGGAGAATCGCAAAAGATGGGAAACACTAATTGGTTCACCAATCTCGACCACGGCCGCCGTCATCAACCTATACAACTCATGACAATGGCCGATAACATCAAATTCAGCAAGCACGACGAAATCCGTGGGAAAAATTATAGACACTATGAAAATTACGATGCTATTGACATACCTTATACAGATGCCATACCGAGTGATTTTGAAGGAAACATGGGAGTGCCTATAACATTTCTAGACAAATATTGTCCTGAACAATTTGAAATAATAGGGCACCCACATGGAGACTATGGACTAGAGATTGGACTCACCCCATTTCCTAAGTATCTAAAAAAACTGAACAAGGGCCTTCGAAATGGCGATCTATACTATTTGGACAATGAGGGAAATCCAATTTTGCCATATCGACGTATCCTCATCCGCAAAAAACAATAAAACTATGAAAACGACACTACGCACCGACATAACAATAGCCGACATCTGCAAAGGCTTTGTATATAACGAACTTGAGGGCAAAGGACTTTTCGGTCTCGACGGCAAGCTGACTATCCAGCCGGAGTATCAGCGCAACTATATCTATGCCGACGGCAAGCGCGATGTGGCTGTCATCGACTCTATCCTCAAGGGATATCCTCTTGGCATCATATACTTCAATCAAGTGGCCGAAGGTAAGTACGAGGTGCTCGATGGACAGCAACGCATCACCTCTTTCGGTCGTTACGTAACAGGCAAGTTCGCCATAAACGACACGTCAAACACTCCGCAATACTTCTCAAGTCTGCCTGCCGACAAACAGGAATTGATAAACAAGACCCCGCTGCTCATCTACATCTGCGAGGGCGAAGAGAGCGAGATAAAAGAGTGGTTCAAGACTATCAACATTGCGGGCGTACCTCTTAAAGAGCAGGAGTTGCTCAATGCTGTATATAGCGGTCCGTTCGTAACCAAAGCCAAAGAGGAATTCTCTAACTCGCAGAACGCCAACGTGCAGAAATGGAGCGCATATATTTCAGGTGCTGTCAATCGTCAGGACTATCTTCACACCGCACTCGAATGGGTGAGCCGTAACAACATTGGCGATTATATGAGTCTGCACCGCTACGACGACAACATAAACGAACTGAAAAACTACTTCACTTCGGTCATAGACTGGGTGTCGTCGACTTTCAGCATGGTAGAGAAAGAGATGTGTGGTCTGGAATGGGGCCGACTCTATGAAGCGTACCACAAGCAACCATATAGCGTAGAAACAATAGCTCAGCGTGTAAAAGACCTCTATGCCGACCCATACGTGAAGAACCGCAAAGGCGTATTTGAGTTTATACTCGGAGGTGAAACCGACACTAAACTTCTCGATGTACGTGTCTTCGATGAAGCGACAAAGCGTTTAGTCTACAACAAGCAGACAAAAGCAGCAGAGACGACAGGACATTCCAACTGTCCACTATGTGCCCAAGGCAACAATGCAAACAAGACAAAGATATGGAAGATTAACGAGATGGATGCTGACCACGTAACAGCGTGGAGCAAAGGTGGCGCAACCGACATAAAGAACTGCGAAATGCTCTGCCAAACACATAACAGAGCCAAAGGAAACAGGTAAAAAACAATCTTGGAAAGTCTTTTTTAGCTTCAAAAACAATCTTCCAACGTCTTTTTTTTGCCCAAAAACAATCTTTCAACGTCTTTTTTTGCTATATTTGCAGCATCTACAAACAATGCATTAAGCCATGGAAGACAAGAACATAGACTCACTATACGCGACATCGCAGAGACTAATAAAGCTCACAACGACCACATTCAAGCGTTATCTAACTGACCGAATCGATTGGGACAGTAATCTGATAGCCATAAAAGGTCAGCGTGGAGTTGGGAAGACCACTATGTTGTTGCAGCACATAAAGGAGACTTTCAGCATGGATTCGTCTGCGCTGTATGTCTCATTGGACAATCTATGGTTTATGTCCCATTCGCTGACGGATGTTGTCGAATACCACTACAATCATGGCGGTACTCATATCTTCATCGACGAGGTGCACAAGTACAACCATTGGCAGACCGTCATAAAGAACATAGCAGACGAATACCCCGACCTGCACATTGTGTACACAGGTTCGTCTATGCTCAAGATAGACTATAGCGAAGGCGATCTTTCGCGCCGACAGATAGTCTATACTCTCAACGGTATGTCTTTCCGTGAATTTCTCGAGTTTGAGGGCGTACGTTCAGAAAAAGCCATTTCGCTCAATGAGGTCTTAGCTAATCATGCTGATATTTCGGCACGCATCTGTGACGGAGTAAAGATACTGCCATTGTTCGGCAAATATTTGAAATATGGCTTTTATCCATTCTACAAGAAAGATGCATCTGGCTTTGATATGAGACTACAGGCAGTAGTGCGACAGATACTCAACGAAGATATGCCGTCAATTGAGGATATGACATACCCGACCATCCAGAAAATTAGTAAGATGCTTATGATTCTCTCTGAGAGAGTGCCGCAGACGCCTAATATGACCGAGTTATATCGCGAGATAGAGACCAATCGCGAGCAGGGCTTGAAAATGCTCGACATTCTCGAAAGAGCCGGACTCATCGCATTGCTTCATAGTAATATCCGTAACTTTGGACAAATGTCAAAACCAAGCAAGATATTGCCTGGAAATCCGACATTGATGTACGCCCTGACTCCAGAGATAAACATTGGCACATTGCGCGAGACATTCTTCTATAATCAGCTTTCGGCAGTTGGCAGAATAACTCTTCCTGCCAAGGGCGACTTCCTGGTTGACAATAAATACCTCTTCGAAGTCGGAGGCAAAAACAAAACCTTCAACCAGATAAAAGACGTTGCCGACAGCTACCTAGCTATCGACGACATAGAAACCGGTCATCACAACAAAATACCATTGTGGATGTTCGGCATGATGTATTGAGAAAGAAAAATATATGTCAAACCGCTGCCGGACAATTGTCTGACAGCGGTCTGACGTTATAATATATCGTTCAAATCATTCCCCTTTTTGCGTTCAATGAACAAATATACAAGATAGGAAGTTAATGCTCCTACACAAAAACTCAGGCCCCAAAAATGCTCTGGCAAATGTAGAAACGTCAACACGCAAAAAGAGATACAAACAGGCAACAGCCATGAAAAAATAACAATGATTATTTTCGCTATTCCTTTTACCCAAAACTGCTGTTGAGATGTGATAACAATTTGATTCCCCTTATTTTTAATGCATATCCGTTTTAAATGCCCATATAATAGAAACACGCCTATTAACGAACAGGCAAATCCTGTCAATGTAAGATATTCAGAATCTGTTACGAAACATTCTTCCAGGACGTAAAATATCATTATAATTGCTAACCATGCGAAACCAAGAACAAATACCCCCCAGCATCCTATACCTGTTTCGATCTGACAAGGCTTTTGTGACTGTTGCTCTTTTTTCTTGTCTTCTTTGGTTTTTATGTTTATCACAAACGTTTTGTTTTTGTGATAGTCGTTTATATAAGTTGCAATGTCATTGAAGGTATCCATACTTGCCAATTCATCATGCGGTATTTCGACTCCAAAGGCTTTTTCTATCGAACAAATCAGTATAGCCACATCCATATCCCCCAGCTCCTGTGTGTCGAGTGATGTACTGAGCGTCAGGTTGTATTTCTTCTTCTTGAATTCGCAAAACTGTCTGAACACGTCCAGCATGCATTCCTCCAGATCCTTCCTGTCATCCGGATCGTATGTATTGTCCGAACTGACCGATATCTGCGGACGCCATTCGAGAACTTTTATTATTCTGTCGCTATTCATGATGTATATAGTTTATACTTAATTGTAACGGAACATAATACTGGTAAAAATCATTTACCGAAATCATTGTCTTGGGTTACCATTGCAGCCAACTCCATTAGCGAAGAAACTGCATCATGTAAAATCCAGTCCTCAGATGGGAAAAACACGAAATCAGTTATCCATTCGTCCATTCCATTGGGAGAATCGCAAAAGTATATCCAGCTATCATGTTCAGAGACATTAGGTGGCATATGCATATTATATTGCAGAAAATCGACCTCTAGAGCATCTATATCAATATTGAAATAACATTTCCATAGAGTCTTCATTCTTTCATTTTCTTCAATAGCCTGCAGTCTTGTTCTATAATTAAAATCCGGGTCTTCATTATCTGAATCAGATATAGACAGATAAAACAATCCATCATCAGTTGACATCCTCATGATCAAGTCCCATGCTTTCGTGACATAATATAGAGGGACAACATAATCGTGGCCGACGACACCTTGCAATAGACTGTTGTCGAATTCGCCATTCTTTATCCGTCTTTCGAAAACATCAGGAAGAATGTTCATCACAGCAGCTACAGAAAGATAATCTATTTCTGATTTCCATTTCTCAAGTTTGGACTGAAAGTCTGCTTGGTGAATCAAAAAGTCTATTTTTGAGACAAATATGTCATTAATCTCGTTTATATCCTTTCCGGCAATCTGAACGTCGTCAATAGGGACATCAGTTTTCCCCGGAGCATAAATGACACCACACAATCTCTCCGAATTTTTCGAATGGGAAAGCAAACATGTATATCCCTTGTATTGTAATTTATCCATATAACTCTCTATTTTAAGTCGTCAAAAGAATCGTGCATGATGTAATGAGTATCTCATGTCCTCAGATTTTCCCGTTTTTCTTTCCCAACCAACATCCATATACCACAAAAGACATGACACATGCCACAATGAAACCTAATGCAGAGGAATTGGGGAATGACATGCCGAAATATTTGAAGGCGAATGCCGTAAACAGACGAAAAACTGCATACCATACTATGGCAACAACCAACTTGCCCCAAAATCCGATGCTGTTCATTTTGTTTTTCTCGCCATTTGCATCTTTTTGTGGAGCCTGCATTACTGGTCGCCACCATCCAAAGTGTGCTTCTGGAAGATTGTATACCAACACGAATACAAATATTAGAATAAGAACAAATAATATTTTCGCAATCATAATCTCTTCTATTTAGAGCACTTTACACAAGCAGAGGGAAATAACTTATCATAGAGACACATATTCTTTATTCATAATCCATGTTTAAAAAAAATCAGGGTGGCAAGTTCTGTTTCCGTCTCTTGTCACCCTGCGTTATCCTAATCGTTCAAATCACTTCTCTTTGAACATGTCCTTTATGCCGCCGAGTGAACTCAATACGCCTGTCGCCTCATAAGGGAGGTAGACGGTCTTGTTGTCCTTGCCGCTTACCATCTCCTTCAGTCCGTCGATATACTTTACTGCAAGCATGTAATTAGCTGGGTCACCACCCTGTGAAGCTACCGCCTCTGCAATCATCTTCAATGCCTTGGCCTCTGCTTCTGCCTGCATTATCTGTGCCTTGGCTTGTGCCTCTGCTTCAAGCACTTTAGCCTCTGCTTCACCCTGAGCTTTGAGTATCTTGGCCTGACGTTCTGCCTCTGCTGCGTTGATCTCTGATGATTTCTCGCCTTCCGACTTCAATATAGCCGACTGCTTTTCGCCTTCGGCCTTGAGTATCTCTGCTCTTCGGTCTCGCTCGGCCTGCATCTGCTTCTCCATGGCGAAACGTATGCTGTCGGGAGGTGTAATGTCCTGTAGCTCTACGCGGTTCACCTTAACGCCCCATTTGTTTGTTGCCTCGTCGAGAACAGTACGGAGCTTGGTGTTGATTGTGTCGCGCGATGTCAATGTCTCATCAAGTTCCAGTTCACCTACCACGTTACGGAGTGTTGTCTGTGTGAGCTTCTCGATCGCCATTGGCAGGTTCTTGATTTCATAAACCGACTTGACTGGGTCGACAATCTGGAAATATATCAACGCATTGATCTCCGTCATGACGTTATCCTTGGTGATGACACTCTGCTTGTCAAAGTCGAATACCTGCTCGCGCAAGTCGATATGTGCACTCATTCTTGTTGAACCATTGGCACTTCTCATAACAGTCTCCTTTGTGCTCTCGATGATTGGCAGAATGATGTTGATGCCAGCTGGCAATGTTCGGTCATAACGGCCCAGTCGCTCGACTATCATAGTCTCCGACTGAGAGACTATCTTAAATCCTTTAATCACATAGATGAATATCAAACCCACCAATGCTATTAGTACATACGCCATACGCTTTATCTTTTTACGGTTATTATTAAGCTTTCTCTGTTTACAATCTCTACGCTTTGGCCTGCTTCGATACGACTACCATCTTCCGAAACTGCCTTCCAATCGTCACCATCGATGGCTACTCGTCCACTATGCTGACTCGCGTCTATCGTCTCCGACACTATGCCTCGTCGGCCTATAAGTGCATCTGCATTGGTCTTCATCTCTTTCTCCTTCCTCGACATAACTTTAAGGACAAACGGACGAACAAGCACAAAGCTCAATGCCGTACCGATGACCATGGCCAACAACTGTGCATTCAATCCTGCATAGCACGACACTATCGACGCAGCAACAGCACCTATACCGAAACACAACACTGCAAATCCTGGAGTAAATATCTCCAAGATGACAAATAAGATAGCTATGATTAGCCAAACAACATACGCATCCATATTCAGTCTATTTAGTTATCACAAATATAACACATTTTTTCACAAATCCAAAGATTATACCGAATATGTTTATAGCAGTATGGCTTCAGGCATTATTTTACATCATACCCGAACTGCTTCAAGTTAAATTCCTTGTCACGCCAGTCTTTGGTCACTTTCACATACAATGATAGGAAGACTTTCTTGTCAAGGAATCTCTCGATGTCTCGACGGGCAAGCATACCCAACTTCTTGATTGCAACGCCCTGATGTCCTATGATAATGCCTTTCTGAGAATCTCGTGCCACATGAATCACCGCACGAATATCTACTCGGTCCTCCTGCTCTACAAATTCCTCAACTTCCACTTCGACGGAATACGGAATCTCTTTCTTATAATATAGAAGTATCTTCTCACGTATTATCTCATTGACGAAGAATCGCGTAGGTTTGTCCGTGAGCTGTTCCTTGTCATAGAATGGATCAGCCTCTGGCAACAACGATACGATATGCTCTATTATCCCGTTAACATTGAAGCCATGCATTGCCGAAACAGGCACTATCTCTGCCGAAGGCACTTGCGTATGCCAGTACTCTACCTTCTCCTCCAACTGCTTCTGGTCTATGAGGTCTATCTTGTTTATTATCACTATGACCGGACATTTCACTTTCTCCACTTTCTGAAGGAACTCGCTATGCTTGTCTGGAGTCTCTACTGTATCTGTAACATACAAAAGTACGTCGGCATCCTGAAGTGCTTCCAGCGAATAGTTAAGCATCGACTCCTGCAATTTGTAGTTAGGCTTCAATACTCCTGGCGTATCCGAAAACACTATCTGATATCCATTGCCTTCCGCATCTTCCCCATTAACTATTCCAAATATTCTGTGACGTGTAGTCTGGGCTTTTGAGGTTATGATTGACAGTCTCTCACCAACAAGAAGGTTGGAAAGGGTTGATTTTCCAACATTAGGGTTTCCTACTATATTTACAAATCCTGCCTTATGCATCTTTCATCTATTTTTTGTTTCTCTATTTCTGCTGTTCTACTATCCTATTCATTTGACGATGGATGATCTACTGCATGAAGAAGTGCTGACACCGCTGCCAAATACAAGTCCAACGACTTGGCTTTCTGAATGTTCTTGTGCAATCTGTGTGGAGCTTCTGGATACAGATATTCCCAATATGGTTTTAGCTTACCCAACACCTGATTATCTCCACTCATTTTCTGTGCATGAGTATCTGCCAATTCTGCATGATATCTGCGGAAGTTGTTCGTGTCCAGTTTCTGTCCGCCACGCAATTCCCTTGCCAATGACATGTCTGCCAATATTCCACGGCCAAGCATTACGCCCGCCACTTGAGGGAACTGCTTTACTATGTCATCTACATCATCAACGGTTTTCAATTCGCCATTGTATATGACTTTATGCTTCGATGCTTCCATAAACTCACCGAATGCGTCTTTGTCACACTCTCCTTTATATTGCTGCTTGCCATACCTTGGGTGTACTGCAACATGGCGCAATGGCGTTTCATTTATCACATCTATCACTTCTTTCCATTGCGAACAGTCGGCAAACCCCAATCGTATCTTGATTGAATATTCTATATCAGACAACTCCGCCGCTGTCTTCAATATATCTTCTATTCTTTCAGGATAATTAAATAGTACACATCCCTTGCCATGCGCTGCTATCGGTGGGAATGGACAACCCATGTTGATATCTATCCTCTTGTATCCATGAGCGACTATTTCTTCACTCAATATCTTCACTTCTTCGCCATTCGCTGGCAATATCTGTGGAACAAGATTTTCCAGTTCATCAGCTTCCAATTCCTTTATGTCACGCCTTCTTATTTCTCCTCTCTCTATGCGTATAAATGGCGTGTAGCAATAATCTACTCCACCATAGTATTCCGCAAAAAGGCGACGGAATGTCGTATCCGTGAAACCTTGAAGCGGAGCAAGATGTATCTCTTTGTCAAATGTCCTTTCCATATCTTTATGTCTGTCGCGACTTCGCTTTTTTTATTCTACTTCTTTTATCTCCGAACTATTCATTGCCGACTCATCCAAATACCACAGATAACCATGCACATCTGTATAGCCTGCCTTCTTCAATAGTTCTATATATTTTTCTACTTGCCTCTGATGTGCCTTTTTCGCTTCACCAAACTTATAGTCTACTACTGTCACTCGATTCATCGAATCTATCACTACCCTGTCCGGACGTTTCATACATGCTTTGTCTATCAGCGACAATTCATTGTATATGCTATCTGAAGCTACATCAAACCACTCTTTGGCTTTTGTCGTTTCTATCTCTCTGAGTATGTAACTACTCATCTGTTTTGATTCCTTTTCTGTCACTTCTCCGTCCGATACTGCATTGGCAAAGGCACTCTCAATGTCATCCTTTGTCATCACACTAGCCATCACGTCATGCCACATTGTTCCTCTCGCACTACTGTCGTCTTCTTTCTCTACTGGCACGTTGACTTTGACGCTCTGCCACTTGTGTATCTTATATTTCTTTATCACTTCCGAATGCGTTCCGCTACCCGACTCACCAGCTTCTTTTTCATCCATTACTTTCGAGTCTGGTATCTCGCCCAAGGTATATCTATACAGTTCCACAATCTTCGACTCTTCACTTTCATCTCCCTCTTCCGATGCTGCACTTTCATCGTTTGTTGTCACTATTTCTGCTTCTGACCCTTCTTCCGTCAACCTATACCTGTTCCATGATTTGCTGAGTGTCACTTTTTCCGTTTTCACAACTCCGTCTTCCTCCCATTCTGTCGTAAGCTCAACTTCTTTCTGACCACTCAGACTCTCTTCTTTCTCAAATCCTAGCAATGAGCATATATAGTCCACGGGTGTGTTACTCTTGTTCTCATGCGACATCTTGCCCCACATCACCAGCACACCTTTGGCTCTTGTCTGGGCCACATATTGAAGATTTAGGCTATCTATGTTCAGCAGACATTGCTCATCTATATAGTCACCGTCAAAATATGTCTTCGACAATTCCGACGACCCAGCAACTGGCACTCGCTTCAATGTTTTCAGTCCTTGGTCTGGTATCATATCTGTCGACGCCCATACCATCGAACTCTTTCGGCTGTCCACTATCTCCCAATCCGCAAATGGCATCAATATAACTTTGAATTCCAAACCTTTCGATTTGTGAATCGACATCACGTTTACAGCGTTATCGTTCTCTGGAGCCACAACCGACAAACCACCACCTGCCTTATCCATATACTCTATGAAGTCCGACAAGTTGACGTGATATTTCGTTATATAACTCCTCACTTTGTCAAGCAAGGCTTCTACAAATATAAAGTCCGTATCAACAAGGTCCTGACGTATAAATTCCGACACTATCATCTCCACCATCTCCAGAAGTCCCATTCCCGACAATGATTTCAATCTCGTGCTCAGCGACATCTGATAGTCTACGTCTACTTCCTCACTATGCCAATACTCGTTTATGCTTTTCCCCTTGCGGTCTACTACTGCCAACAATGATATCAACGATGACTTGTCGTATGGGTCTGAGATATACTTCAATGCCGACATGATTCCACATATCACCGGCGAACTCATCAACGACAGCGAATCTGTCGACACTGATGCTATGCCAGCACTCGACAACGCATCTATCACTCGCCCACCTTCTTTATTCTTCCTGACAAGCACACACATCTCACCATATTTGTATCCCTTTTCCCTATGCAGCATCTCTATCACACCAACCATATCTGTCAATGTATACGGCTTGATGTCCACTTTATTCTGCTTCGTCACCTTCTTCCCCTTGCTGTCTGTCTTTTCAACTTCTATATCCCTAAATAGTCGCAATTGAGCGAAACCACCTTTGTCCAAGTTTTTAGACGCTATCTTCTGGTAAAAGTTGCCATACACCGATTTGACGTCACCATCCATCTCCTCAGATTTCCTCAAACCTCCCAGATAACTGCCTACACACTTTTTCATGCCCGAAAATATGGCATTATTAAAGCGTATCACATTCGCCAGACTTCGCCAATTGGTGTCTAGCGGCACTTTGTTTACTGCCGACGACAATTCTGGCTCTGCTTCCTGGTCGTCCATGTTTGCCAATATGTGCCAGTCCGTATTTCGCCATCTGTATATAGCCTGCTTGGTGTCTCCCACCAACATGCTTTTCGAATTCAGGTCCGTACTGTTCTTGACCAGCGGACGGAAGTTGCCCCACTGCGTCTTCGACGTGTCCTGAAATTCATCTATCATTATATTGTTATAGCGCGAACCTATCTTCTCATATATGAATGGAACATCAGTATTTCCTACCAATGCTCTCAGCAATTCATTACTATCCGACATTGGCATGACGTTATGTTCTTTCGCCCATTCTGATATCTTTCGGGCGATGTCCGCCATGATGCCTATGACATATATCTGACGTCTGATAAGTCTTGCTGTATGATAACGCTTGAATCCATCATTCTCAACAAATCTGCATATCGGCATCGCAGCTTTCAACGCTTCTTCTTCACTCGGTGGATTCTTTCCCGTCTTTTTTATCATTCCACTTGGGTCAGTACTCAGCTCCACTATTTTCTCAAGTCGATCTTGGGCCGTATCGTCCATCAAGGCGTACTTCACCAACGCATCTCCCTTACCATCGTCTTTATCGTAGTTCTCTATTATGCTTTTAAATACTCCCTTCACCGAATCCATGAACCGCTCGCTATCTCTCTTCGCCATTGCCACAGCACTTACCAAGTCCTGCTTCACCTGCTTCATGATGACAGCTGTTTCGTTTTTCAGACTCTCGATGTCTTTTCTGTCTCTGCCCGACAATTCATTGACAAAGTTTCGTCCTTCGTCGGTCATTATCATCTTGGCCAGGCCACCTATTCTTCCCTCTACATTCCACTTTCCGTCTTCCTCCATCGTCGAGTGAACAAATTCCAACACCCATTTCTTCAAGTCTTCGTCCGTTCCCAAGTCTTTCATCAGCATGTCCATCGACTCGCTCAGCACCATGTCACTATCCAGCTCCACTCCATAGTTCGATGACAATCCCGCTTCAAAGGCAAAGGCTCTTATCACTCGCTGAACAAAACTATCTATTGTCGACACACTAAACTGACCATAGTCGTTGAGCATCAGGCTGAGCGCTGTCTTGCATCGTTTCTCAATCTCTTCTGCTGCCATTTCAGGCTTCCCCGTCTTCGCCCTGCATTGATTCTGACGCTCTATAAGTTCATGCTTCTTTTTGTTCAGCTTTATGTCATCACCTTTATATGTTATGGCAAACAGGTCCGACACTATTCGTTCCTTCATCTCCGCTGTCGCCTTGTTCGTAAAGGTCACAGCAAGGATATGCTGATAGTTGTGAGGATTGTCCACCAGCATGTCTATAAAACGCATAGCTATCGTATACGTCTTTCCCGATCCCGCCGAAGCACTATATATGTCTATCGTCTTGTTTTCCATCCTCATCTCCCCAACGCAAAGTCACGCACTTTTTCTATGTTTTCTATAGCCATGCCATATCCATGGTCATACAAGGCATCCAACTTGGCAATGTCATCTGTCGTTCTTCCAACTCCACATCCATCCTGTGGCTGTATCACCATGGCACGCCCGTCACGCACAGCTTTTTCCAGTCGGTCAAGCTGAGCATTATATTCATCATTACGTCTGCTTAAAGCATCACGCAATGCCGGATATTTTCTATATATAAACGATGGCAATTTCTTCACTCCTGCCTCTTTCCTGTATCCCACTTCTTTTGTCAGCACTACAACAACTCGCTCACACCCGTCTGCAAGAGCTTTCTCAAACGGTATCGAGTCCGAAACTCCACCATCCACCATCCATCTCCCTTCTACATTGCCCATCGGACACATTATCGGCAGACTGCACGATGCTCTCGCCATCTTTGTGAATTTCTCTATGTCGTCATAGTTCTCCAAGTACACAGCTTTACCTGTCTCCGCATCACTCGCTACCATTATCGCTCTGGCTCCACTCTCCTTGTACGCAGCAAAGTCAAACGGATATATGTCGTCCGGGAATGTCTTGAACAGATAATCCATGTCGATTATCCCTCGCCCAGCTATAAACGAGCGCATGTTTATGTAGTTGTGTATCTTCAGCAGATCAACGTCACAAAATCGCGTTCTTCCCTTCTGTCTCGACAGATAACTTATGCCCGACGTCGCACCTGCCGACGTACCTATCACATAGCTGAACCACACATCATAGTCCATCCACGCATCAAGCACTCCTGCGGTATATATGCCTCGCATACCACCACCCTCAAGCACGAGTCCACAATCTATCTTCGTCTTCTCCGACATCCGGTTCCTGTTTTTCTATGTTAGTATGCCGCAATCACTTCTATCTCTACCAATCCACCTTTCGGAAGCGACTTTACTGCTACTGCCGAACGTGCTGGATATGGCTCTACAAAATACTTGGCATATACTTCATTAAGTGCCGCAAAGTCATTTATATTATCGAGGAACACCGACACTTTCACAACATTCGCAAATGTCAGACCTTCCGACTTCAATATCGCACCGATATTCTTCAACGACTGCTCTGCCTGACTCTTGAAGTCCTCACCAGCAAATGCACCAGTCTGAGGATTCAAACCCAACTGACCACTCACAAACAACATTCCATTTGCACTAATTGCCTGGCTGTATGTTCCTACTGCTGCAGGAGCTTCTTTTGTAGCTATTACTTTTACCATGATTCTAACTTTTTATAAGTGTGTTTAATATTATCGTTTTTAATCCCGTCCATCTACACTCTACGAGAATGGGAATATCAGAGGCAATATCAGCACCATCACAATACCCATTATCACCTGAAGTGGCAGACCCACTTTTATGTAGTCCATAAATGTATACTGACCCGCCGGCATCACGAGTGCATTAGGCGGTGTCGAGAATGGCGATGCAAAACACATCGACGCACCAATGCTCACCGCAAACAAGAATGGCTCAGGACCAACTCCAAGCTGCTGAGCACTCTGCAAGGCTATCGGAGCCAAAAGCACCGCTGTCGCCGTATTCGAGATAAACATCGTCATCAACGATGTGGTCAGATATATTCCCGCCATCAAAGCCATCGGACCCATGCTTCCTAACGAACCCACAAGCGCCTCCGATATCATCTGGCTCGTTCCTGTCTTCTCCAACGCTATCGACATAGGCATCATGCCACCTATCAGCATTATACTCTCCCAGTTTATCGTCTTGTATGCTGCCGACACGTTCCTGAAGCAACCCGTCAACACCATTATCAGAGCAGCCGCTATCACAGCCGTCACCGGAGCTATTGGAATAAAGTCAAACACCATCGCTGCAACCATCGCTATCATGATGAATCCAACAAGCGGAGCTTTATAATCCAACGTCACATTCGCCGCAAAACTCTGTGGCTGACCCAGCACAATCCAGTTTATTGACTCCTTTGTCAGTCGCGTAATGTTCGACCACGTTCCCTGCACAAGCAGTACGTCACCATCATGTATCAACTCATCACCAAGTTCATGCAGTATATATTCACCCTTCCTTCGTATGCCAAGAACATTGACATCAAACTTGTCTCTGAATCCTGCTTCCTTGATATTCTTGTTTATAAACGACGAACTAGGCATTATCAATATCTCGGCAATTCCTATGTCATAGAAGTCCATCATCTGACCAGCTCCCGATGTCACCTCCGCCTCATGCTGGTCAAGCAACTCAAGCTTCAGGTCGTCCGCCATCGCATTGACCGACAATATTCTGCCCGACACATATAATATGTCACCATGCGACACTTTCATGTCCGCCGATGCAACAAACTGCGATATCGTCTTCAGGAATCTGTTATGCTTGGCATCACCTCGACGCAACTCCAATATATTGACACTATACTTGCTTCTCAAACCAAGCTGGGCAAATGTCTTCCCAATGGCTGTCGAACGACTTGGCACTCGCAGACGAAACAGATTGTCCGCCAAACCATATTCCTGTATAAGCTGCGAAGGCGACTTGCCACTGGTCTTCTTTCCTGCCGATGCTTCAACGTCTTTCGACAAGAACCACTTGCTCAACGGCCACAACACCAACGTACCAACTGCCACGCAGACAAGTCCCGAAGGCAAAAACGAAAAGAAACCAAGAGCCGGACGTCCTGCACTCTCCAACGTCGACGATATAATAAGGTTCGGAGGCGTACCAAGCAATGTCATCATACCACCCATCGAACTAGCAAACGCCAACGGCATCAGCAATCTCGAAGGCGACATCCCTGCACCATGAGCCAACGAAACTATTATCGGAAGCATCACCGCCACAGTTCCCGTATTCGACACAAACGCACCAAAAAACGACGTCACCAGCATCACCAGGAAAAACAACCTGTTCTCACTCGTACCTGCCAAGCCCAATATACTCGAACTTATCGACTTCGCCAAACCAGTCTGGAATATCGCACCACCCACGACAAACAAGCCTATCATCATCACCACCACCGGATTCGAAAAACCCGACAGAGCCTCTTCTGGCGTCACTATTCCAAACAACATCAACGCAAGCATCGCACACAACGAAACCACATCCGAACGCACCTTGCCATTGACAAAGAACACCGTCGCTAATACTAATATCGCTATAGTAATATACATCTCCATATCGTCACTTTTTCACAGTCATTATACACCGACCACAAAAGTATGCAAATATAATTATTATATAGGACATAAACAACAAACCTTCCCCATTCATCTTTTTTCACATTCACGAAACACGTACTCTCGTAATATTCTCACCCTACTTTTCAGATAGGGATACCGTAACCATACCGTAGGATTAGCCGACCCAACTCTACCAGCTTTGACTAAATATTATTTTCCTTTTTTAATTAATTATTAATACCTATCTTTGCAACTACTAATTTTTTCAATGACGATCACCAATAACATATCGACAGATTCCGCTACCGACAAAAGCCGGAGGATTGTTAAAAACACTGTCTACATGTACATCAGGATGGCTATCTTGATGGTCGTCTCACTCTATACCGTCAGAGTTGTCTACAACACTCTCGGCGAACAAAACTACGGCATCTACAATATCGCCGGAGTAATCATCGTCTTCTTCTCGTTCCTCAACAATGGTCTCGCTCAAGCTGTCAAACGGTATATTACAACCGAAATCGCAAAGGGCGACTACGAAAGCGGACGTACAATGTTCGGAGTATGTGTCGAAGCTCACCTGATTGTAGCCGCCATCGTCCTCCTTCTTGCCGAATCTGTCGGACTTTGGTGCGTAAACCATCTTCTCAACATTCCACCTGGCTGCGAAACAGCAACCAACATTGTCTACCAACTGTCTGTAGCAACTGCCGTGATTGGCATTCTCCAATCACCCTACAATACTGTTATTCTCGCCTACGAGAGAATGACCATCTACGCCTATCTCTCTATTATCGAGGCACTTCTAAATCTTGGCGTAGTCTTCGCAGTCGAATTCATCGATGGCGACAAACTCATCATCTACGCATGGCTGGTCTTTGCCGCCAAACTTGCCAACATGCTCATGTACCGCATCTATGCAACATGCACCTTCGCCATCTGCAGATGGTCTTTCCCACACGAGCCCAAACTTCTTCGCGATGTATTTGGATACATGGGATGGAGTCTTACTGGCCAGGCAGCTGTTGTCGGAACCAACCAAGGAGCTAGCATGCTGGTCAACAACTATTTCGGCGTCACACTCAATGCTGCAATGGGACTCAGCAATTCTATCACCAATGCCGTCTATGCTTTTGTCTCCAATTTTCAGGCTGCGTTCAACCCTCAAATTGTCAAGTCCTACGCAACACAGGAATGGACCTACCTCAAACACCTCATCATCTTGTCATCCAAAATGGCAAGCTATCTGGTTGTCATTTTTCTGGTTCCAATAATTTTCGAAATCGACAAGGTCCTCGAAATCTATATCGGTGAATATTCACTCTACACACCTGAATTCTGCATCCTCACTCTCATCGCACAATACATCGATGGAATGTCCGCTCCATTCTGGATGCTAGTCGGAGCACGCAAGGATATAAAGGTTTACCAGATTTGTATTTCATTAGTCTATTCCATGAATTTCTTCGGCGGATGGATTGCCTTCGCTCTCGGAGCCGATCCGTGGAGCATCGTTGCCGTCAGATGCATTGTCAGCATCGCTCTTCTCGCTGCACGAATAGCTTTTGCCAAACGATACTTCTCCGCACTCAGCATCCGCGAATGGTTGTCTGACGTTCTACTACGCAGCATCTTAATCATCATCACAACAACATTCCTAACTGGCGTCGCAGCTCATTTCCTTGCTTCGCTAGACAATATATGGCACATCATCGCCACCACCTCAGCATCTCTCCTCTGCTCATTGCCTCTCATCTGGTTTGCAGGCATGACAAAAGCGGAGAGACAGATGCTTCTCAACAAAAACAATTCACAAAGATAACGACGACGGAACTATGGACATGACGACTACAACCAACTATCTGAAAGGACTTATCTACAAGTCCCTCAGTCCGTTTACCGACCACGACTACATCTATCTCGACTGTCCATATCACCAGAATATCGGCGATATTCTCATTTGGGAAGGCACCGAATATTTCCTTCGCGACATTCCTCATCGTTGTCTCTACAAGGCCTCAAAGGACACATTCAAAGCGCCCCAAATATCTTCCGATGTCACAATCTTCATGCATGGAGGTGGCAATTTTGGCGACGTGTGGCCACATCACCATGAGTTCCGAATGAAGATTCTCGAGATGTATCCCGACAACCGCATCGTCTTCCTTCCTCAGACCGTTTTCTATAACGACGAAAACCAACTCAAAATTGACGCAGAACGCATGGCCCGCCACAAGAATCTCACAGTCTGCGCCCGCGATAAGGTAAGCTACGACACTCTCAAGAAGTATGTCAAAAATACTCTCCTCCTCGTGCCCGACATGGCTTTCTGCATCAACACCGAACATCTCAAAGCCCATCAAATTCCAGAACGCGACGTCGACCTTCTACTCGTCCGCTACGACCATGAACGAGCCGATATCAACTACGAGGAACATATAGATTCACAACGCATTACAGAACGTGAAGACTGGCCTTCCTACAAGCATCGTGGATTTATCGTTTGGCTTTTCCTCAAGATGCTGATGCTTAAATCCATCATTCCGTCTTCACTTATCGATTGGTACGCCAACCGTTGGCTTCGACCATCTCTCGTCAAGAGAGGAGCCGCTTTCATAAGCCAATATAAAAACATTTTCACAACCAGACTACATGTCGCTATTCTATCCGTATTGCTCGACAAAAAGTTCACTTTCTTCGACAACAACTACGGCAAAAACAGCGCCTACTATAACACTTGGTTAGCCGACACAGATGGCATAATCATGAAAGGAGGCAGAATATGAAAATTTCTGTCATCATTCCAGTATATAATGTAGAGCAATACATCGAAAAATGTCTCTCTTCGGTGATGCAGCAAACTTTCACCGGTTCTCTCGAATGTATCGTTGTCGACGATTGTGGTAACGACAACAGCATCGCAATTGCTCAACGCATCATCGATTCCTACAACGGACCCTTTGCTTTCAAAATCATCCATCACGAGAAAAACGGAGGACTTTCTGCAGCCCGAAATACAGGAACAAAAGCATCTTCAGGCGACTATGTGTATTACCTCGACAGCGATGACGAGATAACTCCATCATGCATTCAATTGCTGACCGACGCAGCAAACTGCCATCCCAATGTCGATGTCGTACAAGGAGCTACACTCACCATTCCTGTCGACGATCCTTTCTATTCTATTAAACAGTTTAACTCCACAACTTTTGTTGCCGACAACAACTGGATTCGCCAGCAGTTCTACAAAATCAACAACGGACTTCCTGTCAACGCATGGAACAAACTAATTCGTCGACAATTCATTGAAGACAACTCCTTATGGTTCAAGGAAGGAATAATCCATGAAGACCAGCATTGGATGTTTTTCGCTGTCAAGAGAATGCAAAGCATTGCCTTCGTCCACGATGTGACATATATTCACCAACGTAACAACGAGTCCATCATGAAGGCATCAAGCAAAGCCCAAAGCGAACAACATTGGGGCATCATACTCCGTGAAATATCACAAAACATCGACAGCCCTCAACAACAACTTCAAGTCTTCAAATACACCACCGCACTCGTCACTCGCTACAATCCTTCTAGCGACTACGATTTCGCACGCAACATTCTGATCCAGAAAATGAAGGAACTCCATTTACCAACCGGATTTTTCCTTGCCAACCTATGGGCTAATCACAACAATTTCATCACCCGAATTCTAATACGAAGATACTGCAAATTCATGGCTAAACGCAAATAACGCTTTCACCAAACTACTAACATGCTTAAAACCACAAAGAAAATCAGCATGTTCGCTCTGTTTTCCCAAAAAATATATTTATTTTTGCGAAGATAAAGACAAATGAATTTCATTTTGTCATGTTTCCTACGGTTTTAGTCCTGTCGCACATGTCATTTAGCACATGTGACCGACTGTGGCGAAGCCATAGGCAAAGGTCACAAATCAACAAATCCTTTAGCTTCATGCCAACAAGTGTCTACGAACATTCCGATGGCATTTCCAGCGATACAGACGAGGGATTTACTATCGCTTTTGAAGCGATGAAAGACCTAGTACTATCTAGAGCTTGGAGCAAAAAGGATTACGATGATATGACCACCAAGGTCGAAGGCATCAGAAGTTCTATCATCAAGAATTGTCATATTCCACTTCTTGCCAGACAACCCGCCCTAACCGAAGACATTTTCCTCAAACTTCTCGACAATCCGTCCGACGAGTCAGCCTTCATGGGGCTCAGCCTCTACGACCTGCTCACCATGGATATTGAATAGGGCCCAATGGCGCACTACTACAATCATCTCATCAAGAAGCAGCAAGCTATCGAGAGCCAAAGGGAACACCTCCTTGCACTGGCATCACATATTTCCGAGGCAGAGAGTCAAGGCGACATTGATGTCCAAGCCAATTTAGAAACAGAATTTGTTTCACATGGCCAAACCCTCCTCGCCGAAGTCAGGGAGATTCAAGAAAGGTTTCACTACCTCAAAAATGTTGGCTTAGAGCCGTCATTCGACATGTCCTGGCTTTACACCACAGCAATGAGGACAATGCAAGATGTCTACGACTACGGATTAGCTTCCATGCATTTGCGACTGATTAGGAAATGGCCAGAATTGGCCGAGTGGATCCGAGACAGGAGAAAACATTGAAACATGCGTCAAGACGACGAAAACACAATCGAGAAAGGAATGGCTGGCGAAGAAGCCGCCGTCAACTTCCTTGTTTCCAAAGGGCTTAAAATCCTCGACAGGAACTGGAGAGTCGGACACAAGGAGGTCGACATTATTGCCGTCGATGGTCAATACGTCGCCTTCATCGAGGTCAAGACACGCAAAACTCCACCACAGAGAATCGAAGACCTCATCTCAAGAACAAAGATGCAGAATTTGCTATCAGCAGCTTCATACTATATAAAGGCGAAACACATCACACAAGAGTGTCGCTTCGACGTAATGGTACTGATAGGCAGCAATGGCAAATATGACATCAACTTTATGCCAGGAGCATTCCGCTCCTACTTACGCTAAAAAAATAATAATAAATATATAACAACATGCAGAACATTGCTCTTATAACTGGTATCACAGGCCAGGATGGTTCATACCTTGCAGAATTCCTTCTCGCTAAAGGATACGACGTTCACGGCATAATCCGCCGATCTTCTGTCGATTATCGTGAGCGTATTGCCCACATCGAGGGACAACCACACTTCCATCTTCATTATGCCGACCTTGGTGACTCAATGTCACTCGTCAAAGTAGTTGATACTGTTCGCCCAACAGAAATATATAACCTCGCAGCACAAAGCCATGTTCAGGTAAGCTTCGACTCTCCTGAATTCACAGCCGATGTCGATGCCACTGGTGTTCTCCGCGTTCTTGAAGCTGTTCGTGCCTGCCACCTCGAGCAGACATGTAAGATATATCAGGCTTCCACTTCCGAACTTTATGGTAAGGTCGAAGAAGTTCCTCAGAACGAGAACACTCCGTTCCACCCATACTCACCTTACGCAGTCGCTAAGCTCTATGGATTCTGGATTGTAAAGGAATATCGCGAGGCATACAACATGTTCTGCTGCTCAGGCATCCTCTTCAATCATGAATCAGAGCGTCGTGGTGAAACATTCGTCACACGTAAGATTACTCTCGCTGCAGCACGTATTGCTCAGGGCAAGCAGGAAAAACTTTTCCTCGGCAATCTCTCGTCTCTCCGCGACTGGGGTTATGCCAAGGATTATGTTGAGTGTATGTGGCTCATTCTCCAGAACAAGAAGCCAGAAGACTTCGTCATCGCAACAGGCGTTCAGCATTCCGTTCGCGAATTCGCACAACTTGCCTTCCACTACGCTGGCATCGAACTCGAATTCCGCGGTGAAGGCATGGACGAGAAGGGCTACTGTACATCTGGTCCTGAACACCTTGTAGGGAAAGCACTCGTCGAAGTTAGCGAAGACTTCTATCGTCCTACCGACGTCGTAAATCTCTGGGGCGACCCAACAAAGGCTAAAGCACAGCTCGGATGGAACCCATCTAAGACTTCTTTCGAAGAACTCGTCAAGATTATGGTCGACAACGACATGGCTAAAGTAGCCGTAGAAAAGGCTGGTGAAAAGGTACGTACAAACCTTGCTGAATTCCTCGAAAAAGGCATCGTAAAATAAACAATACGACCATTATTCATTATTTCTAATATGGATAAGAATAGTAAAATATACATTGCCGGACACAACGGTCTCGTTGGCTCCGCAATATGGAACAACCTAAAGTCAAGAGGCTACAACAACCTTGTTGGCCGTAGCCACAAGGAACTTGACTTACTCGATGGCGCTGCAGTCAAAAAGTTTTTCGATGAAGAAAAACCCGACGCAGTAGTTCTTGCTGCCGCTCATGTCGGTGGCATCATGGCAAACCTTCAGTATCGTGCCGATTTCATCTACGAGAATCTCCAAATACAGCAGAATGTTATCGGTGAGAGTTGGAAACATGGAGTAAAGAAACTTCTCTTCCTTGGCTCAACTTGTATATATCCACGTGATGCACAACAGCCAATGCAAGAAGATTGCCTTCTGACTTCTGCTCTCGAATACACCAATGAGCCTTATGCTATAGCGAAAATTGCAGGTCTCAAGATGTGCGAGAGTTTCAACTTACAATACGGCACAAACTACATTGCCGTCATGCCAACAAACCTCTATGGACCAAACGACAACTTCCACCTCGAAAACAGCCATGTTTTGCCAGCAATGATCCGTAAGATTCATCTCGCAAAATGTCTAAACGAAGGCAATTGGGATGCAGTCCGCAAAGACATCGGTCTTCGACCTGTATCTAAGGTCATCGATGGAGTCAAAGTTGTTGTCAACGAGAAGTCAACAGAAGAAGATATTCTCAAAGTACTATCATTCTATGGCATAACTCCCGAAGCAGTAACTCTTTGGGGTACAGGTGCACCACTTCGTGAATTCCTTTGGAGCGAAGAGATGGCAGATGCTAGCGTCCACGTTCTTCTGAATGTCGACTTCAAAGACACATACAAGAACAGTGTAAAAAATGCCGATGGCATTACAGAAATAAGAAATTGTCATATCAACGTAGGCACAGGCAAGGAACTTTCTACAAAAGAATGTGCCGAAAAAATCATGGCAGAAATCGGCTTTAAGGGTGAACTTAGATGGGACCGCACAAAGCCTGACGGCACGATGAGAAAATTGACAGACGTATCAAAACTCCACTCGCTTGGTTGGCATCATAAGATAGAGATTGATGAAGGAATACATCGTCTTTATCAGTGGTACCTGCAGGGCATCTGCATCAATCATCAGAGTTAACCGTTGTCATTAAACTAAAAAAGGCCATTCCGATTGGGATGGCCTTTTCTGTTATATGTCCGTACCGTTAACAACCTTAATAATCATCTCCATCATCTTCTGATGTCATAGAAATGGCAGCAAGACGTTTCTTTCCATTCATCCTAATAGACAATGGACGTGGAGCACGCACATGCTTAAAATACTTAGTTTCTTCGACAACTTCCAGATTACGGATATTATTCCAGTTAATAAAACAACTATCCGATGAATCTTGAACACTTAGATAGCCTATATTCATCGATGTAACATTATGGAAGAAATGCGATCCCAATGATGAATCGAGAGGGAAACCGGGCAAACTCATCTCCACAATAACCTTCGCCATCGATATTTGCGACCACTGAACTGGGATTCCAATAAATCTATCACGTGTACCCCATCGGCCTGCGCCTATCAACACAAAATGTTGATCTGCCGCAAGCATCTTTGCATTCAATGCATCTATCTCCTTTGCCATTTCTTCTGTCTCCATCTTGTCAAACAAGTCTGGATCTGCATAAATTATATCAGTAATTCCCTGCAAATCTCCATTACCGAGACTCTGCTCTGTATATAATATGGCTTTATCATCAGAAGGACGTTCAACAATAACGGACGAACTTTGAAGTTCCGTTATTATAGGTTTCATCTGCAGCAGATAAAACGAAGGCAAACCATTACGTTCATCCGGATTAAGGTCAACCGCCCATTCTATTTCTACTGGCGAGCCTAATGCATCCTTTGCTGTATTAAGAAGCAAACTCAACAATTCTGGAAGGGGAATATAGTTATACTTAAGTATATTTGCGAAGTTTACTATTCGTGGACCATACGCATCTGTTCCCGCTTCTATTGAATCATTATCTGGATTATATACCGAGAGACAATGTTTTAATGTACCATGCTTTTCTGCATCATATATGTCCAATGTTGCCAATGGAGCATGTTCGCCATCATGGACATAGTCTAGTTGTTTTTTGCTAAGGTCTACTGCAAGCATATCAACCTGCGTATTCTTCACCATATCCTTTGTCGATGCCGTATCTATCGATGGCCATACAGGTGAAAATCTAAATGCCTTAGAACCTCCAACCACATAATAACCCAATCCCACGGCAGCTACAGCGAAACCTTCTTCTGGCTTCATGTGAGCAATAGGATAATAGTTATACGACTGTGCCGTTCCTGACACATTAGGGTAATAATATCCATTATGGTTGTCACCAGCAAGGACCTGCAACACTACTGCCATCTTTTCCGCTTCTATATTATGGCGAATCGTCTGGAAGTAAGTTCTCGAAGGCTCTGAATATATTGAAGAGTAGACCATTTTAATGGCTGTTGCAACCAAATTGACGTTCTCTTCGAGTGTATCTGCATTATTAGGCACCAAATATGTATCAAACACGCCTGCAAAAGGCTGATTCATCGAATCTTCCGACAAACTTGACGAACGCACAGCAATCGGACGATGTATCTTGCCAAGGAACCTCTTAAGACGGTCCATAAGCTTGTCGCTCAATGGCGTTGCTGCAAATCGCTCTCTAAGTTCTGTATAGTCTGGTATATTCCCGTCTGCGGCAAATGCATACTCATAAAGATTTCCGCGTTCCATAAAATGAGCGAATTCATCTGTGCCGACTATAGCAGTAACTGGCATTCGTATATTTATTTCCTTATCAAACTGTGATGTATCTATGTTTTGAATAAGGGTATTGATAAACGCCAGGCCACGGCCCTTGCCTCCAAGTGAACCCGGAGCCATACTTATTACATTTCGCTCATCAAGACATTCGATGTCATCAAAATCCAATATCTTGCCCCTGCGACGATCTGCACGATACTCATCCATCATGTCTAAGATAACCTTTCGGAATTGTTCCGGATCGTCATAATTATCAAAACGTATAGGATTAATTTTTCGGGCCAAAGGTATTTCACCTCGTGACATAAGCCATGACGACACTCGGTTATCATGGCAATACTCACCCAGCAAGTCTGTCGGAATATTACGGAATATCGTTTCAAATTCATTGAATCCCTTTGCCTGTGCAAGAGGGCGACCACTATGATTACGGAAAATAAAATCACCGAAACCAAGTCTTGAAGTCAGGAACTCCACCAAGTCAGTCTGAAGTGTATCTGAATCTTTATTAAGGAATTCCACCCCTATCTGCTCCGCCATCTTGCGGTTTGATGGTTCCGCACTCTGAAGTATAGCTGGCAGCATAGGCAATTGCTGCAGTATATATTTGACAAGCTTTATACCTGCTTGAGGATCACTTTCGCCATTATGGTCAAATTCAACGTCCGATATCACACAAAGAAGATAATCCTTGTATTTTTCGAAAATATACATCGCATCCTCATAGTTGCGGGCATGCAATATCTTTGGACGCTGACGCATCTTACTAATCTTATTTATCTCATTGCGCTCCACTTCTCCCTCACTCAAAAGACGCTGCACCTGGTTGAATACAATAGAGAAGAGAATCTGCAGGTATTTCGAATAGTATATTGGAGAATCCTCAACAAGCAATATAACCCTGACAAGACCTATCTTTGTGTCATTTTCTACATTTGCACTATCTTCAATTGACTTAACTATAGAGAATAATATCTGAGAGTTTCCGCTCCAAACAAATATCTTGTCAATCGACGGTGTATAGCTCACCAAGTTCTCAAAATATTTGAGGTTGTTTTTCTGATTGAGCAAAAGGAAAACAGGTATATCATGCTGTCGTTCCTTGATGTTTGCACTTAGGTCTATTGTCGCCTGAGTATCAAGCCCCACCATCAGAATAGCAAGGTCAAACTTGGTACTCTCCATTAGTTCCAACGCTTCTGCCGATGATGTCACACCTGTGATTCGAGGCAATGAAAACAGCGAATACTGATATATTTCGCCCATGAACTGCTCAAAGAACGAGTCATCTATCTCGAGCGTAAATGCATCATACAAAGTCGCAACGAAAAGTATATTCTTTATCTTGTACTTCATCATGTCAAGATAAACGTACTTTTCAAGAATCTGCTTATTAAAGAAAAGTTGCAGTGGCTGCTTGTCTGTAGTGAGCGTCTTTCTAAAGTCTTCATTTACTTGAGTTGACACCATTCGCGCCTTATTGTGGAACAACTCACGACCCTTGTAGTTGTTTATGTAACCACAAACAAGTTTTGACAGGTTCGAGAGCAACTGCACTTCACTATAAAGAAACGGACCTTGGTATTCATCCGGACACTCCTCTTTATAGAACACCTGAAGACATCCTTTTTTGTCATCAATCGTAACAAAATGCTCCGTAAGCGACCATGCTGATTCTGCAAAGCCATCACTTGTCAGCAAGTATTCTCCATAATTAACTCTTGCACATGCCACATCGCTGTTCATCCAATATGAAGGCAAGACATCAACCACCTGCTGAAGTGTCTCTTGCACCGACACATCCTTCCCAATTATCTGGTTGACCCTATTGATACATGCCAAGACCCTCTCTCTCTCCTGCTCCATCATACGTGCTCGTTCAAGAAGCACTTTTGAAAGATACCCCCTGACAAGCATCAATACTATTTCAAAACTGCCTTCCTTTACAGACTCTTCATATACGTCGCTCACCTCTGACGAGAAGAACAACTCAATTGTCACCAGATTGTCCTTTTGAAGCTCAATTGTATGTGAATGCATATTACGCGTCACGCTGAATCTATCCGAGTAACACAACTCACCACAAAACTCTATTCTTGTCGATGAACAGCCATAGAAGTCTGCTATCGCATCACATATACTCTGTATCGAGCATCTGAAGTCACAAGTCTCTTCACTAATGCCTTTAATCTTATCGCATATATCCTTTATATCCATAGGGATTGGAAATTATATCACCATTCTATACACGTACTCCCACAAGAAGAGCGTCATCTGTCTGCTCATTTATCTCATCGTTAGTGCTATACACAGTCTTGCGCCAGCTCTCGTTGTCCATCTCTATTCGAGTATATTGCATCGAGAACGGTAATCTATATATAGAAGTAAGAAGTGCCATGAGACGCTTTGCTGAATACTTCTTTGTTTCACCTGTCGGTGCCACGCCAAATTGGTCTGTTATGCCGTCTGTGTACAAATAAATGGCATCACCTTTCGACAACTGCCTTATATGTTCCGTAAAATGCTCCGACGCCTTATAATGCCTGCCAATAGGCATACGGTCTGGCGATAATTTTTCAGCCACACCATCATGAATCACTATGACCGGACGAAACGCACCAGCATAATGCATCGTCATCGTGTCGCACTCTATAAGCACAACTGCCATATCTATTCCATCTGACGATGAAACATTACTGCCTCGCTGATGCATCGCATTTTCAAACGCATCTCTCACGTCATCAAGCAGATGTCCTGCATCAATGGTCTCACCACCATCCAAGCGCGTGAGATTAGACAATATCGACAAACCAAGCATACTAAGGAACGCACCCGGAACTCCATGTCCCGTACAGTCTCCAACAGCCAGCAATTTCAGATTGCCCGTCTGGCTTGCCCAATAAAAATCTCCCGAAACTATCTTGAGAGGTCTGTACACAACAAGATGATCACCAAAAATGCTATTCATTATGCTCGCACTTGGCATCACAGCATTCTGAATCACACTCGCATAGTTAAGACTGTCTATAAGTTCCGTATTCGACTTCGATATAAGCTGATTCTGCTTCTCTAGATCATACTTTTGCCTCTGCACTAACTCCTTCTGCAGCTCGAGGTCATCATTCTGCAAGAGTATCGACTTCTGCTGATCAAGAAGTTCCTGATTTTTTTGGTCAAGCAAGGCATTCACTTTCCTGCTTCGTATGTTATTCTTTATGACAATAAATGTAAGACAACATACGAGCATAAGCACAACAACAACTGATGCTATTATCAGAAAATGCATGTTCGATCTCTCTTCAAAAAGAGCCTCTTCAGCCTTCTGCTGTATAGTTCGCTCACGCATCTTCATGTCAAACTCCGCTTGCGAAACCGACTGCGTAGCCGATGCTATATTATACTCCGAATCACTATGGTCTCTATAGCGCTGAAGCGACCTTTCGGTATAAGCCAATGCAGTATTGATATCACCCGAACTCTTGTAGAGCTCTGCGTACAGCAGATACAATTCGGCAAATTCGTTCTTAAAAAAGTTAGGATGTGCCCTGTATATCGAGTCCATTGTCGCCAGATGCCTCTTGGCATCATCATAAAGATTCGACGCTATAAGATAGCGCACCCACGCCTTGTCTACATCTGAATTATTCAGGTCGTATATACGGCCAGTCAAGCACGAATACGACTCCTTCAGAAGTTCTCCGCAACTATCAAGAAGCAGTTTGCGTCTTGATGAAGCAGCAGGAAGAGTCTCACGCTCACGCAGATTCGCAATCGCAATATAACGCGATACGCGCTGAAGAACATCAATATTGCCAAACTGCTTTGCCAGACTATAGGCCGTCGAAAACTCCGTCCTCACATTGTAAAGCAACGAGTCCGAAGGGGCTCTGTCATATTGGACAAAAGCCAACACACCCATCCTGTAATGGTCTTCGGTAATGCCAGTGACATTATTCAGCGCCAAGTCCGTCGACAAAGCCTTATTATAAAAAACTTCAGCCTCACGATACATTCCATGGACAGCACAACTCCACCCCACACTTCTATAAACTGAAGTCAGACGTGCCGTATCGCCTAACATGGCGAACAAGTCAAGCGACTTGTTATAAAACTCTGCTGACTTAGCCGAATTCTGCAACTTCGAATACGAATTTCCCAAACGGTAATAATTCTCCGCTGCAATAGCGATATCACCTATAGTATCCGCATTTACTATCGCCCTGAACGCATACTGACATGCATTGGCCAAATCCGACTTCTTGTAACTGGCATTACTAAGATAGCTGAGCGCCTGTGCCTTGTAACGGATCTCATTCATCGAACGCGCCAGATTCAGCTCCATATTGGCATACTTAATCACAGTATCCAGGTTCTGATTACTTTGCGCCAACGAATCAAGCATACGCAAAGTAGCAATGTCACCTGCCGCCACAACCTTTGTTGCAACTAGCATCATAAGCACTACATAAAAACATCGCGCCCATAAAGAAGCGCGACGAACAGATGCTATATTTTTATATACAATATACACTGATGACATATACCCATTCGTGTGTTACGATACAAAAATAAGAAAAATTTACATATCTAACACACAAAACAGGAATATTTACTCAAAAACATACAAAAACACTACATAGTGGCTGTAAGGAACGTAGCGTTGCCAAATATATATAGTACATTTTCGCATGCCGGCACAAGAAGTGTCTCACCTTGGCGCACTTTTATTCCATTTATATTAGCCTCACCCCAAAGACATACAACGACAACAAACGAATCGACCTTGAAGTCTATCTGAGCCGCTACTTGAACCACCACTCGATTCACATTAAAGTATGGACAGCTAATCAACTGCGAATTAGGTTTTGTGCTGTCATACGATGTGCGATATTCCGGCCACACCTGATAGTCTATCGCATCCTTTGCCTGCTCCACATGAAGTTCTCGCGGATTACCATGAGCATCCTTTCTGCCGAAGTCATACACTCGATATGTTATATCAGACGTCTGTTGTATTTCTGCCAAGAAGTTACCAGCACCAATGGCATGCAAACGTCCCGCAGGAAGGAAATACAAGTCACCCTGATGAGCCTCATGCACCGCTATCACATCCTGCATAGGCGAATGACCATTCTCCACAACAGCCGTAGCAAGCTCCTCATAATCCTCTGGCGTTATACTCTTCGAAAGGCCGGCATATATCTTCGCTCCAACGTCACTCTTTATTATATACCACATCTCCGTCTTTCCAGCACAGCCATGACGCTCCATCGCAAGTTTGTCATCTGGGTGCACCTGAACAGAAAGGTCCTGACGCGAATCAATAAACTTCACAAGCAGCGGAAATTTGTTGCCATATTTTTTATACACCTTGTGTCCGACAAGCAAATCCTTATACTTGTCAATAAGCTGGGTCAGATTAAGTCCCACATCAATATCGTCCACAAGTCCACGCTCAATAGCAACACTCTCATGGCCCGACACACCCGAAATTTCCCACGACTCACCAATATTTGGCTGAGCTGTATATATTCCCTTAAATGGAGCTATCTGATAGCCGCCCCAGATGGTTGTCTTTAGATATGGTTCAAATTTGTAAGGTTTCATAGTCGTCTGCGATTAATTATCAATAAGATTTCAAATGCAAATATCGAAATTATTTCTCCACAACAATGATACTTTTCTGCCTAATACTTTTCGGAATCTATATTTCTGACATTATCGCCACAACAAAGTGATACACAACTAACCTCAATTTTGAACTCGAAACACGTACTCTCGACTATAGCATACCATACCCTTACCATATACATACCTTAATAATATTATAGGCACTTTTTTCCAAACACTACTCCCAATACTTTTTCTGCTATCATCACTTGCTTTTTACAAAATTTAACTCTATCTTTACGAAACAAAACCGACAAATAAAAAAAGATGGAGGGATAATATGGCAAATAAGAAAGCAGAAGAAATCATCACAGCGCTACAGGTCAAGGCTGCCCTAAAGGCACAAGTACAGAACGTAGCCGCAATATGCTTCGACGAACTATACCACACTCTCGAACTGATTACAGGAGAATATAACAACGCACTTCAGGGCAATGTCAAAGTAGAACTTATGCGTCCAAGCAAAAGCGTCTACCAAATCAACGCCGATGAAGACACTCTCATCATATCACTCCAGACCGGAGTCTTCCAGTTCGACAGAGACCACGAAGCATGGCAGACGCAATATATTCAGGAGAACCCTGCCAGAAGCTATATCGCCATAGTCAACATATACAACTTCCTTAGCGACTCCTTCAAATACGACCGCCAGGAAGACCCAGGTTACCTCGTTGCACGAGTCTTCATCAACGCAGAAGGAGCCTTTTTTGTCGAAGGCAAGCGCCAGAGAGGAATGGGACACAAGGACTTTGGAAAGAAAAAGCTCGACAGCACCAACTGGAGGAAGATCATCGAGATAGCTCTCGAATACTGCATCGCTTTCGACATGCTAGTTCCTCCATACGAAAATGTCATGGTAACTGACCTTTTACACATGAACCTCGAAATTCAGACATCAAAGACAAAGATGGGTAAGCGACTAGGCTTCCAGTTCAAGTCAGACGACGTCAGGGATAATTGATTATTCAGATGGAAAAGATATTAGACAGATTTCTCGGATACGCTCAAACATACACACAGAGCGACGAGACGACGGGTCTCAACCCATCAACCCCACAGCAGATGTTCTTCGCCAATGACCTTGTCGAAGAACTCAACAGAATCGGCATGCAAGATGTTACCATTAGCGAATATGGCTATGTCATGGCAACTCTACCTGCCAACACCAACGAACCGCGTCCAACAATCGGCTTCATCGCCCACATGGACACATCACCCGACATGAGCGGGAAACACGTCAAGCCACGCATCGTCACCAACTATGATGGTGGAGATATAACACTCAACGAACAGCTTGGCATCTACCTCAAGCCTTCCGACTTCCCAGAAATGGAGAAATACAAAGGACAGGACCTCATCGTCACCGATGGAACGACCCTTCTCGGAGCCGATGACAAGGCGGGTATTGCAGCCATTGTTACTGCCATGGAATACCTTCTTGCCAATCCACAAATCAAACATGGCAAAATTCGCATAGCATTCACGCCCGACGAAGAAATCGGACAAGGAGCCGACAACTTTGACGTTGCCGCCTTCGGAGCCGATTTTGCCTATACCATCGATGGAGGAGAGGTTGGCGAACTCGAATACGAGACATTCAATGCAGCAGCAGCCACCATCACCTTCCACGGCAGAAATGTCCACCCTGGTTCAGCATATAAGAAGATGAGGAATTCCATGCGAATCGCCTCTACCTTTATATATATGATTCCACGACACGACACGCCCGAACACACCCAAGGCTACGAGGGATTCTACCACCTGACCGACATGAAAGGTGATGTTGAGACAACAACTCTTCACTACATCATTCGCGACCACGACCGACACCGCTTCGAAATAAGAAAGACCGAGATGGAACACTACGTTCATCGCATCAACGCTGAATATGGAGAAGGTACTGCCGAAATCGAAATGAAAGACCAGTACTACAACATGCGTGAAAAAATCGAGCCAGTAATCCACATCGTCGATTTGGCAAAAGAAGCAATGAAAGATTGTGGCATCGAACCTAAAGTACAGCCTATCAGAGGCGGAACCGATGGAGCCAGACTTTCCTACATGGGACTTCCTACACCAAACATCTTTGCCGGAGGGCTCAATTTCCACGGGAAATACGAATTCCTGCCAATACAGAGCATGAAAAAGGCAATGGAGGTTATCGTCAAGATATGCGAAAAAGCAAAACAAGACTAAAGTGCACGTCTTTCACGTATTAAATAATTGGTCCATCGCCAACAAGGCATGGCACTTCATACAAAGACACAAGGTCACGACAACGGCCGCAGCCATTTTGGTTGCGGTCGGTGTCTATGTTCACATCTCCGTACCCAAGCCGCTTTTCTCAAAGCCCACATCAACAGTACTCACAGCACCTGACGGCACTCTTCTCAGCGCACGAATTGCCGACGACAGTCAATGGCGCTTCGCCAAAAAAGACAGCGTTCCCGACAAATTTCAAGCATGCATCATAGCCTACGAAGACCGTCGCTTCCGCTACCATCTCGGAGTCGACTTGATTGCCATAACACGAGCCATAATCAACGACATAAGTCAACATCGCCTAGCAGAAGGTGGCAGCACACTTACCATGCAGATAGCCCGAATGGCACGAGGCAACCAATCTCGAACAATCTGGCAAAAGATTATCGAGGCACTATGGGCTGTCGACATCGAACTCAATTACTCCAAGGACGAGATAATGGCATTCTACGCAGCCAACGCCCCAATGGGAGGTAATGTTGTAGGCATCGACGCAGCCTCATGGAGATATTTTGGCATCGACGCCAACGACCTTTCATGGGCAGAAAGTGCAACTCTCGCAGTTCTGCCAAACTCACCTGCACTCATCCATGTCGGCAGCAACAGAAATGCATTAAAGAACAAACGCGACAGACTGCTCAAAACACTCAACAACAACGGCACTATAACCGACGAGGAATATGCCCTTGCCACTTCCGAGCCACTTCCTGGCAAGCCATATCCGCTACCAGACATAGCACCTCATTATCTCGACTTTTTAAGCAAGACACACAAAGGAGAAAACATCACGACCACCATCATACCACATCTCCAGACATTCGTGCAGCAGACTGCCAATTCATATTGCCACACCTATCAGTCAAACCACATCAACAACATAGCGGCACTCGTGCTCGACGCCACAACTGGCGACGTTTTGGCATACGTAGGAAACTCTACCGACGATGTTCCTTCACGCCATGTCGACATCATACAGAGTGAAAGGAGTCCAGGCAGCCTCCTGAAACCATTTCTCTATGCCGCAATGCTCACCAAAGGCGAAATAACTCCACGTATGCTTATCGCCGACACACCACTCAGCATAGGTGGATTCACGCCACACAACTTCAGCCGCACATACAGCGGAGCAGTCCATGCCGACGAAGCCATCGCACAATCGCTCAACGTGCCACTTGTCAGAATGCTTGTCGACTATAATGTCGGACGATTCATGAACACCCTCACCTCACTCGGAATGAAAACCCTTCATTACTCTGACGACCACTACGGAGCATCACTCATACTTGGAGGAGCCGAGGCAAAACTCTGGGAGCTATGCCACATGTATCGCAACATGGCTCAGATCCTGACCAACTACGACCCACAAAAAAGAGCCTCTGAAATCATAAACCATCGCGACGACTCTGACGAAACGAGCCAAGTCTTCAGTCCAGCTGCCGTCTGGTGGACACTCGAAGCAATGTCCAAACTCAACCGACCAGAGGAAGAGGCTGACTGGCAACAATTTGCATCAATGAAACGTGTAGCATGGAAAACAGGGACGAGCTGGGGCAGCCGCGACGGATGGGCAATCGGAACCACGCCAAAGTATATCGTCGGAGTATGGGTTGGCAACGCCACAGGCGAAGGTCGAGCAGGACTCACGGGAGTTGGATATGCAGCACCCGTCATGTTCGACATATTCTCGCACCTCGACGATGCAACATGGTTCGAAAAGCCTGTCGATGACATGGACCCATACGTTGTTTGCCGACAAAGCGGACACATTGCCTCAAGCATTTGTGAACTCACCGACACGCTTCTGTTGCCAAGAAAATGTGGAGACACCGACCCATGTAGTTTCTGTCATATAGTCAACCTCAGCACCGATGGTCGTTGGCAAGTCAACAGCACATGCGAAAGCGTCTACAACATACGCACCGAATCGCGTTTTACACTCACACCTGTCATGGAGTTCTACTACCGAAGGGCCCACACGGACTACAGACCGCTTCCGCCATATCGCGACGATTGTCAAATGAGTCATGGCTCAACACTCAAGATTATATACCCAGAAAACGGTGCTTCACTTGTCGTGCCAACAGGCTTCAGCGGAACGGCAGAAAAAGTAGTCATGAAAGCCACATCAACACGCTCAGAAGCAGTTCTTTACTGGCACATAGACAACAACTTCATAACTGAAACAGAAAACATCCACGAAATGACAATGGCTCCAATCGAAACAGGGCCACACAAGTTGACAGTTGTTGACGACAAAGGTGAAACCACAAGCATCACATTCATCGTAAAATAGACATACACTTTTGTGTATTTTAAAGAAAAAAATGTAACTTTGCATCCGCTAAGTCAATATAAGCAACAATAAAGGCAAACACAATATAAAGCTTTATAGCATAATAAATATGGAAAGAAGATTTGACAACAATGATTCTGACAGCAGCTACTCACGTCGTGAGGGCTATGACAGATACGACAGCGCCCGCCGCGAAGGCAGCCGCGATGGCAGCTCGAGGTTCAACCGCAGCTACAACCGCGAAGGCGACAGCTATGGTAACAGACCTCGCTTCAACCGCGACAACAACGATGGTGAACAGAGACCACGTTTCAACCGTCCTCGATACAATCAGGACAGCGATGGAGAACAAAGACCACGTTTCAATCGCGACAACGAAGGCGGTTACAGCAGCCGTCCTCGATACAATTCTAACAACGACGGAGAACAGAGACCTCGCTTCAACCGCGACAATAACCGCAACGGCTACAGCAGTCGCCCTCGATACAACTCCGACAACGATGGCGAACAGAGACCACGCTTCAATCGTGAAGGTGGATACAGCAGCCGTCCTCGATACAACTCAAATAACGACGGAGAGCAGAAGCCTCGCTTCAACCGCGAAGGTGGATTCAGCAGCCGTCCTCGATATAACTCCGACAACAACGACGGCGAGCGCAGACCAAGCTTCGGCAATCGTCCAAGACGCAATACTGGCAGCAACCGCGAAGGCGGCTTCAACAAGCCACGCAACAACCGTTCAAAGTCTAACTACGGAGGATACAGCGAAAGCCGCCCACGTTTCAATAAGGAAAGAGGCTTCCACAACTACGACCGCGAAGAGATGCAACAGAAGTCTTCAATCACCGAAGACCTCTTCATGTCTGACGAAGCAGCAATCATGGCCGCTGGCGAGGAAATCGCAACTCCTACAAGCAACAAGATGCGACTCAACCGCTACATCGCCATGTCAGGTGTATGCAGCCGCCGCGAAGCCGATGAACTCATCAAGGCCGGAAAGATCAGACTCAACGGCAACGTCATCACAGAAATGGGCGTGACAGTCCAGAAGGACGATGTCGTAGAGTACGAAGGCAGAAAGCTCGAGGCAGAGCGCAAAGTATACGTGCTTCTCAACAAGCCTAAAGACGTAATCACAACAACTGACGACCCAGAAGAGAGACGTACAATCCTCGACCTTGTCGAAGGTGCATGCGATGAGCGAATCTACCCAGTAGGACGACTCGACCGCAATACAACAGGTGTAATCCTCCTCACAAACGATGGAGAAATGACCGAAAAGCTCATGCATCCTAAGTATGGAGTAAGAAAGATATACCACGTATTCCTCGACAAGCACGTAACTGAAGAAGACATGCGAAAGATGGTAGAGGGTGTGACACTTGAAGATGGACCAATCGCAGTAGACGACGTAAGATACGTTGACAACTCAGACAAGAAGCAGGTTGGTGTACAGATTCACTCAGGTCGTAACCGTATCGTTCGTCGTATATTCGAACACCTTGGCTACAATGTTGAGAGACTCGACCGTGTATACTTCGCCGGTCTCACTAAGCTGAATCTTCCAAGAGGCAAGTGGCGCTTCCTCACCGACACGGAGGTCAACAAGCTCAAGGCAGGATTCTACAAGTAAAAACACTACTTTTAAAGTATAATTCACAAGAGAGACGCAGCCCATTAGCTACGTCTCTCTTTTTAAACTACCCGACATGGCTATAAAACTCGTCGTACTCGACCTCGATGGCACTCTGACTGACAGCAACAAGAAACTGCCAGCTGCCAACCGCGAAGCACTCCTTCGACTTGAAGAGAAAGGAGTCCGCGTTGCACTTGCATCCGGACGACCTACATACGGGATAAAACTACTTGCTGAAGAACTCAAACTAAGCAAGTACAACGGATACATCATGGCATACAACGGAGGCTTCGTCATCGACTGTGCAACAGGTCAGACAATCAGCCGCAACATATTGCCTAGAGACATCTTTGGTCAACTAAAAAAAGCCTCAAACGAGCTCAATGCCGCAATCATTACATACGACGACCAACGCGACACAATACTGACAGAGACACAAGGCAACAAATGGATTGAACACGAAGCATGGCTGAACAACCAGATGAATCTGGAAGTTGTCAGCGACATCGACGAAGCAGCCCCAGAGGCATTGCCTAAATGCCTTATGGTCGGCGAACCTGAACATATAGCGCAGATCGAGCCAATAATGAAAGAACGCTTCTCTCAACTCTCAATCTACAGGTCGTCTCCATTCTTCCTGGAGATTGTTCCGCTCGGAGTAGACAAAGCGAAGTCCATCGACAACCTCAGACAACAGATTGGCATAGAAATTTCAGAGATTGCAGCCTTTGGCGACGGCTATAACGACATCAGCATGGTAGAATATGCAGGAATAGGAGTAGCCATGGCAAACGGTTGTGACGAAATAAAGAAAATAGCCGACTTCGTCTCACTCACCAACGATGAAAACGGAGTTGCATACGCAATAGAAAAGCTCAACATGTAGAATATTTCCGAAGGGATACCATAGGGATACCATAGGGATACCGAAAGGATAGCAAAGGAATATCAAAGGGACAACAAAGAGACTGCCAAGAGGGGAAACAAAAGCAGCCCCAAAAAAGAAAGGAGTCAACGCGTCACAAAAGGCATATTTATTGTATGCACAAAAAGAAAAGAGACGATTATGAGATTCATAGCACACATAGCAACAAACATACTACTCATGCTGACATTATTTGCAGCATGGGGAGGAGACGCCTTTGCCCAGAAAAAAAACAACAAAAGCCACACCATCAAAACAGTCAAAGTCAACAAAAAAAACGGACGATACATCGAGCAATACAGCGTGTTGGCAGCAGACACATCAATTCGTCACGGGAACTACAAACTCATATATAAAAACAACACGATAGAAAAAGGTGACTACAAGAAAGGCAAGAAAGTAGGAGAATGGACCTACTACAACCTTGTCAACGAAGTAGAATTCAAATACGACTACGACCAGAATCTGCCATATCAGATAATGCCACACAAAGGACACACCTACAACGAGAAGACCTTTCCGAGCATGTATCTTGGCAGTCCACTCGTACCGTACCACTTCATAACCAGTCACATCTACTATCCAGTCAAGGAATCAGGCAACACCCAGGACTGTCCTGTTGTCTTGGCACTTGAGATAAGCGCCACTGGCCGAGTGACAGGATACCACCTCGAAGTGGCGTCACGCGAAGAATTCAACAGAGTAGTATTGGCAGCCGCCGCACAAATTCCCAAAGACTGGCGCTTCGTTCCTGCCAGAGAAAAAGGCAAAAACGTAGCAAGCACGTATTGCATTACACTTATATTCGAAGCCGTAGACTAACGCTACAGCCACTCATCGTCAAAAAAATCAAAAAAAAGTTGAGTTGGGTTAATATATTTTAACTGAAATTCATTAACTTTGGGGTGAGTTTTTCAATTGCAAATGTAGCATTAGAAATGGGAAAGAGAGCAATAGTATTTTTAGCAGACGGCTTTGAAGAGACAGAAGCACTTGCTCCTGTCGACATCATGCGACGCTGTGGCATCGAAGTGTCACTCGTATCAATAAACAAAACTCAGACAGTCACAAGTTCTCACAAGATAATAGTCACTGCAGACCAGACACTTGACGAACCACTTGGCTCATACGATTTACTAATGTTGCCAGGCGGAATGCCAGGAACGACAAACCTCAACAGCGACCAAAGAGTCAAAGACGAGGTAATGAAAGCATACAACGCCAACAAGAAACTGGCCGCAATCTGCGCAGGACCAATGGTCTTCGGACAGCTCGGAATTCTCAAAGGCAAAAAAGCGACATGTTTCCCAGGCTTCGAGCAACACCTTGAAGGTGCTACATTGACAGGAACAAAAACAGCGACCGATGGCAACATTATAACAGCTATCGGAGCGGGAGCATCATTGCACCTTGGAGTTGAAATTGTAAGAGAACTACTAGGCAACAGCGAAGCAGAAAAAGTTGCCAGCCAGATTCAGATGAATAAATAGGCAAGAAAATGAAACAGACAGTCATAGGTTTTATAATAGCTGCGATGCTTTCAAGTTGCAACTTGTTCTACCACAAGTCAGACAAGAACTCGTCAGACATCGCTGGCATCATTCCTTTCCAGGAGAAGGACGGAGGAACCTATGCTATGGAAGCCCGTTATTCCAACTGGCCGAACCCAGACACACTTATAATCTACATCGACGGAGCAAGATACAAAGTGTCAGCCTCTGGCAATGTCATGGCAAGTGACGGCACAGTCAAATACAAACTTGGCAACGAATATCCTATAGAACAGCTATATTTCTTCCAGAAGGCAAGAGACCTGTTTCTTTTCTACACCGATGTTGACGTGCAGGGAGCTGGTTCATTCGTCAAAAGACTATCGCTTGATAGTGGCAAGATTATATGGGAGACAGAAGTCGAGGGATTTTCATTCTCAAAGCCACTTATCAGAGGTCAGTTTGCCTACTTTGGCACGATTGGCTTCATCGGAAAGATGAAACTCAAAAACGGCTCGTTCGACTGGAAATACTCACAGCTCGGACAAAAGGGACGATTCAATCATTTCAGAGATATAGACTTCCCTGATGACAAACACATACGCTTCGTTGCGCCACACCCTTTCACAATGATGTCAGACACAGTCATAGTCAGCGACATCACAGGCGAAATAACACTAATGAACTAAACATCACTTCTCTGGTTCGCCGCAAAGCACATCAACTCCAGCCGAGGACAATTTCGCAACAAACTTAGAGCACACATTATCGCTACAAAGGACACTCACCTTCATCGAAGGGTCTTTCATGTGAATTGCATCCACTATTTCAACAATGCCAGCAGCGTCCTTCTCCAGCAAACGACGTGCGACAAAACGAACAACCGCAAGATGGTCAGGACCGACAAACTCCAACTGAACCTTCTTAGGAAGGCCATAACGATCATTTAGAGATTCCATATCTTCATATTTTATTACATCACACAAAAATAAGACTTTGAGACATAAGATACAAAACACCTAAAATAAAAAAACAGAAAAGATATACTATAGGTAAAAAATTAGCTATATTTGCAGAAGCATGTAACGACAATTGTGTTGTCACATCAACATAAAAAAAGGAAATAAGATGTCAGCAGCAACAGACACAAAATCAAAAAAAGTCACCACACACGGATTTATAGACATGAAGCAGAGAGGTGAGAAAATCTCAATGCTTACATCATACGACTACTCTATGGCACGCATCGTAGATGGTGCAGGCATAGACGCCATTCTTGTTGGCGACTCAGCATCGAATGTAATGGCAGGATGGGACACTACCCTTCCGATCACACTCGATCAGATGATATATCATGGTGCATCGGTTGTCAGAGCAGTAAAAAGAGCATTAGTGGTTGTTGACCTTCCATTCGGAACATATCAAGGCAACTCAAAAGAAGCGCTCAACTCTGCAATCAGAGTCATGAAAGAGACAGGAGCAGATGCCATAAAAATCGAAGGTGGCGAAGAGATTATAGAATCGGTTCAAAGAATACTCTCTGCAGGCATTCCAATCATGGGACACCTTGGACTGACGCCACAGTCTATCAACAAATTTGGAACCTTTGCGGTAAGAGCGACAGAAGAAGCAGAAGCGCGCAAACTTGTCAAAGATGCTCACCTTCTAGAAGAGGCGGGATGTTTTGCAGTTGTACTTGAAAAGATTCCAGCCACATTGGCTGCGCAAGTGGCCAAAGAGCTCAAGATTCCAGTAATTGGAATCGGAGCGGGTCATGATGTTGACGGACAGGTTCTTGTTGTGCACGACATGCTTGGCATCACAAACGAATTTTCACCACGTTTTCTCCGCAGATACCACCATCTCTATGAAGAGATTTCGGGTGCAGTCGAGGCATACGTAAGAGACGTCAAGGCAGTTGACTTCCCAAATGAGAAAGAACAGTACTAACAGAGAAGAGGAAACAGAGCAACATATAACGAATAATAAAAGATGGCAGGATTAGAGATACTATACGAAGACAACCACATAATTGCCGTAAACAAATCTAGTTCAGAAATAGTGCAGGCAGACAAAACCGGTGACGAAACTCTGGCAGACAAAGTCAAGGCGTACATCAAGGAAAAATACAACAAGCCAGGCGATGTATTCCTCGGAGTAGTTCACAGAATCGACCGTCCGGTGAGTGGTGTAGTTCTCTTTGCGAGAACCAGCAAGGCTCTTGCGCGCCTGAACCAGATGTTTGCAGACAAGACGATAAAAAAGATATATCTCGCCATCACGCAGAACCGTCCGCCTAAAGTAGAAGATGAAGTTCATCACTACATGAGCAAGAACGAAGAGAAGAACAGAGCTTTGGTTTCAATCAGCCAGCGCACGGGCTACAAAGAGGCAGTCTTGAAATACAGGCTAGTTTCGAGCACCTCGAACATCAACCTGCTTGAGATAGAATTGATGACAGGACGACACCATCAGATCAGGGCACAGCTCTCACGCATTGGATGCCCTATTCGTGGTGACTTGAAATATGGTGCAAAGCGTTCGAACGAAGGTGGTGGAATAAACCTTCATTCAAGGTCGTTGGAATTCATACATCCGGTAAAGAACGAACCGATTAAAATTGTAGCCCCACTTCCGAAGGAAAGTGTATGGGAAGCCTTTGATCTAGAGGACATTTAGGATATGATAGTCAGGATACACCCGGACA
>JAKSLF010000059.1 GCA_024401355.1 Bacteroidales bacterium | reverse complement strand
ATGTTATCCTCGGTCACTCTGAGCGTCGTGAGTACTACAACGAGACTCCAGAAATTCTTAAGGCTAAGGTTGACCTCGCTCTTGCTAATGGTTTGAAGGTTATCTTCTGCATCGGTGAGTCACTCGCTCAGCGTGAGGCTAACCAGCAGAACGCTGTATGTAAGGCAGAGCTCGAGGGTTCGGTATTCCACCTCTCTGCTGAGCAGTTCGCTAACATCGTTATCGCATACGAGCCAATCTGGGCAATCGGTACAGGTAAGACTGCTACTTCTGACCAGGCTGAGGAAATCCACGCTTACATCCGTTCAGTAGTTGCTGAGAAGTATGGTAAGGAAGTTGCTGAGAACACTTCTATCCTCTATGGTGGTTCATGCAAGGGTTCTAACGCTCCTGAGCTCTTCGGTAAGCCTGACATCGACGGTGGTCTTATCGGTGGTGCTTCACTCAAGGCTGGCGATTTCTACGACATCATCAAGGCTTGGAACTAATCTGTTAGCTTAGATAAATAATTAAGGGCGCATCCATTTGGTTGCGCCCTTTTTATGTTTTTGTGATTTGGTTTACTTGATAAATACAAGTCCTTTCTTTGTCACGTAGATGCCCTTGCTAGGGTTGGTTACTTTCTTGCCTGAAAGATCGAAATATTCAATGGAGTTGTTGTCGGTGTTTATGTCATCGATGGCTGTCGTCGTAGTGTTTATCTTTTTATATAACTTGATTGACTTCTTGTCGTTCGCTGTGTAGTATCTGAATCTTTCCTTTCCTGCCTTGTCGTTGTACTGAAGGAAGTAACCATTCTTCGACTCGATGTTTACATTTGTCTTACCCTCGACCATTGTAATGAAGTTGTCATAGCTGGTCATGTTGTCTGTGCTCATGTCTGCTTCGATTGGGTCCGCCTTGTCATATCCGATCCAGAGTCCGCTTTTAGACTTTATGGTATAAGCACCAGCATTGTTCGAATGAACAATTATAAAGGTACTGGCGTCTGTTTCTGCTGTGCTTGCAATGCAACGTATGTTGTTGGCGTTGTATGGACATGGCGCTGTGATGGTGTTTTGTGCTCCATCGAGGTCGGGGTCGGTAAGTGCACCATTGAAAATTATAGCTTCATTCGTTTCGTCTATCTCTCTGACGATAAGATATTCACCACTCCAGTCTGAAGGTTCAATGGTTACTTTCTGGTAGACATAGGTTTGTGCCGATAGGCATGTGACAGCCATCAGCGAAGCTAATAAAGATGTTATCCTTTTCATGAGTCTGAGTTTTTTTAGCAAAAATAATAAAATCAATTTAGATTGCCGATTTTTATTGCTTTTTTCTATTCATAGTGTTCGTTTTGTACTTGTGTTAATTCTATTTTGTTGAGTTGGTCTGGATGTGGCATATAGTTTGGCACGCCTTTTGCTATTCAATATTCCAGAATGAATAAACAAATGTAGAATAATAATTAAACTGTTGAATATGAATATCTTGGCTAAATTTACAATGATTGTTGCTCTCGCACTTGTATGTATTAGTGCCGAGGCTCAGATGGCTCAGTTCCAGGCTCTCTACTTGTATAATTTCGCAAAAAATATAGGTTGGCCTGCTGAGGATGCAAATAAGGAGTTTGTCATCAGCGTTATTGGTGACAATGACCTCGCTGCCGAACTCAATAAGCTTGCTTCGACCAAGTCAATCGGTTCACGCAAGGTTGTTGTCAAGGAGTCTGCTACAGCTTCGGGCTTGCAGAAGAGCGATATTGTTTATCTTGGCGAGTCGAAGAGTAGTCAGATTTCTGGTCTCATGTCAGCACAAGACGGCAATAAGAATCTTATCGTTTGCGGCAAGAATGGCTTGTGCGCCCAGGGTGCTGGTATATCATTCCTCTCCGAGGGAGGCAAGCTGAAGTTTGAAATATCTAATAAAAATATTGCTAAGCGTGGTCTTCAGGTCAGCCAGAAGTTACTTCAGCTTGGTACTCCGGTCGACTAGACCATCATGCTGATAGCGCAAATCGTCTCGTTCGTTTGTAGAGAGTTGTAGAGTAGTGTCTGTGATGCATTGTCCACCACGGTTACTCGATAAGTAAGAACTGACGTATGTGCTTCAAGATCGATTGAATAGGTCATTGAGCCTATTCTGATGCCGGCATCCTTGATGATTCTATTGATGGAATCTACATCAGGGGTGTCGGTTTCGCATTTTAAAGTCAATATTCTGTTTGCACCTCCAAGTGTCAGTTTTTGTTCTATCTTTTCTACTGATACCAAAACAAATAGGGTAGCGATGGTTGCTATTATTGCTCCGAAATATAGTCCCGCTCCAACGGCTAGTCCAATGACTGCGTCCATCCATATACATGCCGCAGTTGTCAGTCCCTGCACACTTCCTTTGCCTCGTGCTATTGCTCCGGCACCAAGGAAACCAACACCAGTGAGCACCTGTGCAGCTATTCGTCCTGGGTCGCCATTCAGAAAGTCTGGGTATATCTGAGGTATCCATATAGATATCAACATCGCTCCTGTCGAACCCAAGCATATAAGTGTGAATGTTCTGAGTCCGGCATCTCGGCGTCTCATCTGTCGCTCTGCTCCTATCATCAGTCCAAGTATCAGGCTGACGCTTATTTTGAGCAATACTGTACCAGCGTTTATGCTTGTGTCGTTTATTAGTTCATTGATTTCGTCCATCTTTCTCCTGTTTTAGTTTAGTTATTGGATGCTCCTCTTTTGCTGCAGAGGTATAAGCCTGTGAATACAAGCGTGCCATTGAGCAGTATGAGTTCAAATCCCATGTGATAGCCCCACAATACTGGTGTTATGAAGTTTATCATGTAGCATATCACAGGTGAAATGATGCATATATATGGAACATTCTTTTCTATTGTTTTCCTGTTTGTGAATATGCCAAACGCATATAGTCCAAGCAATGGTCCGTAGGTATATCCGGCAATGGTGAATATGGCACTCACAACACTTCGGTCGTTGACCAGCCTAAATATGCAAAGTGTCGCAAACATCATTATGGTGAGCGTTAATGTTACTATTTGCCTACGTCGTGTTATGCTTGTCGAGTTTGGGTCCATGCCCAATATGTCAATACAAACTACAGTCGTTAATGCTGTCAACGATGAGTCGGCACTTGAAAATGCTGCTGCTATTATTCCTATCAAAAATGCTATGCCAACAGTCATCGGCAGATAGTTCTTGACTATCAATGGGAATAGGTCGTCGGTCGACTGTGGCATTGATATGCCGTTGGCTTCGGCATAAATGTAGAGCATCGAGCCAAGCGCCAAAAACAATATGTTTGTGATTAGGAATGCTATGCTGAAGGTGCACATGTTTTTCTTCGCTTCGTGCGAATTTCGGCATGTCAGGCTCTTCTGCATTATATTTTGGTCCAGGCCATTCATCACTATTACTATTGCTATGCCCGAGATGAAATGTTTCAGCCAATGTGTTGACGATGAAGTGTCTGTGTCTATGATGTCAAATGTGCGATGACTAGTTATTGTCTCCGTAAGTGAGTCCATAGTCATTCCCATGCTTGTTGTTATTGCATGTATGGTGAGTACTACGGCTACTATTATGGACAAAGTCTGAAGTGTGTCTGTCCAGACTATGGTTTTGATTCCCGAGCGATGTATGTATAGCCATATCATTATGAGTGCACTTCCTGCCGACACCCAGAATGGTATGCCTATTTCGTCAAACACAAGTATCTGCAGCACACCTACCACAAGAAACAGCCTGAACGAAGCACCAATAAACTGCGACAATATGAAAAAGCACGATCCTGTAATGTGTGATGTCCGCCCAAGGCGTTTTTTCAGGTAGTCGTATATTGATATTAGCTTCAGCTTGTAATATAGCGGAATCAGTCCGTATGCTATTATCCAGTAACCAACAAAGTTGCCAGCGACAAACTGCAGATAGTGCCATCCGTTGATACCAACTTCACCTGGTACCGATACGAATGTGACGCCAGATATCGATGCTCCAATCGTGCCAAATGCCACAAGATACCATGGCGATGAGTTGTCGCCATTGAAGAATGTTGCAGCTGTCGCCGATCTTGATGTTATGTTTGATATCAGCAGCAAAATCAGGAAGTATGCAACAATGATTATGAGTGATAAGCTTGTCGTCATTGGCTGTCGTTTGCAGTTTTGGGTGTTACTTCTTTAATGTCTCAAAGACTTTATACAGATTGTTGAGTGCCTCTTCGAGTATCGACTGCGGTGAGGCAACATTGAGTCGGAAGAAGCATTCGTAGTCGTCTGGTGCTTTTTTTGCTGTATTTTCTTCCTGGCTGCTGACGTGTGTTGATATGCCGAATGTTGTTCCGTCGTTGATGCCGAGGTGCGCTCTGTTGTATATTATGAACTTAAGGTCTTTGTGTGAAATGCCGTATGCCGAGAAGTCAAGCCACATCAGATATGTCGCTTGTGGTTTTATGATTTTTACCTCAGGCATGTATCGATTGATGAAATCGATTGCGAATGTGACGTTATCTGATATATATGTCTGCAGTTCGTTGAGCCATGGTTCGCAATTTTCGTATGCAGCCTGTAAGGCCAGCGGACCGAGCATGCTGCTTTCTAGATGAAGTGCCTGTTGCATAGCCTTGTATTTGTTCCTCAGTTCTGCGTTTGGCGCTATCATGTAGCTGGTCGAAAGTCCTGCTATGTTGAACGTTTTCGATGCAGCCATGAATGTCAGCGTGTGTTGTGCTATCTCTTCCGAGAGCGATGCCATCGGCTTATGTTTTTTGCCGAACAGCATGATGTCGGAATGTATTTCGTCTGATAGTATCAGCACGTCATTTTTTATACATATCTCTGCCATTTTTCTCAGTTCCTCTTCTGTCCACTCGCGTCCTACCGGATTATGTGGATGACAGAGCATGAAGATTTTTGTCGATGGCTGCGAAGCAAGTTTTTCGAACTCTTCAAAATTTACTTTGTATTCTCCGTCTTCTACAACAAGTGGGTTTTGTAGCAGCGTTCGTCCATTGTTTATTACGACGTCAAAAAATGGAGGATATACAGGTGGCTGTATGATGACTCCGTCGCCTGGTTGTGAAAAAGCAAGAATTGATATTGACAATGATGGAACTACGCCCGGACACCATTCTATAGAGTTGGCATTTATGTCCCAACCGTTGCGTCGTTTGTTCCATACGCGTATCGACTGCGCAAATCGTGGAGTGCGTATTGTATATCCATATATAGGATGCTCCATGCGTTCGCGTAATGTCATGATAATAGGCTGCGGACAAGGAAAGTCCATGTCGGCAACCCACATCGGGGTGATGTCACTTGTTCCAAAAACTGCGGAACAAAGCTCCAGTTTTACAGCATCTGTGTTGGAGCGGTCGATGACAGTGTCAAAATCGTACATGTTTTGTTTTTGTTTTGTTGATGCAAATATATAAATTTGTAGAGAATTTTGATTTGTCCAAACAGAAAAAGATATGAGCCGTTCGGTTAAGGATAATATTTGTGTTCTTGTCGCCTTGATGAGGCGTTGGAATATTAATCATGTTGTTGTTTGTCCAGGTTCGCGCAATGCACCTATTGTCCATACTATTGCTGAAACTGATGGTTTCATCTGTCATCCTGTGACCGACGAGCGTAGTGCTACGTTTGTGGCTATTGGAATCGCCGATGCTACTGGCGAATGTGTAGCTGTATGTTGTACCAGCGGCTCTGCTGTCCTTAATTTGGCTCCTGGTGTGGCCGAGGCTTTTTATCGTAATATACCTTTGCTTCTGATTACTGCCGATCGTCCTAAGGAGTGGATTGGACAGATGGATGGACAGACGTTGCGTCAATCTGATGTCTTTGGCGAACATGCTAAGACATTCGACATCGTCGACTATTCTTTGACTGACGCGACAGGTCTTCAGAGTCATTGGGCCGCCGAACGTGATATTAACGAAGCTTTGTCCATCTTGACTTCAGATGGCGGTTCTCCTGTGCATGTTAACATTCAGCTTAACGAACCTCTGTTCGATTTTTCTGACGACGCTCTTCCTGCTGTTCGTAAGATTGATTGGGAGCGTTGTGTGTTGAGTGATGATGCAAAGGCCGAATGGCAATCGGCAAAGCGCCCGATGTTTATTATTGGTCAGATGCACCTCGCTGAGTCTTCTCGTTTTGCTGATATTTTGAGTTCCGTCGCTTCAAGATATGACATTCCTGTTCTAGCCGAACATCTCTCTAATTATTATGGCTTCAATAAGATCGGACGTTTCGACGATATTCTTGCTTGGACCGAAAATGGCGAGTTGAGTGACGATGCTTTATCGAGCCTTGAACCTGATCTCGTAATTTATGTCGGCGGACATATAGTCTCCAAGAGAGTCAAGAAATGGCTTCGCAAGGTAAGGCCTGTTCTTTGGCATGTGACAGAGAAGAATCGTGTGGTTGACCTAATGATGTCAGTTCGAAGAATGGTGAAGATGACTCCTTCCGATTTTTTCAGTCAGTTGGCAGCTATAGATAACACGTCTAGCAAGACTGGCTTTTTCAAAATGTGGAATGGTTATGTCTCTCGTATTGGTGATTCTTGTGGAGAGATGTTGTCTGCCTTTAATGTCACACATAAGGCTTTTGATTATATAAATGATGAGGTCGTGAGTGGCAGAAGGCGCTGGATTGTGGCTTTGGCTAATAGTTCAACTGTCCGTACAGCCCAGAGGTGTGATGTCGCAAGTGGGGTAGAGGTCGTATGCAATAGAGGAGTTAATGGTATCGAAGGAAGTCTGAGCGAGGCTGTCGGTTGTGCTTTGGCTTCACCTGATAAAAATGTGCTCTGCATTATTGGCGATTTGAGTTTCTTCTACGACATGAATGCTCTGTGGAATGTCAATTTGCCTCAAAATCTTACTGTCATCGTGGTCAACAATGGTTGTGGCTCTATCTTCGGTACTCTCAAGGGACTCGAAAAGTCTAAGTGGCAATGGCCATACGTAGCTGCCAAGCATTCAACTAGTGTACGTGGTTGGGCTGAAGCTGTTGGCTGTCGATATGTTGAGCTGACTAATATTGCCGACTTGGCTTTTAATGGTGGCGAAATAATAGAAGCTTTCGTGAAATAATTCTTCTCATGCTCATGAGGGTAGGGAAGAGCATATATACAAAAGAAAAAGACAAGATTCCGTTTCGAAATCTTGTCTTTCTTGTGTGATACCAGAGGGATTCGAACCCCCAATGTTCTGGGCAGTAACCAGAGGCATTATTCAATTGTGCTATGGTACCATCCGTAATAATTGTTTAAGTGCGCAGGATGAGACTCGAACTCACACGGCCGTGAAGCCACTACCCCCTCAAAGTAGCGTGTATACCAATTTCACCACCTGCGCATACTTACATCAAGCGTATGCTTGCTTGAGCGGAAAACGAGACTCGAACTCGCGACCCCAACCTTGGCAAGGTTGTGCT
>JAKSLF010000058.1 GCA_024401355.1 Bacteroidales bacterium | reverse complement strand
AGTTCGACAAGGACGCTGCTACTAACGAATCTGCTATCGACCAGACTCCTGACGGATGGATGGGTCTCGACATCGCTTCTAAGTCTATCAAGAACTTCCAGAACGTTATCGAGAACTCTAAGACTCTCATCTGGAACGGTCCTATGGGCGTATTCGAGTTCGACAAGTTCGCTGCTGGTACAACTGCTATCGCTAAGGCTGTAGCTGCTGCTACTGCTAAGGGTGCTTACTCACTCATCGGTGGTGGTGACTCAGTTGCTGCTATCAACAAGAACAACCTCGCTGACAAGGTTTCTTACGTGTCAACAGGTGGTGGCGCTATGCTCGAGTACATGGAAGGTAAGGTCCTCCCAGGTATCGCAGCTATCCGTGGCGACAAGTAATTTTCTACTAGAATAATTACTCACTAATATTCAGCCGGTGTCCATCCAATGGACATCGGCTTTTTCAACTTTCATCACCCAATGGCCGACAAACTGACACGAGAACAGCGACACCTCTGCATGAGCCACATCCGCAGCAAGAACACTAAGCCCGAACTCATCGTCCGACGCTTCCTCTTCGCCAACGGATTCCGATTCCGTGTCAATGTCAAACGACTGCCCGGCACACCCGACATCGTACTCCGAAAATACCATACAGCCATCTTCGTCAACGGCTGCTTCTGGCACGGACACGACAACTGCAGCCTCTACGTCGTACCTAAAACCAATGCCGACTTCTGGATCTCCAAAATACAACGTAACAAACAACGAGACTCCGCTTCAGCAGAAAAACTCAAAAAAAATGGGCTGGCACGTCATCCGCATCTGGGAATGCCAACTCTCACCACAAAAACGACACGACTATCTCAATAGCCTGGCCACTACTCTCAACCATCTCCTGCTCGTCAACCACGGACTGCGTACACGACATTACTCCTCCAACGATGACGAACAACTGCCAATGGCTGCAGAAGATTAAACACGAAACTATCATGTCACTACAGCAAAAATATAAACGGTCATTTTGTAAAAATTGCATAATTGCAAAATGATAACTATCTTTGCACTTAATGACAATAAATATAAACATTGTAATATGAGGCACTATATTTCACTTATCGCTCTCCTGCTCGTTTTCGCCTCTTGCGAACAGAAAACTGGCAACGGTGAGGTCTTCAAACCTAGCGTCACCGGAAAAAATGGAGAAGTGCTCGTCGTCATCAACGACGATATCAAAGCCGATACCGCCGGACGTTACATCGCTGCAATGATGAACGACGACTACCTCGGCCTCGCCTCACCTGAACCTATCTTCGACTTGCAGACCGTTCCACACGGCTACTTCAACGAAACTATGCAGAAGTTTCGCAATATCATCGACGTTGTCGTCAACGATTCCATCAAACGCGACACCGTACTCTTCTACGAAGACCATTGGGCTCGCCCACAGGCTTTCATCTCTATCAAAGCATCTTCAAAGAAGAACCTCCTCAAACTGGTCGAGAACAACCACATCAAGATTGTTAGCTACCTCAGTAAGTCCGAACGCGACCGACTGATCGCTTTCAACAAACGTACACGACACATGGCCCTCTCCGACGAAATAGCATCGAAGTGGAACATCAAAATCAATGTCCCTAACACGTTCAGCCGTTGCACCCCTAAAAACAACGACGACATGAGCTGGGTCAGAATCGACACCGACGAGTCTAACGTCAACCTCATGGTCTACGATTTCCCATACGTTGGCGAAGGCTCACTCTCTGTCCCTTATATCCTCAATAAACGCGACTCTCTTCTTCGCGCCAACATCGAAGGTCCCGACGGTTCATATATGTGCACCGAAATACGTTTCGGACTCGACGAAATCGTCTACAAAAGCGGCAAATACCACAAGATGGATGTTGCCGAACTACGCGGACTCTGGCGCATGGAAGGATACGCCATGGGAGGACCTTTCATCCTCCGCGCTCATCACGACACTATTTCAAACAGAATATTAGTTACCGATGGTTTCGTATATTACCCAAGCCGCGACCGTAAGAGAAATCTTGTCCGACAGCTCGAGGCTATAATGTACACTCTTGAGGTTAAACCAACAGAAGATAAATAATTACTATGGAAGACGAACAGAAAATCAGAGTCGGTATCACACAGGGCGATGTCAACGGCATCGGCTTCGAAATGATCTTGAAGACTCTTGCCGAACCAGAAGCTATCGAAGGATTCACTCCTATCATATATGGTTCCCCTAAGGCTGCCGCCTACCACCGCAAGGCTCTCAACATACAGAATTTCAGCCTCAACAATATCCGCGAGGCAGGCGAAGCACATCCTAAGCGTATCAATATCGTCACTTCTGGCGATGACAATATACATGTCGAACTCGGAAAACCTAGCCAGTTCGCCGACGAGGCCGCACAAATTGCTCTGACAACCGCTAAGCAAGACCTCAAAGACGGTAAGATTGACGTTCTCGTCTGCGCACCTATGAACGGCAACACCAACAACGAAGGCATACAGCTCTACGTCAGCAACAGCATGCGCGTTGGCGTCGTGGCTGCCAATGTGCCTCTCAACAATGTATCACAGTACATTACCAAGGACCGCATCGTCGACACTATCAAGAAGCTCGACCAGACTCTTAAGCAGGATTTCACTATCCGCCGTCCTCGTATCGCTGTCCTCGCCCTCAACTCTGCTAACCTGCAGGGCGATGCCGAACAGAATACTATCGCACCAGCTATCGAAGAGGTCAGCGCAAGCAATATATACGCTATGGGACCTTACTCGGCCGACACTATCTTCGGAAGCGATGCCGCATATAAGTTCGACGCTATTCTCGCTATGTACCACGACCAGGGCATCGCTCCTTTCAAGGCTCTCGCCTACGAAAGCGGCACTAGCTTTTTCGCCGGTACCGACAATATCATAACGGCACCTATCAACGGCACCGAATACGAAATAGCAGGACAAGACAAGGCTTCTTGCGAGTCTTTCCGCAACGCCATCTACCTCGCTATCGACGCATTCCGTAACAGGAAAATAAACAAGGAGATTTCTGCCAACCCTATGCAAAGCCGCTCTCACAACGAGACCGAACGCAACGCATAATGTCTTAGCACATTCTCCCAACCTGTAATTCGATTTTCGCAATTACCCAATGTATACAGGAGAACTGATATCTCTTGGTGTCGCTTTTTCATGGACGGCTACGGCTCTCTTCGCCGAAGTAGCCTCTAAGCGTATTGGCTCGCTGCCTTTCAATGTCATCCGCATGGCATTATCTTTGGCTCTGCTCGCCATTACTCTTTGGCTGCTGTTCGGTGTTCCGTATCCTCTCATGGCCGACTCACATACTTGGTTCTGGCTCTCGCTGTCCGGTTTCGTCGGATATGTCCTTGGCGATTTCTGCCTCTTCAAGAGTTATATTCTCATGAACTCCCGTTTCGGACAATTGTTCATGACTCTTGCCTCTCCATCTGCTGCCATAACCGCATGGCTTCTGCTTGGAGAAAAGATGAACGCACTCGCTATTCTCGGCATGATTGTCACTATGACCGGCATCGGCATGTCTGTCCTTTATAAAGGAGCTAACGAGTCGTCTCTCCACTTCAAAATGCCTGCCAATGGCATCCTCTATGGCATCGGAGCAGCCATGGGACAGGGCGTCGGACTCGTACTTAGCAAGGTCGGCATGGATTGCTACATGAATTCTATCGCACAATATGGAATAGAGGACATTGGAAGTTTCATCCCTCCCAATGCCCTCTTTTCTGTTCCTATGGAATTTTCTATTCCTTTCGCTTCTACTATGATTCGCGCCGTCACCGGCATCATCGGTTTCTCTACCGCTTTGATTCTCTTTTCTAAAAATGGACGACGCCTTTTCCGACAAGGCATTACCGACAAACGCACTATGTCTTTCGCTATCGGTGCTGCTATTTTCGGACCATTTGTCGGTGTCAGCCTTTCGCTGATGGCTACTCTCTACACCAATACAGGCATCGCACAAACCATTATGGCAATAACTCCTGTCATCATTATTCTTCCTTCATGGCTCTTTTTCCACCAAAAGGTGACTTTACTTGAAGTCATCGGTGCTATCATTAGCGTTGCCGGAGTTACACTTTTCTTTATCTAATACGATACCGACACTTCTCTCACATATTTCTTGGCTTCCTCGGCAATGGCATCCAGGCGCTCTTTCGACACTTTCTCCATGCCACTCATCGGAGTCTCTCTGTCTATCGTATATATCATCAGCCTCGGCGGATTAATCCTCTTTATCAGCTGCAACCATGCTTCTACATCTTCTTCTCGCGAATTGTCATACATCTCTCCATTGTCTCTTCTCCATCGTGCAAACATTGTCTGAACGGCCAAGTTCTCACCAAAACTGCTTATCAGATTCACCGTCTCTTCTACTGAATATTTATAATTCGGTCTGTCGAGCTCATTGACTATCTCCTCTGATGCCGAGTCAAGTTTCAATATGTTGTCATCTACTTTCCTCAACGCCTCCGCTACACTCTCTCTGCCTATCATCGATGCATTCGACAACACCGCTACACGCGCTGACGGACAATACTCGTTGCGCAATGCTATAGTGTCGTCTATCACTCCAGCAAATTCGGGATGCAATGTCGGCTCACCATTGCCCGCAAATGTTATGACATCTGGCAACTCTCCGCGCCCCGACATCTCTACTAACTTTTCCTCCAACATTTGCCTGACATCTTCTCTGCTAGGCAACTTCGACTGACCCATTGATCCTTTCTGCCCAAAACCACACTCACAATAGATACAGTCAAACGAACACACCTTCCTGTCATTGGGCAACAGATTAACTCCCAATGATATGCCCAAACGGCGACTGTGAATCGGGCCAAATATCGTCTTGTCAAATAAAAATGTCGACATACTATTTCTTGTTTTTCTTCTCTACTTCAATGGACTCGCAAACATCATGTCTAGTTCCGCCAATGTAAACGGACATGGCTCATTGTTTATCTTGGCCATCCTGAACTGACCGATGGCATTGTTGACTGATTCAACGGTAAAGCATCTGAACAATGTCTCCTTCAACATGTCCAGCTTTTCGGAGTCTTTATCGCTAAACCTACCACAACTCGCATAACTGACTGCTGGCTCTGGCACGATGTCATGATAGTAATACGACCATACCAAAAACTTCATGCAGACATCTGGCGTCATCAATATCTCATCCATATTTGTTCTAATTTTTTTACAAATATAGGAATTTGTCGCACTATATTAATGATGTATACTAAATATTCGTAATTAATCATTTTTTGTATAGACAAATATAATTTTTTTATTTACATTTGGAACATATTAATTTCTCGAGTTTTTTTAAGGACTAATAAAAAATATGGCAATATGACAACTGCTATTATTATTGTATTTATCTTAGGCTACGCCCTCATTGCTCTTGAGGGTATTACTAAGGTCAACAAGGCAGCCATTGCGCTGCTCATGTCCACCATCTGCTGGGCTCTATATGCTGTCGGTGGATTTAGCGTAGCCGATGGCGGCTTCGAAGGTCACGAAGGACTAAGTGCCATTATCGAGCACTACCTTGGCGACACCGGCACTACACTTTTCTTCTTGATGGGTGCCATGACTATTGTAGAAATTGTCGATCAACATGGCGGTTTCGATTTCGTGACTAACAAACTTATCACGAAGAGCAAGAAAAAGTTGCTTTGGAAGGTAGCCTTTGTAACTGCATTCCTCTCAGCTCTCCTCGACAACCTCACTACTTCAATCGTCATGGTCATGATCTTGCGCACTCTCGTGCCAGACAAGGCTGAACGACTTCTCTACGCCGCTATTGTCATCATCGCTGCCAACGCTGGTGGTGCTCTCTCACCTATCGGCGACGTCACTACTATCATGCTCTGGAATGGTAAGCAGCTTACCGCTACTGGCGTAACGTCACAGCTCCTCCTTCCTTCTATCATGGCATTCGTTGTCCCTACTTTTATCATGTCTTTCTTCCTGAAGGGCGAACTTGAACCTACACGTACTAAGTACAAACTGCGCAATGTACCTATCACCGCTTTCCGCCGTCACCTCATCTTCGTTCTTGGAGTCGGTGGTCTCTGCTGTGTTCCACTTTTCCACCTCGTAACTGAACTTCCTCCTTTCTGCGGCATATTGCTCGTTCTGGGTATCATGTGGACCGTTACTGAGGTTTTCCATCGCGACAAGGCTGAAGACGACCCTAGCGCAAAGCGCGTTACTTTCGTCCTCTCTCGTATCGACCTTAGCACCATTCTCTTCTTCCTCGGCATCCTTATGGCTGTCTCTGTTCTCAATCAGGTTCACATCCTCAGCCATCTTGGCACTTGGCTCAATGAGGTTAGCGATGGCAACCATTACCTTATAACTGGTGCTATCGGTATTCTCTCAGCTATCGTCGATAATGTGCCTCTCGTTGCTGGTTCTATGGGTATGTACCCTATCGATGCTGCTGGCGGCGATTTCGGCGTCGATGGCATCTTCTGGCAGCTGCTCGCCTACTGCGCTGGCGTTGGTGGTTCTATGCTCATCATCGGTTCTGCCGCTGGCGTTGTTGTAATGGGATTGGAGAAGATTTCTTTCATGTGGTACATGAAACGTATCAGCCTTATCGCTTTCATCGGTTATATCGCCGGTATGCTGACTTATTGGCTTGAAAGATTATTGTTCTTCTAATCTTCAAAATATGTACTAATTTTCACTTAATACATAAAATTTGTCTTATACCGAAATAGGTTTATATCAAATGTCATACCTATTTCTGTATAAGACAATTTCATAACATAACATGTTTCCAAAGTCATTTAAACCCCACTAGCCGCACCATCTCTGGCTTCGTGCCCGCAATCGACAGTTCCACCTCCTGCCCTTCAGTCAATTTATCATATTCAAACCACGATAGTATAGTAAAACTAACTGAATAGTCTACGCCATCCTTATTTTGGAAATTAACTATTACAGAATACGTAGGGTCCTCTTTTACGCGCGACAACTTGTAAGGCACTATCATCTCCTTTTTCACTATTTTGCCGGTAACAATATATGAGGTTTCCTCAAATATCTTATCCTTCTCTTCATTGACCTTATAACCTATGTAGATCACCGCAAGAAAACATACTATACAAAACGACCATACATACCAGTTCTCATGGTTATCATCCACGACGTAGTCACCAAGAGTCGTTTTGCCAAAGAAGCATCTGAACAAGAACACCGCCAGCGATAAGGTGAAAATAAAAGTGCAAATACCAGCGGTGTCTGAACGATAAAACCACATATAATAAGAGGAATACAAAACACCTATTGCCAACAGTATAAGCATCCAGATTCTAGCAATCACTTTCATAAAAAATATCTAATAACTTATTGTACAACAATGTATTAATGATGCATCCCTTCGCGTTCAGTATCATAGCGCCATTCAGCACAGACACTAAACTAGTAAGCATAAACGCGCGAGACATTTTTGCCTCGCGCGTAAATAGTGTCACACTATTTTCA
>JAKSLF010000057.1 GCA_024401355.1 Bacteroidales bacterium | reverse complement strand
AGCTAAGACTGGTGACGGCGTAGAGCCAAATACTCCACAGGACGGCGAAGAGGGTATCGGTGAAGGTCAGGCATGGGATAACCAGTTCGTAATCATGGCTAACCGTGAGCTCGAGTCTGATGAGGAGACATACATTGAGTTCAAGTACAAGGCTGCTAAGGAGGCTAAGGCTTCTACACAGGTTGGTGGTTCAGCTCCTGGTGCTTATGTATTCTGGAACTGTATCGGTGATGTAAACTTCACAACTGAGGAGCAGACATTCACTAAGGAGTACACTATTCCTAAGGATGGTTCAAAGGTTCTCAAGACTCAGTCTATCACATTCAACCTTGCTGAGATGAAGGGTGCAAACACTTATGAGATCTATGACATCATCTGGAAGCTCGCTGACGATACAGAGTCTCTCATCGACATGGAGGGTGATGCTAACTTCTATGTAAAGGTTGGTGCTGGTACAGCTCCTGTTCCAACAGGTATCACAGAGGTTGTTGCTGCTAAGGCAGTTCCTACAATCATGGTTAACCTCGCTGGTCAGCGTGTATCTAAGAACTACAAGGGTATTGTAGTTAAGAATGGTAAGGCTGTTCTCAACAAGTAAACAGAATCTCTTATTTCTCTATTGAAATATATAGAGAATAATTAATAACTTTCGTGCGTCATTATCCGCAAGGGTTTTGACGCACGATTTGTTTTGCGCTACTGCTAGCCCCTTTCCCCGAAACGGTGCAAGGGAGTTGGATAGTCTTTCTTGTGGAAAGGCATCAATTAAGGGAAAGATAGTGGGTGGATTTTTTGATTAGAAAAGTGTATCTAACTCCTTGCCCCGTTTTGGGGAAAGGATGCCCGAAGGGCAGGAAAGGGGCTGGGATATTTGTCATAATAAAATGAGTCATACCCAGTTTCTATCAACTAAGTATGACTCGTTTCCCCTTGTGACATGTTATATATCTGTCACTTTCATAAATCTTACACTTATTTCCATTTACAAAGTTACGATATAATATTATGGTGACCAAATAAATATCATGCGAAAATAGCAAATTTTCATTTGTGCAACGTTTTTTTACACTATTGCACTATTTTGTTCTATTTTTCCACTCCAAATTATTTCTTATTGCAAATCTGTGCTATTTTTTTATGGCATATATGTGTAATTATTCCTTATTTCTGTCCGATTTTTACTCCTGTGAAATAAGAAAATCTGTAGAAATTTGTGATTTTCCCCCTTTGATTTGGATAGTGTATCTACTCCCCTGTGGGGGTGAGGGGGGCAGCACCCTCCCTACGGGGGAGGGCGGGTGGAGAGGCTGTAGGGAGAGTGTGTTTTACATCAAACACACAACCCCGCTCACCGCCATATACGCATAGATGATCTTCTTGAGGATAGGCAATGACATGTGTTTGAAAGCGTAGCTACCGAGAATAGTGCCGATGATGACACCGAAGATGCCGTAGCAATAGTCGATAAGAACGGTGGAGGTTAGGAAACCGTAGTAGGCACGATACCCCGTCATCATCAGGTTGCCGACAAGGAAATAAGTCTGGGCAATAGCCATGTATTCCTCTTTCGTCTCAGTCGTCTCTACGAAATAAAGAACGGCGGGAGGACCTTGCATGCCAAACAGTCCGCCCATTACTCCAGAGAGCGTTCCAAGAACGGTCTGAGTAGGCTTGTTGGTCTTCAGTCGCACCTTACCCGCAAGAAGGAAAAACCATAAGCTTGCGAGAATAAGAATGATACCCAGAAAGACCTTCAGCAGACCGTCTCCAGCCTGACTTACAAAGTGTACTGCGAAAAATGAGGTTATGAGAAAAACGAGAAGCAAATACCATAGTTTGCTCCATTTCATATATTGCCATTGCCTGATTACAATAAACAGACTCATGCTCATTGCACACATGCCAGATAGGGTAGTGGCTTCACCGTAAGAAGGCATAAGATAGGGCAGGACAGTCATGATGAAAATACCGAATCCGAATCCCGAAACACGCTGCACAAACGAAGCCCCTATGCACATAAGTACCAAAAATAACGTATTTTCCTGCATTCTTTTTGTCGAAAAATGACCAATTTAGAGAATTCTTAGTGCAAAGTTACGATTTTTTACTAAAAAATCTTTTCTTTTCAAAAGAAAATTATTATTTTTGTAGCGAAATCCTCTTAGACTAAACTAATTACCAGATATGAAAAAATATCTAATTATAGCGATACTGTTGCTCTTGGGAATCAATATTTGGGCGCAGCGTTATGAGATTAACCTTAAAAAATGGGAATTCAGCCGTACACAGCAATACTGGAGAACGGTTGAAATACCTCACGATTGGGCTATCGCAGGTCCATTCGATAAGAAATGGGATCTACAGACTACAAAGATAGAGCAGAACGGAGAGACTCAGGAGTCAGAGAAGAGTGGTCGTTCTGGTGCTTTGCCTTGGGTTGGCAAAGGTTATTATCGCACAACTTTCAATATCTCCAAAGAGCAATATGCTAAGGCTGGCCGCGTCGTAATCGAGTTTGACGGAGCCATGTCTGAGCCTACCGTGTTTATCAATGGCAATAAGGTTGGCTATTGGCCATACGGATACAATGCCTTCCGTTTCGATATCTCCAAATACGTAAAGGAAGGCGTTAATCAGGTAGCCGTAGAGCTTGAAAACGCTCCTGAAAGCAGTCGCTGGTATCCTGGAGCAGGCCTCTATCGTCCTGTCAAGATTGTGATGGCACCAAAGATTGCCATCGACCCATGGGAAACCGCAATACGCACAATAGGATTCACCACAAGCGTGAACAACTACGGTATGACAAAGCTTCAGGCAAAGGTGGAGTATGAGACCCAGCTTAACGTTGCTACGGGGGCTGATCCAATAATCTTCAAAGATATGTCGTTCGTAGTTGAGGTGCTCAATGACTCTGGCTACTATGAGGCAGGAAGCCACTTCGACGTAAACAGCGAAGGACATCACAAGACCGTTATCTCTGTCACCAATCCACAGGTTTGGTCACCAGAAAATCCATATCTCTACACCATGCGCTCACGTCTCTTGCTCAAGGGCAAGGTTGTTGATGAACTCAACATAAAGTTCGGAATCCGTGTCGTAGAGGTGGGCAAGGATGGCTTCAAACTCAATGGTGAGGTACGTAAGATTCAGGGTGTCTGCCTCCATCACGACCTCGGACCACTCGGGGCTGCAGTCAATAAGGCTGCGCTTATCCGACAAATCAAGTTGATGAAGGATATGGGATGCGATGCTATCCGTACCGCTCATAACATGCCTTCGCAGATGCAGATGGATGTGTGCGACTCGCTCGGTATGATGGTCATGGCAGAGAGTTTCGACGTATGGGAATATCCTAAGGTGAAGAACGACTACTCACGCTTCTTCAAGCAGTGGGGTGAGAAAGACCTCGAGAATCTCATTCGCGGACACCGCAACCACCCATCAATCATCATGTGGAGCATAGGCAACGAGATTCCAGAGCAGACCGACCATTACAGAGGCGTAGAGACATCTAAGCGCCTTCAGAACATCTGCCACACTCTCGACCCTTCACGCCCTGTTACTCAGGGCCTCGATCGCGTAGATGCTGCCATTAAGAGTAAGGTGGCTGCTACGATGGATGTTGTCGGACTCAACTACCGTACACACCGCTATCAGTACGCTTTCGATAAGACACCGCAGAAGTTCGTGCTTGGCACAGAGACAGCCTCTACGGTCAGTTCACGTGGCGTGTATAAGTTGCCATTCAAGACATCTAACTACGCCATCTATGACGATGGACAATGTTCGAGCTATGACAACGAGTGGTGCCCTTGGAGTAACCTCCCAGATGTTGACTTCGAGAACATGCAAGACCTTCCTTTCACTATCGGACAGTTCGTTTGGACTGGTATCGACTACCTCGGAGAGCCAACACCTTACGATGAGTACTGGCCAAGTCGTTCATCATACTTCGGAATATGCGACCTCGCAGGCCTTCCAAAGGATAGATACTACCTCTATCGCTCTGTTTGGAACAAGACAGACCACACTATTCATATGCTTCCTCACTGGACATGGCCTGACCGTGTGGGAAAGAGCGTGCCTGTGGTTGTTTATACCGACTACGAGGATGCCGAACTCTTCATCAACGGTAAGTCGCAGGGACGTATCCAGAAGAATGACTATATCAATCAGGATGAGAGTGGCAACCAGATTACGGGGCAGAATCAGACAAACCCTAACGGAGACCGTTGGGATGCGAAATATGACACATCTAACGCACCAAACCTTGACCGCTTCCGTCTTCGCTGGTATCCTAAGTATGAGCCTGGAGAACTTAAGGTAGTGGTTTACGACAAGGATGGTGAGCCTGCTGGGGAGCAGATCATCAACACTGCAGGCTATGAGTCGCAGATCAAGCTAGAGCCAGATGTCGCTACTATCAAGGCTGATGGAGACGATCTTTCATACATCACCGTAAGCATGCACGACCCAGACGGTAATCTCTGTCCTGACTCCGACGATGAAATACTCGTTGTAATCGAAGGCCCAGGTCGCTTCAAGGCCATTTGTAATGGTGACCCAACATCCCTCGAGAGTTTCTGCGAGCCTCACATGCGTCTATTCCATGGTAAGCTTGTTGTAACTGTTCAGAGCACCAATACTCCAGGTGACATCACTGTCAAGGTTATCCGTCCTTCAGGCAACTACAAGGACGAGAAGGGTAAGAAGTTCACCCAGAATCAGATTGAGGCACAGGTGAAGATTAAGTCTTTGATTTAACCTTCCATAAGAATACAATTCACGACAACAAATGAACCCCGAGAGTTGGATTATACCGACTTCCGGGGTTCTTTTTTTTAGTGTTTTTTTATTGTGTTATACCGTTAGCATTGTAGGTTTTGCCATTATGCTTAATGTACAACTTGCCATCTTTTGTGTACTTAAATGTCTTGGCATTTGACGCTGTCATTATATCCTCAATGCCATTAGTCATCTCTTCAATTACAGCCTCGATAAGCACGTTGTTTGCCTTTGGCATCTTAAAGTTATAGACTGGGTTGTATAGTGTTTCGGTTTTACCGTCAATAGAAATCTTCCATCCTGTAACAATTTTGCCACCCTCTGTTGATGATGATAGAGTGAGTTCACGGTCCTGGAAGAATTTTCCGTCGAATTTGCCCTTTGACAGTCTTATGCCATTGACGATGATGTCGATATTAGCAAGATCGTCTGTCTTGGTCGCTGAGTTTATCTTCAGATTAGAAGGAGTTCCGAGCTTATAATAATTTGCTAGTATGTTGTAGAAGATAGATGTGCGATTTCTTACCCATTTTTTTGCATTGTTAGTCTCGTCATTGTAGTTTGGCCACCATGGATTATACAACTGGCGGTGAATTGGGTACTCAGCCTTTATCTTCTCATACATAGGATCCCACTGCTCACATGTGCCACGCTCGTTCATGAAGTCGCCCATGTAGATGGCACAATGGTCAATGAACTCACGGTTGAAGTCAGGATCATCCATTAGACGACGGAACAGGCGGGTTGCATCTGCGGTGTTAGCCCATGCATTTCCAGAGTCATAGTTGTTGTTGTATAGCCACTCAATGGTGTTGTAGTTAGCATCACGACCATAGAGCCCAAGGCCGAAGTCTGTATCCTTCAGAATCCAGCGCCACTTGCCGTCGGCTGTCCTTGGACGCCACATTACTATGTTGTTTCCAGGGAAATCGAGGTTGCAATAGTATAGGTTAGCAGCCATGATGGTAATGAACTCTTCTACATCCATCCACTTTGCATATTCTGCCATCGTATGCCCGTGCTCTGTATAGAATTCCTTGAACGCGTTGTAGTTGTCCCATGTGCCTACCTTTAGATCTGTCCAGTTCTCAACCATATCGATATCCTCTAGTTCTTCGTAGTTGGTAAAGATATTGTCTTCGTTTGAACGCTCACGGATGTTCTCAATACCTTTATACACACCATTTATATATATAATAGCTGGACGCCATGCCTGCCAGTCGATGTCGCAGTTAGCTGCCATTGTTCGCTGAATGATAGCGTCGCGCATGTATAGATAGTCGAAGTCGTTACCTGCATTTCGTAGAATGATTGATTTGAAGTTCTTCTGTCCAGGGCGCTGATCTGGGAAGAATTCATAAGATAAACGTTTTTCTCCGAATCGCTTGTTGGCGTAGATAGTCAGGGACTTCAACGTACTATTACGTGACTGTCCTCCCTGAATACGCGTCTCGCACAACTGATTTAGCACGCATGTGGTGCCATCAGTCTCGTACATTTCAAAGTTAATAGGACGTCGCCAATCGTGCTTGTAGTTCTCCTGGTCATCAGGTGCTTTTGCACCAGAATAGATACCTATCTTATCATCATAGAAATACTCATCGGATGTAGTAATCGAAATGACTGGCAATGTCTGTTCACGATTCAAGTAGATGTATGACTGCGCTGTAGAGCGTGGAGAGAGCCACCCCTCACAAAACAACTTGGCACGTATCACCTTTGTGTCGGAGAATCCTATTGGGCTATCATATAATTTACTTGAAGCCGTAGGCTCCGAACCATCTGTAGTATATCTTATAACCGTACCCTCTGGCGAACCTTCAGGCAAAGATAGTTTAAGACGGATGTATTTCTCTGTTGTTATCACCTGTCCAGTCTGACTGAATACTGGCTGACCGAGGATGTCGCTCGATGTGCCACCCGTATTGGCAGTGCCAGGAGTAGGAGAGAGCATGTATCCCCATTTCTCTGCACCATCGCTTTTTCGTCCATATGCGATGTTAGGAGCTGGTTGTTTCTTCATTCCGCTTATCTCGCTCACCACTTCGTCATTAAGGAACAGATATACCTCGCATCCCTTACCCGATTCAAGTCGAAAATTGGTATGCAAACCTGTAGCTGACTTATCACAATAGATGATGGCGTATCCCTTTGCTTTGATTTCCTGCGTAGGAAGTTGCCAAGCCTTTGAGGGATCATTGCTATCACCAATCTTATAACTACCGAGATTAACAGCAGCATCTCCGCTGTTATACAACTCCACCCATGAGTCGGGAAACTCATTTAAATCGTCCATGATGCAATCAATATTCGACTGCATAAACTCATTGATCATTAACTGCGCATTACTAGTTTGTGGCATGCATAGCATGAAGCACGCACCAACAGTATTTAGGCATCCTTTGTAGATATTCCTCATTGATTATATAATATAATTATTTGTTTATATCTATTGTTCTACAATAATAACAATATCTTCGATTGCAAAAATACACAATATTTACTATATCTCCAAATTTTTAATGTTTTTTGTTTCTCTCAACAATTCGGGAATTATTCTATAGATGTCGGAAGGAGCAAATGTTATTAGATAATGTGAGTTCGACAAAATTATAATCTACAGAAAATATATAGAAAGTTCAAATTTATGATAATGTGTATTGGGTATTTTCCCAGACTTTTGCATTAAACCAGAGCGTATTTTTTTCTTACCTATATTCCTCTCGTCTTTTCTGAAAAGAACTCTAACTGAAGTTCAATTTGTTACTAATTTATAATTGATATTTATTTGATGTTAGATTTTACTCAGATGACATTCTTGTTGGAATTATCATCGAAATCACGTTTAATTTCGTTTAGAGCAAGTCAGTGTTTATAACGAAAACACCTCCCAATCTTGTGATTGGGAGGTGAATATTCAATTATTAAACTATTACTAATTTTTTGTTGTGAAGGTTTACTGAAGTTCAGAAACCTGCTTTGCCATAGCGTTTTCAGGCTCCATCTCGAGGATCTTGTTAGCAAATTCCTTTGCAGAAGGAATGTCTTCCTGGATCTGGATGAAATATACCATGTTGTACTGGTAAGCTGTCTTGAGCTGTGAAAGGTCAGCAGCCTCCTTTGTCTCAAGTCCGTTGATAATCTCGATGAGTTTGTCGTAGTGAGGCTTAGCAAGACCAGCCTTGTCCTGAGGGTCGAGGATGAATGCGAGCTTAGCAC
>JAKSLF010000056.1 GCA_024401355.1 Bacteroidales bacterium | reverse complement strand
TAGCGGCATGATGCTCTCAAAATATCACAAGGCAACACTTACACAATCAGAAATATCCACCATTTGCCTCTACTATGACATGCTCGACTCTAAGCGCACGCCTACAATCCATCAGCACAACGAAATAGTCGCCCTCTGCAGCGCCTTCTGCTATTGCACCCTCGACATCATGACATCACACAGTCCAAGCGCTAACACACAGACAACTACCGACTATAGCATCACAGAACAGCACTTCAACCGCTTCATGAACATTCTTCTCAATGACGAGACTATTCATCACAAGGTCAGTGCCTACGCCGAAAAGCTTTGCATCACACCAAAATATCTCAACATTATTTGCCAGAAGACCGTACATCAGACTCCTTCCGAACTTATCGAAAAGGAAATTACACTCCGAGCCACCAAGCTTCTACACGATAATACACTCAGCATAAAGCAAATCTCACAACAGCTCGGCTTCAACAACCAGAGCCACTTTGGCTCATTCATACGACGGATTACAGGCACGTCACCACAACATATACGCAAGAAACTTTGAAAACGACAATCCTGGACGAAATACAGATTCTCGCTCAAAGGACGCATTCGTTTTAGTTTTTAATTTCCGGTTTCAGCTCGCTTATAGACACCGACACAATCCTTGCCTCTGTGATGTTGCCTACGCACCACACGTTCCAATATATACCACATTTGCCGTCATCATCCTTCTGGCTAAGCATGTAACGTATGTCACCCAGTTTGCACGAGTAGGTTTGTTCTCCAAGTTCAGCCAATGAGATATATCGTGGAGGTAGTTCTGCACCCATTATGTCACCATACGAACAGATGATACCTATCGACCAGTTGAGCACCGACACTTCGTTGCCGTCCTCATCTATGAAGTTCATGTCCTGACCAATTACTTTGTATTTGAAATCTACGCGAGCGTCATCGCTGAAGCCCTTGAACTGCTTCGCTTCTATCAGACCGTTTGTCGTCGTCAACTTCACCGGATCCTTGTATTTCACTGGCATACGAAGTTCAGCTTCGGCCAAATGAGCCTTACCTGGATGGTTACCCATTATCTGGATGGCCTCAACCTTATCTTTCCACTCCGGCAATAGGTCAACACTCAACATTGCCTTACCATTGACAACAGGCGACAAGTACCATGACGTCTTGTCAGTACCACCATACTTCACATTGATTGATATTTTTGTTACAGTGGGCTCCACATTGTCCATCACCACTACTACATGGTCATATTCCGAAAAATCTGCAGTAGTGTCCTGTCCGTCTTTGAACATCCAACCACACCCTCCGAATCGTTCTTCGAAGTACACACACGAATCCTGCTCAAAATGGCTGTTCCATCCATAGTCAAAAAAACCCAAAGGTCTGGTCGGAGGTACCTCACACCCCGTAAACGACAGACTACCTATAACGGCCAGCATAGCTACCGTCAACTTTCTCATTAATGATTTATTGGTCTTCATTTCATTAAAGTAATGGAATTGACATTCTTTTGATTGATGTCGGGGTGACTGGATTCGAACCAGCGACCTCGCGCCCCCCAGACGTGAACTCTAACCAGGCTGAGCTACACCCCGTTCCCTTTGCAAAAGTAATTGATATTATTGAATTATTCAAACATTTTCTTCCTCTTCATGGATACGTGCCTCTTATATCTTCAGTTTGACGCCATATCTGTTTAACACACCCGTCAGTCCCACACACAACATTGCAAATGCCAAACATTTAACGATGCCCCATGGTGCTCCTATAGCATAGGACCAATCCCATCCCAATGTCATTGAAATTATCGGATACAAAACGTAAGGCATAAGATAACATGTCAGCGTAGCCGTTCCCGCTGGCTTCAGCCACTGCAGAGGACCTGTCCAATCCCTACTTACCATCCAGTCTAACATAGCATACAAAACAACATCAATGGCCAGTGTATAGAAAACCCATGGCAACGTGCCAATAAGTTTTGATGTAATAAACACCTCGTGCGACACGACACCAGCCACTACGCACAAGCCTGACAAAGCTAATGCACGCAAAATTTTCTGCTTCATGCCCCACCCTGCTGCTACCTTAACATATATGCTCGAGAATAGAACACCACTCATCACCATCAGATGTGTCGAACCATTGTCTATATGCAAGTTTGTAATAATTAGCTTGATAACATTCTGCCCACCCATCGGCAATATGCTTTTTCCCTCGAACATCGAATACGAAGCGGTCTCTGTGCAACACAGACATATAGCAAACAGCACCAGCCAAACCACAATTCGAGTTGACGTTCTGGTCGTCAGTGCATAAGCCATGGCACAGAACAGATAAGCCCATCCAATAAGTCCCAATATGCCCCACCAGTATGGATAGAACGACATTCCTTCTGGACTTCTGGAAGTAACAGCCAGCAGCAGCAGTAAAGCCCATCCCGCTATCTTGCACATTCTGACACCCCATCCGTCACCCTGATAGTAGTTAAACGCGAGGACAAACCCCACAGTCATAATAATGTTATACCAGTTGCCACTGTAGCCCACCGATGGATCAATCCCATTCTCCTGGTTACAGATAAACGAACCCATGACCAATAGAGCAACAGAACGGAATCCGATATGGCTCACAATGCCAATACCGTCCCGACCCTTGCTCCGCATAGCCGAAATGGCGTATGGTATCGAAAGACCCACACAAAATAGAAAAGTTGGAAAAACAACGTCAGCAAATCCTAGCATATCTTCACCAGACTCTGCATGACACATCCAATGAGGAATACCGCCAACCGACCAAAAATCATTCACCATAAGCATCGTAACCATAGTTATCGCCCTTAGCAAGTCAATTGCGACATTCCGCTGTTGAAGATATTTGTCAAAATAATACTCTTTTCCCATAGATTGTTTTTTACTTATTACATTTCAAAGCTATACAATGTTTTTCATATATGCAAATATCTTCACTGGTCATCAGCAACTTCATGCCAGATCAACGCACTATGCAGAGTGTCAAAAATATCTTCCAATAATGTAACTATTTGCCAGATGGCATCGTATAACCAAAAGATTAACAACCAAAAACTGCATATCATGGGATTTATTAAAGCATTCATTGGTGCTCTCGATGGCACCTTTGCCGATCAATGGAAAGATTTCATTCTCCCTCTGCCAGGAGCTCCTGCTACAGCCGGACTTATACCTGCAGTAAGCAAGGGAACAAACAATGGTCGAGGATCAAATACAAGCGCATCAGAAGGTATCATTTCAAATGGAAGTAAAATACTGGTACCAGATGGTTATGCCCTTTTGACTCTCCAGGATGGAAGCATCACAGGCGTAATCACAGAGGCTGGTGGATACATCTTCTCGACCGACGACCCTAACGCCAAATCTATATTTGCTGGCGACGGCATCTTCGAGACAATCATCAAATCGACATGGGAGCGATTCAAGTTTGGTGGACAGCCAGGATCTCAGCAGTTGGCAGTATTCGTCAACCTCAAGGAGATTCCAAACAACCGTTTTGGCACTCAGAGCGAAATATACTGGGACGACGCATACCTTAACGCACAGGTTGGTTGCTTGACACGCGGTACATACACCTTGAAGATTGTCGATCCAATCCTCTTCGTCAAGCAGTTTGTTCCTATGCAATATATCAACGAGGGCAATGTTTTCGACTTCGCAGACATGGACAACCCAGCAGGTGAACAGCTATTCAACGAGGTTGTAAGCAGCTTGTCTGGTGCCTTCTCTAACTACACCAACGACCCAAGCAAGGGCAACCGTATCACACGCATACAGGGCGACCAGATAGGTTTTGCACAGGCACTTTCTACTATAGTTGAGCAGTCATATCAGTGGCGTTCATCTCGCGGTCTTGAAATAGCTAAGGTAGCAATCCAGTCTATCGAATACGATGAGGATACAAAGAAGCTCCTCAGCGACGTCAAGAAGGCCGATGCACTCTCTGGCGCAAGAGGCAACTCATTCATGCAGCAGTCTGTTGCAAGAGGATTCCAGGCAGCAGGTGAAAATGGCGGAGCTAATGGCATGGCATTCATGGGCATGGGCGTCAATGCAGTTGGTGCTACAATGGGAGCATTCCAGCAGCCTACTCAGCAAGCTCAGCCACAGCAGCCACAGGAAGATCCATACGAGAAGCTCAAGAAGTCGAAGGAGTTGCTCGACATGGGTATTATCACTCAGGCCGAATTCGACCAGCTTAAGGCAAAATTACTAGGGCTGTAACTCTGAATACGCTAGTTGATGGAGGATACTAACAACATCGGCACACAGACAAAGTGCCCGAAATGTGGTGCTACTGACATATCTCAAAATCCAAAGACAGGAAAGCTACGATGCAATTATTGCCGACACGAGTTTGAACTCGAAGTGTCTGACAAGATTGTAGAAGACGCTTCAGAACTTGAAGGCGAGACAGTCAGTGGTGGAGCCGCTGATATCGACGAATCTCAATCCGCATCTATTACCTTAAGATGTAAAAGCTGCGGTGCCGAGGTTGTTGTCGACACCAACCAGAGCACATCTGCACGATGCCACTGGTGTCGCAACCATCTTTCAATCGATAACCTGATACCGAACGGAGCAGTACCAGACATGATACTTCCTTTCAGAGTAACAAAGGAAGAGGCAAAATCTGCCATCAATAGTTTTGTGACTGCACGTAGTTTCTTTGCCCACCCTCAGTTCAAGAAGGAGTTCTCCGCAGACAATATCATGGGAGTCTATTTTCCATACATGATTATCGACGCGAACGTAAAGGCCGATCTTGAAGGTGAAGGCGAAGTGCTGATCAGAAGTTATTGGGAGGGAGACAAGAACAACCGACACCAGTATTTCGATGCCAAGGTATATGATGTCGCAAGATCGTTTGACCTGGCGGTAAACGGGCTCACAGTAGAGTCGTCAAGAGAAAGACTTGACAGACATTCCGAAAGCCAGACCAACAACATCATAAACTCGATAATGCCTTTCGACACGGACCAGTGTGTAAAGTACGACTCCAACTACCTTAGAGGATATACATCTGAAAAGAGAGACGTCAATGTCGATGAGCTTCGTCCGAAAGTAACAACACAACTAGAGGACATAGCGAGACATGCTGCATTACCGTCGTTAGGACACTATGACAGAGGCGTCAGATGGTTCAACGAGAAATATTGCATCAAGGGAATCAACTGGAATGCCGCTTATCTGCCAGTATGGCTCTACAGCTATATGGACACGAACAAAGTGAAGCATTTCGTTGCAGTCAATGCCCGCACCAGGGAGACCATGGGCAGTATTCCTATCAACAAGTCGAAATTGTTCCTCATGTCTGCCGTTGTTGAGTTCTTCTCAATAATCCTAATGGTAATCATGCTACCATTCTTCGCAGGCGACGACGACGCAAGTTTCCTTCCGTTCTTGCTGTTGGCGGCTGGTCCGATATATGCCTGGTATATATACTCAAGGTATAGAAACAAGAGCGCCCGTCATTCACACGAGAGCGAAACAGCGACCGAGCTGTCAAACGAAGAACAGCAAGACGAGCTAAGGGAAACAAGGAAAAGGCTGAAGTCGTCAAGGATAAACGGCGAGAACTACAAAGCCGTCAAGGCATAACAGCATCATAGCGCAAAAACTAAATGCACTGACTCACTTCAGAGCCAGTGCATTTTTATTCTACAGACAGGTTTCTAATCTTATTTCAATTCCACCACAAACTCATTGCTACCTTTTAATTTGGATGAAGAGACAGAAATGGTCACACTACCCTTCTCGCCCTGCGGCTGGATGATGGCCAATGCCTGACCACGGAATGAGGTCGGCGTGAGTGAACGATACGACTGCATATCGTAAGGATGTCCCGTACCTGCCACAATAATATGCTTGACCCCAGATGTCTTTATCTCGAGAGGAATCTCAGCCGTCGGACAAAGATTACCATCCTCATCAACAACCTTTATATAGACATAAGCGAGGTCGTTGGCCGATGAGGATATTTTCTGACTGACAGCCTCAAACTTAATGGCAGCCGGAGCCTTAGAAGTCTTGAATGTAATCTCGGCTTTCTTGCCTTTCACCACTTCGGCCTTCAGTTCACCAGGCTCATATGCGACCCAGAATGTTGCAGTCAAAGTCTCCTGATTAACATCTTGCTCACCAATCACTCTGCCATTTATTGACAACCTCACACGAGCCTCACGAGTATATACATTAACACGCAACGAGTCGCTGCGGTACGCATTAACATCGTGAACCACACCTGTGGCAAGTATAGCATTCTGATACTTCTCTGGACGAATATCAACAGGAAGATATCCGCAGGCATTATTGCCATCATAATATGCCTTGTCATGCCAGTTCCAATGGTTCTCCTCGGCAGTCCAACACCATCCGAGAGCATCCTCATACTCACCATCGGGCACCGAAGGGCGAACAGCCATGGCTATCGGACGCACACCCCAGACAACATCACGATAATATGACTGAGGCTTCTTGACACCCACCAAGTCGATATCGCCACACCAGGAATTGAACCAAGGCCAAGCCAGAAGTTGAATCCAGCGTCCATGGTCGCTACGCTCAAGAGCATGACCCAAGCCGCACTCACCGATATAATCGACAGCCGTCCAGACAAAATCACCCAAGATATAAGGATGCTTATTGATGATGCTCCAGTTGTTGGCTACGGCATTAGGATAGGTCTCCGAACCATACATTATACGTTCAGGATACTTCTCATGGTCTGGTTCGTAACGACGTGTCTCGTAGTTGTATCCACCAATCTCGACATTCTCAAAAGCACGAGGGGAATCCTGGTCCCAGTTCATTTGCTGTGCAGTTCGATCCCAGTAGTCATTGACCGCCATTGTCGTTGGCCTTGTGACATCCTCACCTTTTATTGCCTTGGTAATGGCCTGGGCAATCTCCTTGCCACGTGGCATGTCGGACCTTTGAGCAATCTCGTTGCCTATGCTCCACATAATGACAGAAGGATGATTGCGGTCGCGACGCACCATCAAAGCAGCGTCATGCTCAAAGTTAGTCGTACCAATACCCTTAAAAACTCCATCAACCATCATCATCTTCTCCTTCGAGAAGTAGTTGCTATAATCATCTTTGCGCTTCGACTCCTCCCACTGGTCGAAACATTCGTCAATCACAAGCATACCAAGGCTGTCGCACGCATTGAGAAAGGCAACCGTAGGCAAATTGTGGCTGCAACGTATGGCATTATATCCTTGGGCCTTCATCAGCTCGACCTTGCGAACCTCAGCACGATCGATGGCAGCACCGCCAAGAAGTCCATTGTCGTGATGGACGCAACCACCACGCAACTTCGTCGCAACGCCATTGAGCTTGAAGCCCTCGCTGACAGAAAATTCTATCGTACGAATGCCGAAAGGAATAGAGAGGACATCACTCACTTTTCCAGACTGCTCAACGCTCACACGCGCAGTATATCTATATGGAGAGTCGACCGACCACAACTTTGGCTTGCTTAGCGTCACATCCATCTCAACCTTCTCACCACTTTTGAGCGACACAAGAGACTTCTCGGCCACCGCAACGTCATGTCCCTGTGCATCAATGATACGAAGCTTGAGCAAACCATCGGATGGCATAGCCTCCTTGCTGAAAACCTTGGTTGAAAATTTTATATTGGCAGTCTGCTTATTACCCTTACCACTAACATGCGACGCATCTACATGTGTATCCCACTCATCAAGATAGAGCTTTTCAGACGTCTCGAGCCACACATGACGATAGATGCCGCTACCAGAATACCATCGGCAGTTGACACCCTCATTGACAGACTTCACAGCAATAGTAACTTGCTTGCCAACGTCGGATTGTCTTTCAAGAATATCGTTAAGATTGACCACGAACGGCATATAGCCGAATACATTTATAGCAGCCTTCTTGCCGTTTACCCACACCTCGGCCTGATTGTATACACCATCGAAACGCAGACGCAAAGAATGCAACTTCAGGTAATCCATGACCGACTCGCCATCCTTTACAGGCAGCTGAAAAGTCTTGCGATACCAACCCTCGCCACCTGTCATCTGACCAGAATCAGAGTCGCCGATGCAGAGTCGCGAAAACGGTCCGACCTGCCACTCCTTCCATTCGGCGGTCTCCGTGCGATAATCAGGAGCATATTCCAAAGGCTCCACACTAAAATCGTGAGGGACAATCACATCGCGCCACTTGGCATCGTCAAATTCCACAGACTCGGCATTAATTGCTGCACCACGAAAGAACTTCCATCCATCATCAAATGATTGTCGGTTCTGTGCAGAAGCAATAGTAGATACAGAACACAGCACCGTTGCAAGAGAAATCAATTTATTCATACAAGTCGATTTATTAAAAGGCGCACAAATATACTATATTTTACACTCCTGACAAATAACAAATGTTAAAAAAAAGCCGGAAATTGAGTTTGACATTTTGACCATGACCATTGTTAAAGAGGGTTAAGGAAATGCCATTTTTAATGGAGTCAGAAAGGTATGGTAAGGGTACGTTAAGGTACCGTTATCCCTCCGAGAAAAGTGTCTAAAGTCGAGGCGGCTTAAATCGTGAAAGATTATTAAATATCACTAAAGGTAATGGATAGAAATTAACAATTGAAATATGTTAAAAGCTGAAGAAAGATGGACTATAACGCAGAAAAGTTGGAATGGTCACGGTCAAATGGTCAAAGTTGATTTTTGGAAGAAGATTCTCGTCGGCTATCCGTTAAAACAATCCTCGTCCCAATGCTGAACATTACAGGTGATATAATCTGCAATACGATTCATGTCCTCACGGTCACGGATGACATGGTCATGGAAACGTGTTTGCCATGCAAACGGAATTTCATTCTCGTGGGAGAATTTGGTGACGGCAGATTTGAACAAACGTATCACAACCGATAACCACGATTGCATACGGGTCACATAATGCATTCCACGGTTTGATTCGGCGTCATCATGTAGAGACGTTTCATGAAACGTCTCAGAAACACATGCATTACCCAGATTATTTGAAGACATTTCGCATAAAGACGTTTCATGAAACGTCTCTACGGTCCCATTGGCATTTAAAAGATTTATGACGCGTTTGGGATGCGGTACCATCCCACCATCAATCGCCATAATCAGATGCACATGATTGGGCATGACGACCCACAACGGCACGGTGGCGTATGGACAATGCGTTGTGATGTTGCGGATTTGTTCGTCGGCAAATTGGCCTATCACCGACAATATCATTTTCTTTTCTCCATCGGCACCTGCCACAATGTCGCCAAAATGGCATTCCCTATCCTTGGTGCATATCGTCACAAAATAGGATCCACCATCATACGCATGGCCACCCATACGTGCAGAGGGAATGCGATACGTATCATTATAGAGGAGATTGCGTGGCGTCTTGTCGGACATTTGATGATGTTTTGATTGTCAAAAGTAATGGAATGAAGAGAGAAATCATAGATATTAGGACAGAAAGATGAAAAAAAATTCGGCATAGTAATAATGAAAGCATCTGCACATTTCGTAGAGACGTCGCATGCGGCGTCTTGTAACCATTTTGTATCAAACACGTTTTGCAAAGACGTTTGATCAAACGTCTCTACAACCGATTGGACATTATACTCATTTTACAAAGACGCCGCATGCGACGTCTCTACGATTATGCATGGATTATATTCATTTTCTATCGCCTATCCGTGGTGTTCTCCCCTCTCCACGGGCAATCGGCACGGCCTTTGTGGGCGACATGGCAAATCACTCTGCGGAAGGGCAGACAGGGCGAACCGAGAACCCGTCGCTACGGCTGCCGTTGTACCAAGGGCCGACGTTGCTCGAGCCGAAGTTGAGAAGCCACGCGTTGTACGGGTCGTCCTCGTCGAGCGAACTCGACCAGTAGCAGCCGTAGTCGCCCACGCCGTTGAGATCTGTATCCCAGCGGAAGCCCGCGGCAGGGAGGAAAATATGGACGTCAGATAAAGAGTAAGACGACGATGGA
>JAKSLF010000055.1 GCA_024401355.1 Bacteroidales bacterium | reverse complement strand
GAACTAGAGTTGTCCGATGTGGAGTATGAGGTGGTTATACCAGAAGATATAACAAAAAAATATAAGATATATGTATGTTAGAATACGGGATTGGGAAAGAATTTGATAAACGGTATAATTAATAACCAAATAGATATAATATGTGTGATATTGACAACGGTGGTCTTGATTTTGTGGACCAGGATGATGGCTTTGGCATCGTGAAGAAAAAGGTCAGTACTGAAGCCTTTTATGAAAAAATAATTCGCTACGATATAGGCGATACGGCAGACTTCTTTATTAAAAAAGGACGTATTCCTATAGATGGTATTGAATGTTTTGCTCCGGGCGACTTGACAGAATGGAATAAAGAGAGCAAGAAGATTTTCAACAACCCTTCTGACATTGGCGAAAATTTTCTTGGAGATAGTATAGATTGTACTGACAACAAGAAGCATTATATGGGAAATTCTGGTAAAGACTCTCTCAAATATGATGCTTTCTGTTATGGGCAAGCTGATGGTACTTTAGATAAAGGTGTTCTTGTAATAGAAGTCGAATCAATCAAAGAACCTGTCGTTGATGACGATAGCCTCTATAGAGACTTGGTAGATGTTATGCTTGCTGCAAAAGAAGACTATAGATGTGCCATTTTCATCAGAGAAGCTACAGGAATTGCCGATCATGAATATACCAATCGATTTAAGGGATTGTATAAGTTAGATAGGCTTAATTCTATTCTCGAAAAAAGAATAATATGGGAAAAAGTTGAAGATACTTACGTAATATAATACCAGACGATAAGCGCTGACAAAAAGTACCAGGCTTCCCCCCCGAAGTCTGGTACTTTTTTATTATCCTATTTCATCCTCTTTTCAAAATCATCCAATATCCATTTTACATTTGGCATATCGATACAGTCAGTGCCACATTGTGAGATAATCTTGTCATAAATATCTGGGCGAATCATCTTCAATTCAGATAGCAACAAGTTGTTGTTATCCTTGCATAGCAACAAAAAGTCGGCTGCTTCTTCTTCCGTGAAATCAACGTCAAAATTTCCCTTGCCCTGCAGGTTGCGGAAATAAAAAACTAATGATCTATTGTCTAAATCAACATACTGCACATGGGCTTCAACCGTCTCGCCTGGTTCGATTGGACATGGGTGACAACAGTCTATCATTATTCCCAAATCTCTGATAACTTCTTCATGAGCAGTCCTCTTCTCGTGTTCGTTTTTATATCCACCATTCCCTTCCAAAACCTCTTTGTCCAATTCCTCTATTGCTGTCTTAATCTTTAAGATATCTTCTGGTTCGAACATATACCTGATATCGAAATCCGCGTCCGGAATAAAGATTTTTGTTGGATATGTGTAAATATAATCACATTCTCCGATGAATTTAATCAACTTGTTTTTCATAAATCTTTAATTTATTAGTATTGTTGTTCTCTAAATGCTAAAAAAGATGGAGCTCCAAATGCTGATATTAACATGTCAGCGTCGCATTCTTTAGGCACTTTGAAAGATTTTATATTCAGACATCCCTTAAACGCATAAAGCATAATCTGTTTCACCGAATCAGGAAGTACTACCGACCTCAATGTCTGATTCCCAAAAAATGCCGACACACCAATAACTTCAACACCATCTGGAACTACAACATCCACAACATCACGACTTGCAATAATCAACTTCTTTCCATCCTTTGTCAAAACAAGTCCGTCATGCTCCATGTAGTATTTATTTTCAGGATGCACTTTGATTGATTTGAACTCATAGAAATGCTTTATACACAGTCGCAAATCAATGGCCTCAAAGTCCTTGTCGAGATATATGTCGATAGGACCTTGGGGAATTCTACCACTAGCCATGATGTGAGTGATAATCTCAAGATTATACCACTCGCCATCAAGGTGAAGTGTTGACGTTTCATTGTCGAAACACCAACTGGTGGTGTGATAATTATTATCGTTTTGCATTATTACTTTTATACCTTAAAATTCTTTTTGAATTTATCTGCTTGGTCCTGCGCTTTATCAATGGCTTTGCATATTTCATTATAGTTTTCCCAATACTCCTCAAAACCATCAACGTTACTCCAGTCGATAAATCTTTTATCAAAATTATTATCGTATTCTTGTAATTTATCTATATTAGCTTCTATCAATTTGGGGTCCTTACCACGACCAAGTGGAGATTTTGCGGGAGTAGAATCTTTCATCCATTCCTTCCAGTCTCTGTTGCCTTTTGAACTATTACAATTACGGCAGCATGGGACTAAATTAAAAATCTCAGTAACATAACCACTAGGTTTCTTGTCTTTAATTAGTGGATGAAAGTGGTCCCATTCTGTCGCGGGGTCAGAGCAATAAGCACATTTCAATTCGCCATCTACAGAAAAAAATTTCTCTACTCGTTTTATTTCATCTTGCGTAGGTTCTATTCTTGGTATTATACTTGTCGCAAGTGATTTAGCGATTGTCGATGTTCTTGATTTTATAGTGTCATTTGTTGGCACTTTTATTCCTAATATTATATCCATATTATATATTTATATTAATTATCTACTCACTTCCACCAACTTCTCCCACACTCTGACCATAGCTAGCGTATCCAGCTTACAATACTCCAGTAAAGCCTTGCGGGTCTTCTCCTGCTCTTCTGGTTTCATATACTGTATTTGTGGGTAGATGGTCATTGCTTCTCCGCCATTTTGGACACCACCTTCAAGGTTGTGGTAGTCGAGCGTTGGGTCATTAGGGAACAATGCTGGCAGTACCTTCTTGATTGAGAACGAGCCTTGCATTGCTGGTACGTAATATTGACCAGCTCTGAATGGGTCGAGAAAGTCAACAATGTGGTCTTTAATGTTCAGGAGATGTCCCGACAGGTCAGGAAACGCCTCTGCAAGTTCCTTAAGTCGTGTACATTCAAAAGCCATGTTATAGGCCGTGGTGCATACGTTCAGAGGTACGTCCTTGCATAGCTGCTCAGCCAATGCCCTTCGTGGGTCTTGTCCCGAAGTGCCTAAGAACTCCTTATGCTTCAGTTCGCCACCTTCCGTCTCGATATAATGAAGAGAATACTGGAATGTGACTTGCTGATATGGCTTTGTCCCTTGATACTGCGGCACTGCCGTCTGCTCTGTCTCAAAATCGAGGAAGTATATTGGATATGAGAGTTTATTCAGAAACTCACGTATGCCTTCTTTGTTTATATACTCTTTATTCTCAAGAGTACATTCAACTTGCAATTGCTGCATAGCCGTCAACTTCCAATTTCGGACATCGTTCATGTGAAGTCTTCCGCTCTCCATGTGTGCCACAGCATCCTTGAATGCCATGCGATATAGATCAAACACAGATGGATGTGGTATGATGTCCTTGGTGCAATATTCAAAAAATGGACATTCATATGGTTTGTTGCAATGCTCACCAATATTTTGAATCGGCTCTGGTCCACCAAGCACCTTTACTGCCCTTGAAATGCGATCAGCTACTTTGGGATACTCATTCTCTACGGCCTCGCTAATGTCATTGGCTTTCAAAAACTCCTTGATATTGAGCTCTCCATTGAGTACATACTGATTGTTGATATTCACCAGATAAGTACCTGTTACATTTATTCCGCAGTTGGTAAGCACATATTTTTGAAATGCTACATCCTGTGCATATACATCAATATGATTAAGGTTTGTGCCGCTCTTAACTTCATAGATGGCGTAGCCGTCATCCGTCTTGTGCAGAATGTCAACAGCACAGTAGCAGTTGTTATATGAGAAAGAAGCCTCAGCAATGTTTTCCACTCCAGAAGAAATGCATTCCTGAGTCTTTTCAATCATAGCCTTGAGGTCAAGGACTTCAGTGCCGTCTTCATTTTTTGTATATGTTGTAACCTCTGTGAAATCACCGAGAAAAGACATTGCAAGGTCTCCAACAACATTGCCCGTAGCAAAACGAGCTTCAGCTGATGAATCTATTACCTGCTCTTCTGGCTTGAAAGTCTTAAGCCATAGTGCTTTGGAACATTGGCAAAAGGTTGTGTATTTTGATTTTGATAAACCACGTGACATATATTGTATATTTACGAATCCAAAAAACTTTCTTTCAATATTACTACAATCTTGTGACGGTTCTCTTCATCTTCGTTTTTCTCTTTCATGCGTAACTTATAAGCTTTGTTGCTGCATGCCTTTGAACAATAGACAGAGTCTATCGTTTTTGCCTTGAAAGAAGCGCCACAACAGGTACACTTTCTCTCTATGTTAGCATATCTGTAATAAGACTTGTTAAGACATAATAAGACCTAATAAGGCGCACTTCTTCTCCAAATTAAGACGCGGTACAAATATGGTGCAAATATAGCTAGAAAATCTATCAAAACAACCTTGCAATCAATAATTAACAAATAACAGAAAGCGAGCGCAACTCCCTGAGTTACGCTCGCATAATCATATCAAGCTATTTTTGTTTGCTAAAAACTTAACTTCTTCAAAAATGAAGTATATTGAATATCAATATATTATAAAAACATGGTACAAATATGGAGCATAAATATTAATCTCCATGCTACCGAAATGTTACTGATATTTGCCTATTATGGACACAAAGATACAATTATCTATCAATAAATCAAAAGCCGCAAAATGTGATACCCGAAGAATATCAATATACACCAACCTGCATCCCCAAATGAAAATTGCGTACCAACCCTACTTTCGGCAGAAAATGTATAAAATGGCAGCGTTGCTAAATCTTGGAATGGTGTATATTTTAGAGTGTGTTATTTGGGGGGTGGTGTATAATTGGCGGCAATTAAAGCCGAGTAACGGAACAAAGAAATAGATGCTTGACAAACTGAAGATGTTCTGGCTGTGTGCGACATTGATTGATATTTGAATTGCCTAATTATATCTTAATCTGCATAACAAAATATAATAATTAGGCAAATAATTAATTCATTAGGCAAATAATGATTATTTTTGCACTCGGAATATAGATACTGAAAGTTATGCATGTATATGAATACATAAATAAGCCGGAGGAGTTGTTGACTCCTGAGGTAGTGCAGATGCTGGGTACTTTGCGCGAATGCAAGGGCAGGCAGGATCTGTATGTGGAGGCTAAGGCTGATGTGCTGACTCAGTTGCTGGAGGTGGCTAAGATTCAGAGTACGGGTGCTTCGAATAGGATTGAGGGTATCTATACGAGCGATGAGCGACTGAGAGAGCTGGTGCACGAGAAGTCGGAACCGAGGAACCGTAGCGAGGAGGAGATTGCCGGCTACAGGGAGGTACTGGCTGTTGTGCATGAGAATTATGAGTATATCACTCCTCGTGTGAACACACTATTGCAGATGCACAAGGAACTGTACGCCTTTAGTAGTATGTCTGTGGGCGGTAGATTTAAGACTTCGGACAACGTGATAGAGGAGATGACAGCCGAGGGCGAGAGGAAGGTGAGGTTCCAGCCTGTACCGGCTTTCCTTTGCGAACAGGCTGTTGCTGATCTTTGTCTAGCTTACCAGAGGGCTATGGACGAGGGGCTGCACGATCCGCTGTTGCTGACGATGATGTTTGTGCTTGACTTCCTTTGCATCCATCCATTTAGCGATGGCAATGGTCGCATGAGTCGTCTGCTGACACTCTTGCTGCTGTATAGGAGCGGCTTCATTGTGGGTAAGTACATCAGTGTGGAGATGCTGATTGAGAAGTCGAAGGAGCTGTATTACGAGACGCTCGGCGAGAGCAGTAAGGGGTGGCATGAGAATGAGAATTCATATCTGCCGTTTGTGCGTTATATGCTTGGGGTGCTGGTGAAGGCATATCGCGAGTTTGAGGATCGTGTAGAGCATCTGGCTTACAGGAAACTGACGAAGGGCGAGCGTGTGAAGGAGATAATCAGTCGTCACCTAGGAAAGATAACGAAGCGAGAGATTCTGAATGTAGCTCCTGATATCAGTGAGGCCATGGTGGAGAAAGCACTTGCAGATCTGATAGCCGAAGGCTTCATTGAGAAGGTAGGCAATGGTCGCGGAAGCGGGTATCGGGTTGTGGCGAAGTAATGAGCAAAATGGCTGCAGGTTCAATGCTAGGGTTACTACATTTGATCTGTAACTTTAGCAGACTGATTAGTTGATAATGCATGTTAATAATGAGATCCTAAGATTCAAAATACTAATTAGAGGAGGCGTTGTATATGACAACATGGAGGCACTACTATAAAGATGGTTATGTCGAAGAGTTTCAAGATGAAAACACTTTGATATGTTTGGAGTTCGCCGATGAGATCGATACATCGGATAATGTTCGGATTGCTTATGGTCAAAGAGTGAAAGAAACTAGGATAGACAAAGGTGATATATGGAGAATATTTACACAACACGCTGAAGTTTGTCCGATAGATAAGTATAAACTCGAACGATTCTATTCGCAAGATACGATAATGTATTCTGCACGAAAGGTTCGTTCAAGAAGTGAGAATCCGATTGCTGATTGTATAAGACAACTGGATTTGTTGGAATGTAATGACGAATCATGGATATATCTGATAAAGATATCTGTAAATAGGAATACAAAGTTGTCTGCAAAAGATTTGTGGTCGTTGATATGTAACTATCAAGATAAACAGTTAATGATATGCGACTCCGTTAGTGTAGCTATTGGATACGATGATAAGCTTGAAGATGGCGAGGTTGAAATATTTAAAGTACATTATGTTGTGATGATGGTGGCGATTTTTTGAGTGATACATATTGCATGTGCATTTTACCCGATCATCCTTTTGAAGAGGTAAAGAAAGGATTCTTAAGTTATGCAGATGTTGATCAATTAAGAGGAGATGCATTTTGGTGGGTAGGGGATACAGATACAGAACGACATTGGAGTGAGACTGAGAAAGTGCTTGACTTTCTATATTCTCAAAAATGTCGTCATGTGTATGTGATTGTTCAAAGATATTGTGAGCGTTTTAATGAGGCTAGCTATGACGAAAAGACTGAGTCGTCTTATGAAATATTGAGGAATGTTGTAAAGTGGGCTGTTGCTCATGGAGTGAATATTAACAGGATATACGATAATGGTACAACTATTGATAATTTCATATATGAAATAGACAGTATCAGAGGTCATAGAGAAAAGAATGAAGAATGCCTCCAGTTGTTGGTCGATTTTGTTGAGTTCTTGCGCAGCATGGGTGGATTGACAAAAGATGAATATAGAAAGAAAATAGAACAGACAATTGATGAAATGAGTCCGGTACAACTTCTCGAAATGGAAGGATATGCAGGATGCTCGTTTTAAAAAAGCCTGCCCAATAATATATGTAAGATGCCGTCGGGAGGACCGATAGTCAACAACCAAAAAAAGCGAGCATAACTCCCAGAGTTACGCTCGCATAATCATATCAAGCTATTTTTATTTCTAAAAACTACTTAACCTCCTCGAAGTCAACGTCAGTCACGTCATCACCGGCTTTCTGCTGACCTCCCTGAGCACCGCCCTGTGGACCAGCCTGTGGACCGCCCTGGGCACCACCTGCCTGCTGATACATCTGCTGAGATGCTGCCTGGAAGATTGTGTTGAGCTCATTCATTGCTGTGTCGATTGCTGCGAGGTCTTGTGCCTTGTGAGCATCCTTCAACTTGCTGAGTGCACCCTCAATCTCGGCCTTCTTGTCTGCAGGAAGCTTGTCACCAAACTCCTTGAGCTGCTTCTCTGTCTGGAATATCATCGAGTCTGCTTGGTTGATCTTCTCAACCTTGTCCTTCTGAGCTTTGTCTGCATCTGCGTTAGCCTCAGCCTCAGCCTTCATTCTCTTGATCTCCTCGTCTGAAAGTCCTGATGAAGCCTCGATGCGGATTGATTGCTCCTTGCCTGTAGCCTTGTCCTTCGCTGTAACGTTCAGGATACCGTTAGCGTCGATATCGAATGTTACCTCAATCTGTGGAACGCCACGTGGTGCTGGTGGAATGTTCGAGAGGTTGAACTGGCCAATCGACTTGTTCTGTGCTGCCATTGGACGCTCACCCTGGAGTACGTGGATTGTAACCTCAGGCTGGTTGTCTGTAGCTGTCGAGAACACCTGGCTCTTCTTTGTTGGAATTGTAGTATTTGCGTCGATGAGCTTTGTCATCACGCCACCCATTGTCTCGATACCGAGTGAAAGTGGAGTGACGTCGAGCAAAAGCACGTCCTTTACCTCACCTGTCAATACCGCACCCTGAATTGCAGCACCGATTGCAACAACTTCGTCTGGGTTTACACCCTTCGATGGAGCCTTGCCAAAGAATTTCTCTACCGCCTGCTGAATTGCTGGGATACGTGTCGAACCACCTACCAGGATAATCTCGTCAATGTCGCTTACTGAAAGACCTGCATTCTGAAGCGCTGTACGACATGGGTCAATTGTTCTCTTGATCAAGTCGTCGATGAGCTGCTCAAACTTAGCACGTGTCAATGTTGTTACAAGGTGCTTTGGCATGCCGTTCGCAACCGAGATATAAGGAAGGTTAATCTCTGTTGATGCTGATGATGAAAGCTCTATCTTCGCCTTCTCTGCTGCTTCCTTCAATCTCTGAAGTGCCATCGGGTCCTGACGAAGGTCAATGCCTTCTGCACTCTTGAATTCGTCTGCCAACCAGTCGATGATTCTGTGGTCGAAGTCATCACCACCAAGATGTGTATCACCATCTGTTGCCTTTACTTCGAATACACCATCACCAAGTTCCAATACTGATACATCGTGTGTACCACCACCGCAGTCGAATACTACAATCTTCTGATCCGATGTCTTCTTGTCAAGACCGTATGCCAAGGCTGCTGCTGTTGGCTCGTTCACAATACGACGTACGTTCAAGCCTGCTATCTGACCAGCTTCTTTTGTCGCCTGACGCTGAGCATCGTTGAAGTATGCAGGTACTGTGATTACTGCCTCTGTTACTTCTGTTCCAAGATACTCTTCGGCTGTTTTCTTCATCTTCTGGAGTATCATTGCTGATATCTCCTGTGGAGTGTAGAGGCGACCGTCGATATCTACACGTGGTGTGTTGTTGTCACCCTTTGCCACCTTATATGGTACTCGCTCAATTTCCTTTGTAAGACGATCGTATGTCTCACCCATGAAACGCTTAATCGAGTAGATTGTCTTGTGAGGATTAGTTACTGCCTGACGCTTTGCAGGGTCACCAATCTTACGCTCTCCACCTTCTACGAATGCAACTACTGATGGGGTAGTTCTCTTACCCTCGCTGTTCGCTATAACGATAGGCTCTGAGCCTTCCATAACCGACACACATGAGTTCGTGGTGCCAAGGTCTATACCAATTATCTTTCCCATTGTTGTATGTTTTTTTTCTTTTTATTCTAACTTTATTTATTTGTCTTGTTTAGACGTCTTTCTTTATTTCAATGACCGTGCCAAACTCGTTTTTGACTTGTGCCAGACCTTTTTTGGCAGATTATTTGTCCATATTGACATATTGTTTTGCTTCATTGTGTCAGTTTGGCAGAATTTTTCTTTCGTTGTGGCAGAAGGGTAGGGAATACAAAAATCCCATACAACTCTTTAGGGCTGTATGGGATCTTATTTTTATTCTTTATCTTTTATTAGATAGCGAATGGGTTCTCACCTGGGTAGAGCTGACCTGCTGGCAGTGGTGTGTTGATGTCCTCTACACCAAGCATCTTGAGTGCCTCGAAGAGAACCTTGCCACAATGCTCAAATGCATATGCTCCGTGGTGTGGGAAGCGCTTGCCTACCAATACGTGACGGTAGAAACGTGCAAATCCTGGAATTGCATGGATACCAATACCACCAAATGAACATGGATCTACGTCAAGGAACTCACCCTGAGCTATGTATGATACAAGCTTCGAGTCTGAGTTCGACTGAATACGGAACATTGTTGACTTGCCTGGCTTGATCTGACCCTCAAGTGTACCCTTTGTGATGTCTGGGCTCATGAGACGTGCTTGGATAAGCTGATACTTGATCTTGCAGTCCTTCATGCACTGTGAACATGTATTACCGCAGTGGAAGCCCATATAAAGGTCCTTCAAGTCTGCTCCTGCAAGGTTCGCACCTGCTGGGATAACGTCTGCTGGTACTGAGTTGTTGATGTCAAGCAATGTTGCTGGCTTCTCTGTTGCACATTCTGCCATATACTCTGAAAGTGCACCATAGAGGTCAACCTCACATGCTACTGGAATACCACGACCTGTGAGACGT
>JAKSLF010000054.1 GCA_024401355.1 Bacteroidales bacterium | reverse complement strand
ATGATTTTGATGATTTGTGGTACAATTGGGACGAGTTTATGAGAATATGTAGTAAGGAGAGAATGAAGCTGATGAGAGAGAGAAAGAAGGAGATGAGCGAATTGGAAGTAGAGTAATAGCAAAAAACTAGTCTTCAAGCTTGGAAATCATCTCGGCAAAGAGTCCACCACGTGAGACGAGTTCGGAATATGTGCCACATTCGGCAATGGTATGATTGTCTACAACGATGATGCGGTCGGCCATCTTGATGGATGAAAGACGGTGGCTGACAATAATGGCAGTGCGCCCGAGGGTTATGGCACGGAAATGCTCAGTAAGCGAAGCCTCGGTGAAGGCATCAAGCGAACTGGTAGGCTCGTCGAGCACAATAATATCAGAATCAGCATAGAACGATCGCGAAAGAGCGACACGCTGCCACTCGCCCTGACTGAGCATCTCGCTCTGCGGCGTGAGGTTGCCAAGCTGAGTCTGATAGCCCCCAGGCAAAGAGTTGATGAGTTTGTCGAGCCCTGCATTTGTTGCGGCTCGCTGAACACGCACATCAACCTCATCATCAGAGGCTGTTCCCGCAAAATTTCCGAAACGTATATTATCACGCGCAGAGGCGTTATAGAGCATGAAATCCTGAAATATGGCAGAGATCTTGCCATTGACATCGACCTCACCCGACGACGGTTGATAGAGTCCGCAGATTAGCTTGATGATTGTACTCTTGCCACATCCGTTGCGTCCGACGACCGCGATGGTCTCTCCCCTATTGATGGTGAATGACACTCGGCTGAGAACGGTGCGCTCTGAGTTTGGATAACTGAACGACACATCACGGAATTCGATATGCCCAACCGACGACGAAGCATGAGATGCTGATGTCTTTGCAGGAGACATTGCATCTGTTGGCATGTCGATGAAGTCGAAAAAGTTCTTCAAGAAGAGGTTGGAATCATAGAGCGAAGCGATACGCACGAGAAGGTCCTGTGCTGTGCCGTATGAGCGCTGCAGCACCATGAGGTACATAGCGAGCGAGCCGACTGTCATCTGGAGGGCCACAGCACGCCACATGACGAAGCCGAAGACTCCAACAAACATGAGCGAAGCGAGAAGCTGGATGAGCGACTCGACAACAGAACTGCGAACAAGAAGGCTGATGCGTCTGCCACGAAGAGAATCAAGCGTAACACAATAGAGATTGCGAAAATGGTCGGCCAACGAGAAGACGCGTACTTCCTTGGCAAATTCGCGAGCTGTCAGCACTCGGTTGTAATACTGCACCTTACGCTCGTCGACTGTCTGCTCACGCTGCAATGCATAGTAACGACGCGAGAAACTGATGCGGACAACAACAATAGGCAGTCCGAGAAGGAGTATGACGAATGGCAACGACCAATGAATGGCATAGAGAACAACTGCTAGCGAACCTATGGTGAGGCATTGCTGGATAAGGCTGACGACGTTATAGAATACCGCCTGTGGCTTAGAGGATGATTCGGCAACGGCACGGTAGAAGACATTGTGGTAGTTGGCATCCTCGAAGAAGCCGTAGCCGACTGTCGTTGTTTTGTGATGGATAATAGACGAGACAACATCGGCCAGACGGTAGCTGTGACGCTCCTTGACTATGGAATGGAGCGATGTGGCAACCGAATTAGCCACAAAGAGGCTGGCCATCAGAAGAAGTCCGTAGAGCACTTCAGAGAAGACAAACTCGTGGTTGAGAACTTGCTGAGTTGTGATGTCGATAATGACTTTGACTGCCCACAACTGCGCAAGAGGAATGAAGCCCCGGACTATGACCAATAGCGCATTAACTAACGACCATGCAGGGCTACAACTCCAAATGAGTCGGAGCGTGCGAAAGAGGTAATATGGCGAATGAGCATTCATCGGCGCAGATAGTTGATGATACGAGAACGCAAACGGATGCACTTGGCCCAAACCCAAGCCAAAGCATGATTGAACAGATAGCTCAAAGGCGACAGATGGAACAAAAACCAGCGGTAAGATCTGGCACAAAAACCATCGACACTATAAGACAACGGACCCCAAGATGCTGCAACAACTTTGCCAACAACAAGCTGGTGGATGACATTGCCATCGGGCAGTAGACACGAATCGCCACGGAAAAGAAGCGCTTCGTCTGAACTTCCTACGACACGATGGGCTATAAGGATATCACCAGGACGGTCGAAAAGAGCCACATCGCCAACAACAAGACTGGAAGGAGAACAAGGCACAACACGCAACGACGTGCCCGGCCAAAGGAACGGCACCATGCTGACACCACCAGCAGCGATAGTGACAGGATAGCCCTGAGCGAGCATATCAATGATAACCTTTTTGATCTTAATCTGCTCCATTGCAATTAGAGATTAAGATTACGTATGTCTCTGACTATGTCTACATCGGGCTTAAAACCAAGTGAGAACACGGGAACACGAGCAGTCACGCTGCTAACGTCTTCGAGATGCTGGACGGCAGCCGCCTTGGTGCAAGGCTGGCTTATGGTGTTGGAAAGGAAGCGCAGAGCAGCCAGCGCTCCATTCATCGGATTGATGAAATTGACTTTAGACTGGCTTATGAGGAAGATGCCCTTGAGAGTTGCACGACGTGGCGTGCTTGAATAGTAAGGCATCGGTATATTATTGGCTACTACCCCATCTGCGCATGGCACAAGAGCGAGCATGTCATCATTGATGACAGAAGCACCCATACTTTCCCAGAGACCAGCCATGGTGGACTTGCCTGTGCCCGATACTGCCGTAAATAGATAGCCATTGCCATTGTCAGAAACGACAGACGAATGAACAAGAAAACCATGACGACGACGGATTAGTCGTGACACCATGATGTTTAACAACGGGAATATGTAAGGGTCAACTTCAGCAACTGAGCTGTCCTTGAGCGAGAGCTGTAGCAAACCCTTTGACTGACCCAAGGTAAGCTTGACCCAATTGTAGAGGCTGTTGTCATAGAAGTCGACAACGATATACTCAGAGCCATCAGCCAAAAATCCTGTCTCCCAACGGTGGTCGGGCATCTCTGTGCCACGGCAGTCACCAACAAAGCTCGAGACACACGCTGACTCATCATGACCGCTGGTGGGTGCCACTTCTACATCGATATCCATATCGACAACCTGAGCCCCAACAACGGCAAAACCGCGGAATTCGACCGGCAAGAAACGCAGACGGCAGACAGAGCGGAAACGCACTACCATGCCGGCAACATTTATAACAACCTCAGGAGAACTCATGGCGTCTGTATAACTTAGTATAGAATATTATTCGAAATGAAAAAAGCCCTTATCGACGAGACCGTTGACGAACTCATTGACATCAGCATCAGCACGTTGCTGGTCAACATCATATTCGGCAACTACGTCTGCAATTATGTCTGCAACATCACGACCCGACTCGATGCGAGAAAAGATAAACGCCGCAAGCTCGTTGAGCACAAAAAGATTGCAAAGAGTATTTACTGAATCGCTAACAGGAACAAGAACTGTATCACCAGCAACTGTACTCAGAGCATAATTATTATTCGAAACAAGTTTTTGCATAGACGTAAGGACTAGATGACTGTTCGTGAATAAGGAGCGACAGCCTGATCGCAGAAGATACCCATCTGATATTTGCGATAACCAGCAGAAGCGACCATGGCAGCATTGTCAGTAGTATAGGAGAACTTAGGCACAAAGACTGTCCACCCACGCTTGGTGTGTAGTTCGTCGAAGGCCTTGCGAAGGCCTGAATTGGCCGACACACCACCGGCAAGAGCTATCTCAGTAATCTTGAGATCCTTTGCCGCCTTGATAAGCTTCTTCATCAATATATCTATGACAGTATGCTGGAGTGAAGCACAAAGGTCGGCCTTGTTCTTCTCGATAAAATCTGGATCGTCTTTCAGACGGTCGCGCAATGTATAGAGGAAGGATGTCTTGAGACCGCTGAAACTATAGTCGTAGTCCTTGATGTTTGGCTTTGAGAAATCAAATGCTAGCGGATTACCCTCTTGAGCAAGTTTGTCGATAACAGGTCCACCAGGATATGGCAGTCCCATAACCTTTGCGCACTTGTCAAAAGCCTCACCTGCGGCATCATCAATTGTCTGTCCTATGATTTGCATGTCGGTATAGTCCTTGACGAGCAAAATCTGACTATTGCCACCAGAGACTAGGAGACAAAGAAAAGGGAAACGAGGCAAAGGACGTTCATCGTCAACAATAAAATGAGCGGACACATGAGCCTGAAGGTGATTGACATCGACCATCTTGATTCCCTTGGCCAGAGCAAACCCCTTGGCAAAAGAGGTACCAACAAGAAGCGACCCCATGAGACCTGGTCCACGTGTAAATGCGATTGCATCGATATCGTCAACAGTAATACCAGCATCGGCGATAGCCTTGTCGACAACAGGAATGATGTTTTGCTGATGAGCACGAGATGCCAATTCTGGCACAACACCACCATATCGGAGGTGGACCGCCTGACTGGCTATGACATTGGACAAAACCTTACCGTCATCAAGCACAGCAGCCGAAGTGTCGTCGCACGACGACTCAATGCCTAATATAATAGTTCCCATTAGAATATTCTTTTTTTAGCAAACATACAAATATACACCTAAGGCCGGCAATATAGTACGCAAACCCATGTTTTTTAACAAATATTATAGTCAAAAACGGTCCTAATAAAAAAGAAAAAACGGCCAGAAGCCTTTGAAAGCCTCATTGACCGTTTTTTAGTCGCCATACTGACTGCGAAACCGCATCACTTCATTGTTGCGTCGTCGTTGTTCGATTCGTCCGTTGACTGTTCGCTTGATGGCCTCTTTCATTCTCAAGAAATACTGTGAGAAATACGAAGATGCCAAAATAACAAAAACACTCAATGCAATCAGTACGATTGCTCCTAACAGGATAAATTGAAATCCCATTTACTCTTCTCCTTTTTTTATTGTACCTAAAACTTTATTCATTAGGATATTACGTCACTTACAAAAAATAAGTTACATCAAAAAACGGGAAAAATACGAAAATAGAGAAAAGATAACAGAAAGATGGAATTTTAGCACGTAAAATACTGCATAACGGACACTTGCACGTTATCACTTGACATCAGATATAGAGACAAGCTTATTGGCTATAGCATAGATTGCAAGAGCTGTCGATGAATGAATTTGCAATTTTCTAGCAATATTGCGACGATGAGTCAAAACGGTAAATACAGAGAGATTAAGATGATCCGCAATCTCCTTGTTAGTATAACCTTTGACAACCTCGCAAATAATCTCTTTTTCGCGTTTAGACAACTGCTCTTCTTCACTTGAAATATCTGGCTCGTCATATCCCATAGCCCTATCGAGGACTGCATGAATCTGGTCGGATGAGTCGTAGAGATTAATGACTTCGTCAAAACCATCGGTAAGAGATGGCGTCGGAAGAGTGCTCAGGAGAGCTATAAATTTAGTATCGGAAAGTCCTAGTGACTTGTTGTCACGTATCTCCGAGACTACAAAACGACCGTTGAAAAGAGGATTTACTATAACAATGTCTGGGGCATAAGCACTAATCTTGGAATCGAACTCCTGTGGCGTGCTAATTTCGAGGAAGAGAACTTCACAATCGGCAGCACGTCTGATGGCAGAAACGACTCCAGAACGCAGGATGAGAGAAGTCTCAGCAACGGCAACTTTGAATGTCTCTCTTTTGTGCTTCATAACTATGCCTCCTTAGTCTTTTTTAGTGATTTTTCGAGTTCCATGACCGCTGGCATGAAGAGATTGTCTTCGATATCGCAATGTGACTTAAGGTCGGCCTCACACGAAAATATTTCATAAAGGACTGCATTCATCTCGTTGGTCTTTCCATTGTCGGGGAAATACTTGATGATTATGCTCTTTAGTTCAAGGAGCATTGAATCAATCTGCTCGTGCTTGCGAGAATAGGAGACAATACGGAAAGAGTCGTCGACAGATTTACCACATGCCAATTTCTCGACATAAGGGAATACTACATTATCTTCATAGGTCAGATGCTTGCTGACACCAGCCATGTAACTATCAAAAAAGTCAATGACAAGTTGCGACATTTTCTCATCAGCACCAGAGACTGCTTCAACAAGCTTAGATCGCAACCGTGGGAAAAGGAAGTCGAGGTAGTAGCCATGGGAAAGCCTCAGGAAACTAGACATTTCAGTAACAGACACTTCCTTGGCATCCGACGTGTCGCCATTGGACACATAGTTGATGACAGCAAGAAACGTTTTGCAGTCGACACCACGTTCGTCACAGACATCCTTGACACACTTGTCGCCGAAGCCCAAATGCATACCGAAACGGCTCATCACCAGAAGAAGCTGATAATGGTCGCAAATAATGTCGCCGAGACGATGTCGTTCTGTATATTTCATAAATATATAGGGTAAAATAAATTAATACTTTACAGAGTGCAAAGTAAGGCGATATGTAACTAAAATGCAATACCTATTTTTAGGTAATTTTGAGTGCTATTTAGGAGCCCTTGAGTAGAGGAACACGCCTATGAATGAGAAGACAATATTAGGCAGCCACACAGCAAGTATGGCATTCATATTGCCATTGACAGCAAATGTTGTAGAGACCGTCAAGAAAAGAATATAGGCAAAAGAGAGCAACAGTCCGAGACCAATATGAAGTCCCATGCCTCCACGTGTCTTGCGCGAAGCCAGCGAGACGCCAATGAGAGCAAGAATAAACGATGCGAAAGGCGTCGCATTACGCTTATAGAGTTCTATTTCGAAATCACCTGAACCACCAATGCCACGTTCGTGAAGTTCGTTGATATGGCTACGAAGTTCGGCACTAGTCATCATCTCGTATGACTTGCGTTCGTTCTTGAAGTCGCTAGGCACAATGTTGATTACGCTATCTATGCTCAATCCCTGCGAAATGACATGTGAGATGCCGTTGTCATCAAACTCCCACTGAGTATAGTTCTTGAGATGCCAATTGCCAACAATAGAGTCGTATGTTATGGTGCGAGCAAAGAGTCGAGACTGGAGTTTCTTGCCGTCGTACTTCTCGATATTAAAGCGGTCGCCACTTTCACGGAAGGAATAATAGCGTCCCATGTAGACAAAGACACCAGGCGATATCTGCATGTGCATGTCGCTTAGACCAGTCTCCTTGCGGCTCTTGATATAGGTGTTTTCAAAGTCGATACGTGTGCGGTTGGCCAACGGAATGACATGAGAGCCAAGCAAGAATGTCATGATGGCTATGATGAGCGAACCCATGAAATAAGGCCACATAAGTCGGCGAAAACTGACACCACTGGAAAGGATGGCGATGATTTCGGTCTGGCTTGCCATCTTTGATGTGAAAAAGATTACCGAAAGGAATACCAGCAACGGTGACAGCATATTTGCATAGTATGGCACTAGATTGAGATAATAATCAAAGACTATCTCATTCAATGGCGTATGTGTGTCGACAAAGTCATCTATCTTCTCGACAAGGTCAAAAACGATGACGATGAGAATGATGATGATGACGATGAAGAAGTATGTTCCAAGGAACTTCTTGAGAATATATAGGTCTAATTTCTTCACAATGCATACTAATTAAACGAGTGCAAATATAGCAACAAAAAGCCACGAAGACAAATCGGTCACCATTAAACTATAGTTAATGGCGACCGATTATAAAAAGATTGTGAAACATACGCCTGCATCAGAGGCTGACGTATGCCTACTGAAGACTAATTGATGTTGATTTCAAGAGTGTGAGCAATGTTGTCAGATGATGTTCCGACATAGACAACATACTTACCCTTTTCTACTTCCCACTTCTGAGACTCTTCGTTCCAGAATGCGAGTTTCTCGACAGGAACGTCGACAGACACCTCTGCGCTGGCACCTGCAGCAATGCTTATCTTCTTGAAGCCCTTGAGCTCCTTGACTGCACGAGCTACCTTAGAATCTGGCTTACCAACATAGACCTGAAGGACCTCTGCACCATCGCGCTTACCTGTATTGGCAATTGTAGCCTTGACATTTACTTTACCAGAAGCTACTTTCACATCGGCTTTCTGAATTTCGAATGTTGTGTAGCTAAGACCATAACCGAATGCGAAAAGTGGCTTAATGTTCTTTGTGTCGTGCCAACGGTAACCAACGAGAATATCCTCCTTGTATGTCTCCTTGTGGTTGTTAGCAGCATCAACTGCTGCAAGACCAGGATAAACTTCCTCGCTAGCAAAACTATGAGCGGCATTGTCCTCGAGCTTAACAGGGAATGAATATGGGAGCTTACCAGAAGGATTAACATCTCCGCAGAGCACATCAGCAATAGCATTGCCAGCCTCACATCCACCATACCAAGCTTCGACAACTGCAGGCACTTTATCAAGCCAAGGCATAGTAACAGCATTACCATCGACAAGGACAAAGATCATATTCTTATTGACATCGAGAATTTTCTCAACAAGCTCATTCTGTCCAAATGGAAGGTCGAGACTACGACGGTCGCCACCCTCACAATCCTGCTCGTGTGCCTTTGTAAGACCACCAACAAAGATGACAAGATCGACATCCTTAACTGCTTCGAGAGCTGCCTTCTGAAGGCTGTCTGCATTAAGTCTAGATGGCAACACATGACCATAAATCTCAGGGCCACTAGCATAGCCCATAGAGTGAACAATCTGCGCATTAGGGAAATGAGACTTGATGCCCTCGAGAGGAGACACTTCATGGAATGTCTTAAGTTCGGAAGAGCCACCACCCATCATGCTACGTGTAGCATTCTCGCCGATGACTGCAATCTTCTTGGTTGTCTTGGCGTCGAGAGGAAGTACTTCATTGTCGTTCTTGAGAAGTACGATACCCTCGCGAGCGATGTTGAGAGCTGTCTGAATATGCTCGGCATTACCCTTGCGACCATGCTTGATATTCTTGGCCATATTGGTACGGAACATCAATCGAAGGATATTGCGGACCTTTGCATCGAGAGTCTTTGAATCAATCTCACCTTTCTTGATAGCCTCGAGATAAGGCTTAGCAAGATAGTAGCTATCGTATGCATTAGCTGTAGACGAAGTAAGTCCATTGGTCCATGTACCCATCTCGATATCGAGACCATTCTCTGCCGATTCCTTAGTGTCTGTAGCTCCACCCCAGTCGGTAATGACGCAACCATCGAAGCCCCACTCGTTGCGAAGAATACTGTTGAGCTTGGCATTGTGGCAACAATGCTGTCCGTTGTAAAGGTTGTATGAACCCATGACAGACCATACATTAGCCTCACGTACAGCTGCCTCGAAAGCAGGAAGATATATCTCGCGAAGAGCACGGTCGCTAACTTGTACGTCGACTGTTGTACGCCATGTCTCCTGGTTGTTGAGAGCGAAATGCTTGACACAGGCTGCTACACCATTCTGCTGCATACCCTTGATATAAGGGACTGCCATGACTGATGCCAAATAAGGGTCTTCACCCATATACTCGAAATTACGTCCGTTGAGTGGTGAACGATAGATGTTGACACCAGGTCCGAGCATCACGTCCTTACCACGATAGAGAGCCTCCTCGGCAACTGCATTGCCATATTCGAAAGCAAGGTCAGGATTGAAAGAGGCTGCAAGGGATGTGAGCACAGGGAATGCAGTAGCCGTATCATTGGTCCAGTGCGAATGCCCCCAATCGTCCCAATTGATTTCCATTCTCACACCATGAGGTCCGTCGGAATACCACAATTCAGGTATGCCAAGACGAGCAACGCCCGGAGTTGAGAACTTTGACTGTGCATGGCACAAAGCAACTTTCTCGTCAAGAGAAAGCTGAGGAAGAATCTCCTCGATCTTCTGATCGATCTCGGCATCGGTCCACTGGTCGGCAGACTGCTGGTTAGAACAGCAACTTGCAAGAGCAAAAACCGAAACCGCAATAAATAACTGCTTCATATAATTGATTGTTTTCTTCATTTAAACTGTTTGATAGATGCCACATATTCGAATCCAGCCTCGGCAAGTTTGGCAACCAAAGCATCCTTGTCGATGTCGAGGCTGGCACACATATCGTCGAGCGAATCGAAATTGTCTCTCAGCTGAGTGTTGACGTAGCTGAGCAACATAAACGGATCTTGAGGTAGAGACATGACAAAATAATATTAATAGTGATTTTTATCGATACAATGAATTGTTGCTTCGGCACTCTGAAGTCCGTCAGAATTTGCGACTATGCGGACATTGCCAATGTCCTCGTTACTCTGCACCACGACAAGACACTTGCCATAGAATGCTTTGCGATGTGTATCCTTGAAACGCTCAAGGCTTATCGGACTACCATTGTCAACTCCGGCAATAAAGCCTGTTCCTTCGATCTCGAACTGGATATCGTTTTCGGCATTAGGACAAAGAACTCCATTCTTGTCGAGCACTTCGACTGTGATAAAACTCAAATCCTCGCCATCGGCCTTGATGCGGTCACGGTCAGGAGTCATACGAATCATTGCCGGACGACCTGCAGTATGGATGGTCTGCTCCTTGATGACCTTGCCACCCTTACGCGATACGGCACGCAAATCGCCACGTCGGAATTCGATGTTCCACAATGCATGAAGCGTAACCGAATCCTTACGCTGGATACCCATAGACTCACCATTCAAGTAAAGCTCGACCTCATCAGCCTGATTGTAGTAGCACCATACGTCAACATCCTCGCCGTCCTTCCAGTTCCAATGTGGAAGCAAGTGAATCATAGGAGTCGTGGTCCACTCGCTCTGATAGAGGTAATAAGAATCTTTAGGGAATCCGGCTAGGTCGATAAGACCGAAATAAGATGATCTTGCTGGCCATCCGTATGGTGTAGGTTCGCCAAGATAGTCGAAACCTGTACATATATACTGACCACTGATGACACGATTAGTCTT
>JAKSLF010000053.1 GCA_024401355.1 Bacteroidales bacterium | reverse complement strand
AAATTTACAATCATGAAAAGAGCATTATCAATTATCGCCATCATGCTGATAGGCTTGTCGGCATTTTCACAGCAAAAACAGGGACATGTCATGCGACCGTCATCAAAAGGCATGGGACACCCTACAGAGATTGGAAGGGCACAAGTGGAAGCCATGTATGCTCTCAATGCAGAGGACATCAGCGACGAGCGCACATACATCGACCTGCATGTACTTCTTGCCGGAAAAGGTATCAGCAAGCATTACAGCCGTTTTCTGGAGTTGAACGATTCGCTGGCAGACGACTTCAACAAACGCAATCAGAATGCGAGTGGCCGACCGAGGGCGTTCTACTCTGGTGGCCGCAACCGCGACTATTGGAGCGAATACCAGTTCACCGACATCTACACGGAGAACGGACAGCACACCTTCTACGCATGGATGCCCCGATACATGGAGCGATATAATGCCTACTACACGGAACCAGTCCAGAATCAGCAGTGGACATTGCATGAGGAGCGCCAGACCATTCTCGGCCACGAGTGCCAGCGGGCGACATGCCACTGGCGGGGCCGCGACTTCGAGGCATGGTTTGCCGCCGACATCCCTGTGCGCCTCGGTCCCTGGACGTTTAGCGGTCTGCCCGGACTGATACTGAGGCTATACGACATGCAGCGGCTCTACACATGGGAGGCCGTCAGCCTGCGCTCTGGAGACTTCCCCATCACCAAGCGCAAGTACGAGGGCTTCCGCCATGACAGCCGCGAACACGTCTATAAACTACAGGTAGCCGCCAACCGCGACTATTTGAAAGCAGGTGGTGCCATCGACAGAGCAACGGGACAACCGAAGTCAAAGCAATTTCCCTACGACCCCTTGGAGTTAGAATAGTTTGCGATGATGACGGAGAATGGAGATATGAAAATCCGCCAATGCCAATATTCACAGACTAATCATAAGTGTTACATTTCTTTAGGGGCAAATTGCCCCTAAAAAAACTTCATTTCATAAGTATAATGAGATATATAGTAACTATTGCATTATTATGTACAACTTTTATGTTGTGTGCACAGAACAAGCAAAGCAAGATTGGCTATATAGCCATGTCGAACACCGACAACTATGTGGCCATTGACACGACCACCGTCCGCGTGTGGTATGCCCTGAATGCCCTCGACATCAAGGACGAGAACACCCACATCAACTGACAGATACTGAAGGTGGCCCGACACTGCAACAAGAATTACAGCTACTTCGTGTGGGAGTCGGACTCGCTGCGTACTGCCGACTACAAGACGAACCGCTCCGGCAACTTCTCCAAGAAGCTGCTCCCTCGCGGGCGCAACGGATATGGCAGCTGGAACGAGCTGCAATACCATGTACTTATAGCGGAGAACGGCGTGATACGGACGTACAACCGCGAGCGTCTGCCCGAATATGAGGGGTACTACGACGAGCCTTACCCCGAAATGGTGTGGACGCTCACACAGGAGACGGCCACCGTCGGCGGCTTCCATTGCCAGAAAGCCACCTGCCAATATCACGGGCGCGACTTCGAGGCGTGGTTCACGCCCGAGGTCCCCATGAAGTTCGGCCCGTGGAAGTTCGGCGGTCTGCCTGGGCTTATCGTCAAGGTCTATGACACCGACCATTATTATACCTTTGAATGTACCAACGTGGAACGCGTCAATCGGCCTATAGTCAGGAGCAAGTACAGCAGCCGTTGGCCTATCAAGCGCGAGAAGGTTTTAAAGTTTGAGCGCAAGATTAACGAGTGCCCCGGCAAGACGCTTGGTTGGAAGGACATGGACGGTAACATCATCATGAAGACCTATCCCTACGAACCATTGGAACTGGAATAGACAAATGAGCAGACAAATCATCATCCTTATATTTGCCCTTGTGGCATTGACGGCCAGCGCCCAGAAGACCGTCATCGAGGGCACAGTGCTCGACGCGCAGGGTAAGAAGGTGGACGCTTACATCACCGTGGCCCCGAAGGGTACGGGCATCATCCTGGGCTTTGCCGATACCGACGCGAAGGGACACTACAAACTGGAGTTCACCTCACAGGCCGACTCCATGACCGTCACCGCCTCGGGCCTCGCCATCGGCAACCAAGTGAAAATCGTAGCGAACCGCTCGCAGCGGGTCGATTTCCGTGTCCGCGAGAAGACCGTGCAGCTGAAGGAGGTCAGCGTCCGTGCGCAGAAGATACGGCAGAACGGCGACACGCTGAACTACCTCGTCGGTGCCTATCAGCAGCAGGGCGACCGTGTCATCGGCGACGTGCTTAAGCGTATGCCCGGCATTGAGGTGTCGCAGAGCGGCGGCATCAAGTTCAATGGCAAAAGCATCAGCAAATTCTATGTGGAGGACATGGACTTGCTACAGGGGCGCTACGGACTGGCCACCAACAACATCAACGCCTCGGACGTGGCCACCGTGCAGGTGTTGGAGAACCACCAACCCGTGAAAGCATTGCAAGGAAAGACGCTGACCGACGACGTGGCCATCAACCTGAAGCTGAAGGACTCGGCCAAGGGAACGGTGGCTATCAACACCATGCTCGGCGGTGGCATCCAGCAGGCATGCGGCTGGCATATCGGCAGCCGACCGCTGACAGACGACAAAATCGTCATCGGCCAGAACCCGCTCTGGACTGCCGAGGTCGTGGGCATGTACTTCGCCAAGCGTCGCCAGAACATGACATTATATAAAGGCAACAACACGGGCGACGACGTGTCAGCGGAACTCACGCAGCACTATTCGGGCATCAACAGTGTCGGACTTTATCCCTTCTGCCCCACGGGTGCGGTGATGCCCAGCGGCTCCGGCCTGCCGCAGAAGCGCACCTTCGACAACCACAGCCACATCCTGACCATGAACCACTTGGAAAAGGTGTTCAAGGATTCTGAAATAGGAATCAATGTTGCCTACCACAACGACCGCATCCGCCGCGAGGGCAGCAGCGTGGGCGACCAGTTCATCAGCGACGACAGCCGACTGCTCACCTCCGAGACCATGACCAGCGAGACTAAGATAAACAACCTGAACATTCAAGCACGCTACAACTGGAATGCCTCTAACGGTTTTCTGGCCAACGTGCTGAAGTTCGACACCAACTGGAACAGCGACCGCGTGGACGGCCTGTTCTCATCAGAGCGCACAGGAGCCGCCCCCGTGAACTACGGCAACGACCGCGTGCGCCAGCATTTCGACCGCCCGCAGCTCTCCGTATCCAACACCTTCAACACCATCCGTAACCTCGGCAAGAACACCTTCGACCTTCATTTCTCGGCAGGCTACTCGCAGCGTCCCAACACCCTCACCGTGGGCATCGACTCCCTGCTGCAAGGCACATCCACCGCCTACCAGCAGGACGTGACCTCGCATCATATCGTCGGCGATTTCCACACCAACTATGATTTCCGTTTCGGGGCGTTCACGCTGAACTATGGCGTGGTGGCACATGCCAGTCTGCACGGCATAGAGACCGACCTCAACGGCTTCGATACTGGCAACTATTCATCCCGTAACGATCTATGGTATAACACCTACGAACTCGTCCTCGGTCAGCACTATAAGTATGAGAAAGGACGATGGCGGCTGTCGCTGGGTTGTCCGCTGAATCTCTACACGCAGACACTCGACGACCGCATCCGCGACGATTGCCACAGCTACGTTCATCTGCTTGTCACGCCCACATTCTCTGTCAACTACGAATGGCGCGACTGGACTGCCAACGCCAATGCCAACTACTCCAAGACCGTGGGCGACCCGGGCGGCATCTACAGCGGCTACATTATGAACAACTACCGCTCATTCCAGCGTAGCTACGTAGAGCAACTGTCCGAGACCGACCGCATGGGAGCCAGTGCCAGCATCGGCTACCGCAGCGCACTCGCCGCCACCTTCTTCCGCATCAACGGCAGCTACAGCCACACCCGCGACAACCAGATTTACGGCACCGTCTATCAGGGCGCAACGAGCGTGGTGCAGGCTGTTGACCAGCGCACCGAGGCCGACAGCTACAGCCTGAGTTTCGACGGCAGCAAGGGCTTCGATTGGCTCCAGTCCACGCTCCGCACTTTCGGTAGCTACGGCTACTCCACCAGCGAACGGCTCATCGGCGGCACGGTCTATCCCTTCCACTCGCGCTCCATCAGCGTCGGCGCAGGAGGCACCATCACGCCTCTGCCGTGGCTCAACTTCGTTCTCAGCAGCGGCTACTCATGGAACATCAGCCAGACCAACGGCAACAGCGATAAGCTTGCCCAGACCGTGCGTTCGGCCACCCAGCGGCTGAAGGTGAACGTCTATGTGACCAAGCAACTCACCCTTGCTGCCACTGTGGAAGACAATTACAACAACCTGACTGCCGAGAACCGCCACGCCTGGTTCGGCGACGCCACCGCCAAGCTCAAGCTGAAACACATCGACCTGGAGCTGAAACTCAACAACCTCTTCGACCAGCGCCAGTACACCCGCGTCAACTACAGCGGTCTCGACATCTACACACAGACCTCGCAGCTGAGACCAAGAAATATTGTTGCTTCTGTCAGATTCAAGCTGTTGTAAAGATAGTGTATTTCTGATCCTACATAAGATTCGAAGACATCTTCCTCTAACTTGCATGGGATATAGGTTCCTATAAGGAAGAGTCAGAAGACGATAAAAAGTAACCTCGCAATCCTCACATGCTGTGTTTGATTGATAATTAGTTAGATGACACACCCACTGGTTTGATTCAGATTGGTGGGTGTGTTTTTGGACTTTATCAAATATTATTCGGTTCCTCCCGTATGTAAAAAGGAGACAAAAATACCTCCTACACTCTCGTCACTTCTTCATAAGCTGTCAATCTAGAAATATCCTTTTCTAATTGTTTCATGAGACAAATGCTTACTTCCAACTCTTTTTTTGTATAGTTTACAGTTTCACCGCCGATATGAGACATAGGATGCAGAATGACTTTTTGACACAAAAGTAATTGCTTAAGAACAATCTTCAAGAACTTATTCTCTACCTTGTAATCTTTGTGACATTTCTCTATTTTTGTAACTAATGCAGCCTTGTCATGTACATTCTTAACCAAAGAAGCAATTTCTCTTACCATGCTATAGATACCACTCTCCTTGTTCTTCCAATAGAATACATCTTCACTAAGATATTTAATAAGTGATTTTGATTCTTCAGAAGCTCCAAGCATCAATAACTCTGCGTATTTATGGACTAATTCTTCCAACTTCCGACGGCATTGGTTACCAATAGTATCCATTGCTGCAGCATTATGCTCGTCTATGTTATTGATTGAACTAAGTAATTCATCACAGGTTTTACTATCTTCATGCGGATAATACTTAGTAATTCCTTCCGATTCGTATAAGTGATAGTATTTCCATTTATTCTTGACCGATTCTTCTTGTATATTTATAACATGGTGTAACAGATTAAAGAAGCCAACATTATGTGTAAGAAATACCATCTGGATGTTTTCTGACTTGAATTCCTCTATAAGGAAATTGGCAAATAATAATCTGTTTGCATTATCAAAACTAGATATTATGTCGTCAATCACTAATACTTTGTGCGCACATTCCGTTCGGTTCAGATGAGATAAAGTCAAAGCTATCAGAATAATTATCAAATGTATCTTTGCTTCGTTAATATACAAATCCAAATCGCTGTCAACCGTTAGATTCCTCTCTTCGTCATGAATTGTACAGATATGTTCTCCACTCTCTGCAATCTCTATAGATATTCTTTCAAAAAAGATGTTCTCCAATGCATTATTCACATACTCTTTAACAAACCGAATATCTTTAATAGATAGAGTATCCATATGTATTTGTGGCAATTCACATTTTGAGACAATATACTCCAATGATATCTTATTAACTTTATCCAAACACTTTGAACTAAGCATTGAGACTAAAAAAACTGAGTCATCAAAGGTTTCGTAGTCTTGATCATTGATTTTAATCACAAAGGGTTGTAATGGCTGATTTTTGCGATTGAAATATCGTGTGCGAATTTCAAGTCTTTTGCCTTCAATCTGGTCATGTCTGGTTGATGCTGGTATACTCGCATATTCATTATTATGATAAAAGCACCATTTTATGGCATCATATATAGAACTCTTACCTGCTCCATTTTCACCACAGATAACAACAGATTTGCCTTCTAGCAATAGTTCTACTTCTCGACTCGCTATGCCCTTGAAGTTTTTTACAGTAAATTTCTGCATAATTAATTTTGCATGAATTGACGCAATGTATTGATTATGTTCTTTTCACGGATAGTGATCAATCTATTTGGATCGTTTGTGTTCTGAATTATATCTTCCATAAGACACTTCTTGTAAATTCTTGATTCATAGATACTTAACCTTTTGCACCAAGATGAAGCTCTGCTCTTTGCACAATCCACGACAAAATAGTTTCCTATGCTATCTGGTTTATTTGATAGTACTGGAGCTATTCTGTCAACACAAAGAATACCCTTTACATTTTTGAAATCAGGATATTTCAAAGTATAATACAACAACAAGAACCCCTTACGTAATGGAGCCATCCTTTTCCATGTTAACGCACTACTATCAGATATGCCGTAGCTAATTTGTTTTTCACCATGATATGCTTTATGAATAACTGAATACATTTCAAATTTTACAGAAGTTGTAGAGCCTTGTGAATACACGAATTTTACAACATTTGACAGAAAACTAGCAAAATCAGCTTTATCACAATCGGTAGTATAATGATACAAATAAGCAACCATTGCATAACGAGGATAGAAATTCGTGTATGCAAATATAATCTGCACCCATAAAGACAATTCAGATTGTTTATCCTTCTCTTCATTAATGAATGAAAGAATGTCTAGGATTTTTCTCAAATCATCGATTACTTCACTGTATTTCTTCTTGTAAATAGGAGAGTCTTTGTCTGTCACAAAGAAACTACGTAATTTTGTTTCTGCAGTTGTAATATTCTGGCTGGCACGCACAATATGATAGTAATAGCGGAATAAGTCGTCTATAGTTATTTCCAAATCATCGCAACATGAAGAAATTGAAGCCCATGCTTCAATAAGTTTATGACCTTCGTTTAGCAACTTTGCGCGATCATATAGCCTGGCTTTTAGGATATCTGCATCCTCTAGATTCAAACCACGGTTATTGATAGTTTCAAATATCGTAAGTGCTCTTTCGTTAGCAATATCAATAGTATTACCACTCAATTCTATCGGTAGCAAATACACCTTACGCATGAAATGCTCAACAAAGCCATCAAAACTGTTAGAAGAGGCAGCATGAAAGTCAATAAACCATTTCAGCATCAAGAAAAAATTATAATCTATCTTGCTTTCAAAATCCGACTCTTTTAGCTTGTTTTTTGACCAATAACTTTGATACTCAGAAATGACCTTGTCGGAACTCATCTGGAAGATTTTGAATAAATGAATCTGATCCGTAGATTCTATGACGTTAGTCACTATCTTTGGTTCCTTGTATTCCTCTGTAGAATCAGTCACATATAATAGTCTACGATATTTCCTGTGCTTTGGGGCAAGCACACTGATAATTTTCAATATCAAATAAATTGTCAATAAACGTTGCTGTCCATCAACTATTTGAGGATGATATTCATCATTATCTCCTTTTGCAATGATAATGTTTCCTAGAAAATACTCCTCATTGCAATTATATGCGTTTGTTAAATCTTGATATAGCTGATCACATTGTTCATATCCCCAAGAATATGAACGCTGAAAAGCAGGTACGACAAAAATGTTATCATTATCAAATATTGAAAATATGTTTTGCTGAGAAGCTGTTAATGATAAAGCCATAATCTTGTTTGATTATTATATTTTAATGAAAACCAAAAAAATATTGCGCCAAATGAGTGCTCATGCTATGCCTTGAATCTTTCACAAATCAAAGCGCTTTGCCGATTACAAATCCTAGTTCCGGATGGTTACGATGGAAAAAATCAATCTGCTGTTGAGTAGGGAGCATATAGAAAACTACTATTTTTCGAATTCGTATTTCAAGTCAACCTGAATTCCGAGTAGCTTATCCGAATCTGAAATGTCGGTTAGTTTGAGGACTTCGTTATTTATAACAAGGTCTTGATACTCTTCTTCAGACATTTCTTTTTTCAGCATATCTAATGAAGATTCGTTTACAGTAAGTACATACTGCATATCTTCTTCTTTACATATACGGTCGGCATTGCGTAACATTGTAGCAACCTGACGAGGATCCGTTTCTGAAATAATTCGGCTGTCATGTACAAGGAACTTGACATCGTGTTGCTGCTGCGCCGTCAACATCGTCCAATCGAAACAGAAAATCTTAGTTTCGTTCACACCATCACCGCTATCATCAGATATTCTGGCAACAAGATCGAAACGTTGCTTGTTAACCCCTTCATTGTTTATGATCTGGAGGCCGGCAGTCTTATCACTATAAAATGTGCGTACCAGGTCATGGAAATATACCATGTGCCTATTTACAAGCTCAGAGATGTTGTCCAGATAAACCTGTGTCTTGAGATTTTCATCAGCTATTGTTCTCTTCAACTCTTCACGTTTTTGCTTATACGACTTCTGCAACACCTTGTATTGCTCCAATTTCTCTTTCTTAGACCTGCAATCTGCGATTAACTCTGTTAATCGAGTGTAGTCATCCAAGGCTCCATGTGAATTAAGGTACTGGAGTTTTTCATTTTCTTGCTGTTCGAGAACACTGATCTTCGCTTCCGCCTCAGTTAGTTGCCTTTCATAACGTGACTGTTGTTCTGCCAAAATTCTCGCTCTATCATCAAGAAGCCTCTCATTGAAACGTTCAACATCCTCCAAATGTTTTACGACCATCTCACCCAAAGACACATTAGCCTCCTCGAAAAAGTTTAGTAGACTCTGCTTTTTTATGTCTGGTCTGCGTTGCATACTCTTACCTACATTCTCAAGTGCGATGCGGCATTTCGAAGCCTCATTGCGCCACTGATGTAAACTCATAGAGATTGCATCTGCCTCTTTTTTTATCTCACCATAATCCTCTGCTATAACAAAGCCATTGATATCTACTTGCAGTTTTTCTATCTGCTTATCCAAGTCGAGAAGTCTCAAATCAATATCTTCTGCACGACCTGTGCCTAAAAGAAGAGACCTCATAACAGGGTCTTTCGAAAGGTTCTTCTCTTGGGTCTTTAGTAAATCATCATCAGACTTTAATTGTACTTTGTGAAGCAGACGATCAACATCAAGTCCCAACAAATACGATGTATTTACAATGTCAGTTGGTGTTGTTTCCTTTGGTTGGAAACGATCGAAACTGGTGTAACCACTTTTTCCTTGTCTGATAAAACGAGTAATCAAGGTTCGATATGACAGGAACTGTTCGCTTCCAGTCAAACCAAATACCAATTCGCCCATCTTTTTATTGAAAGACGTGACTTTCATTTCCTTCCCATCGAACACTATGTCTTTAGTATTCTCAGATGTGCGGTAAGTATAGTGAGGCTCACCATTCAACTCAAAATCCAATCTAAATGCCCAGCCAGGCAATTTTTCCGTAAAGTCCTTTGTCACCTTAGCACCCAAACAGAAATGGATGAGATAAATCGACAAAGATTTACCCACACTATTATATGTCCGCTCGTTTGACTTGGATTGTCTTCGAGCAGAAATAAGTGAGATACCTCGTTGGTTAAACTCAATTGTATGAAAGGATGGCATATTTGCCGAAAGTCTTTTCAGTTTCATAATAAGCAGATATTTCCGTTCGCATCCATTGATACAGCTCCAATCATAAAGAGTAGATCTACAGAAAGAACAAGGTTATCAAACGTGTGGTTTGCATAGATAGTATTGCCCTGAATCCTACTCTTCTCTAATTCCTCCCAAAGCTCATCAACACTATAAGGATGTGATTTCAAAAACGAGAGAAGGAACCCAGACAAGCCAAGTAATGATTCTGACAAGTTTGTATGTTTAGTTGGAAGTATCATTTTTCAGGAGATTCAAAGATGTCACAACACTGAAAGTAGTACGCCATCAGGGTAATAACTGCATCAGCTACAGCTTTGTTAGCGCCGTCGGGCCGTGCTTTGCTATAGATATCCCAGAAAATCCCATCAGGGTCTTCTGACGATAGTTCAGACTTAGAAAGTAAATAGTACGAATTGAAACGATCACGAAGCTCGTCTTTCATGAAATTGTTGTTATTCGCAAAATACTCTTCAATGACGTTTTCAGAGATAAGACCTGCGAGCATACGGCTCTTTACGTAATCAGACAACCTGTTATATTCAACTTTCAAGAAGAAGTTAGGATTCTCGGGAATAGTACAAGTTGGATTTTCAGGTACCGAATTCATGATATGATTAACGACACAATGCAGTGCATCCATCTCTAACATAGTTACATCAACTGAAGGTATAGCTCCAATTACATTTAGGATATGCATGTCCTCTAAGCCTTGAAATATGCGTTCCAATTGACTAGCAGGCATGATGTCCATTTCAACTGTAGGAGCCAATTTCTTCAACTCGTTAAGATTTGCATAAAAGTTTGGTCCAACCCCTTTGTATTTATCATTGACTACAAACCTAAAGGATTTCACCAACATTCCAATAGAACTCCAATATAAAACCAAGCCTTGAAAGTCTGTCTTCAGTTTCTGAATACCTTTATCTTCCGTGGTTGTCAAATCTTCTGGCGCATAAACCTGATAATATGCACCTGTTGTGGGGTCAAAGCCATCGTTCTTTTTGTCACCAAGACTCCCTTGGGGTTTTACTTGGCGGAAATTAGGATTAGCTTGACACATAACAGAAGAGAACAAGTCCTCATAGGCTTGCCCTTCCGCTCCCAAAATTCTATTTTTGAATAGCACGGTTGCTATTAACAGTTCGTTATGTGTCATAAATTCATTTTTTCAAATCATGATCTTGAATGCTTTGTTAAAGCATTGACTCAATTGATTTGCAAAAATAATAAATTATCCCCACATATGTATACAAAACGAAGTTAATTCTTCCTAAATCTTGCAATTAGTGAAGTATTTTAGGGAAATGGGTATGTCCACATGACAAGTTTTGTGTATCCATATTTCATTATAGTCATAGATGGTAATTAGTTCCAATCTATTAATTACACCCATAATATTTTCATTTCCCCAAATCTCGCGTTTCTGGGATTATATCATGCATTCACGATTATTTTGCAATTTCTCTTTTCCGCTAACTAAACTCGGTGATGAATATTATGCATATGATTATTGGGAAAGTCCCTACTTCGCATGAATGCAAGCCTCTATGAAATTTTGAAACGAAATGCATCAATACGCCTCCTTGTTGACGCCATGACACATAAAATGCCATAAAGGTACACATGTTCATATATTTAAGGAATTTACTCAAGACATCAATGACGTGTTCGGCAAATGGTTCAATAGCGAACACCTAAGGGAAGATGAAGTTGAGTTCATCACCTATAACATAATTCTTTTATTATTATAAATTCAACTTTAGCATTTGTAAGTTATTGATATTAAAACTGTCTTATCTGACATCTCCACAAGAAAATTTCCTGCATGGATGCTCTTAGTATGAGAACGTATCAGTTCGCATTTTGATGAGGTTTGTCTTAATTTTGGTTAAAAATGTTAAAAAAGACAGCAGTTCAAATTCTTCCAAAACACACGACATC
>JAKSLF010000052.1 GCA_024401355.1 Bacteroidales bacterium | reverse complement strand
CTGTCCTCTTCAGGCCCCAGGAAGTTTCCTTCCCGAAAGCGAGTGCAAAGGTAGACGATTATTTTTTATCCACCAAATGTTTTGCACAAATATTTTTACAAGAATATTGCCATTTCAATATAACTGCTTATAAATGGCATTTTTATAATCCTGTTAAAATATGTTTCACTTACTTCTTAGTATTAGGAGCACCATTATAAACTAATTTAAGCGTATAGTCTTTCAATGTCGTTCTATATGCTTGCACCATTATTTCGGCTATATCACGACCGTTATTTACAAACGCTCCAGTAGCATGGTTTATGATGCCTGATGACTCCTGACCACTCTTGTCTGATCCATTATCCCAATACATCACACTTAGATTGTAATCAGACGCTGCCTTGCAGAAGTATTCAAGATAGTACTTTCTAAACATCTCTTCCTCTGTCGATGCTCTGTGTACACAGCCAAACTCACCTATATATACAGGTATTCCCTTTGCCATATATGAGTCTACAAGCTTCTTAAACTGACCTGTTATTGTTGGCTCATCACCCCAACTCTCTTTCTTTCCTGCCTGAGCCGTATGACCCCACTGTGGGAACTTGGCATTCAATGTATACTCGTATGGATCATAGTCATGAACCGCCATAAGTATCTTATACTTGTTTCCCTCAATGTCTTTAGGCATAACAAAACTTTCTAGAGAGATGTCTATGTTCGTACAATATGCTGGCACACCAAGATATCTGGTAGCATTATTTCCACCTGTTGCACGGACTGTATTCACAAACAACTGGTTCCAGCCATTAAGCACTTTATACTGCTTGCCACCGTCATTCTTGTTGTCGCCCCAGCCCCAGCCACCATCGTGGATCTCATTGAAGGCTTCAAATACCAAGAAATCACCTTTGTCCGCAAACTTTTCTGCTATCTGCTTCCACATAGCTTCTATCTGAGCTCTTATCTCTATGTTCGCATCTTCACTCTTGGCTGCCTCTTTGATATTTAGCCAATATTTGCTGTCCGATCCATCATGGTGAATGTTTATGATTGCTTTCAAACCTGCATTCTCAGCATATCCCACGATTTCCGCTACTCGGTCAAGATATGCACTCTCTATTTCATATACAGGTCCTGCACCAACATGACCCATCCATGTCACAGGTATACGAACTGACGTAAAGCCTGCATCACGAAGTGCATCAAATGTCGCCTGAGTCGCTTTCTTGTTACCCCAATACTCCTCACCGGCTACTCCATTATTCTGAGCATCCATCTGGTTTCCGAGGTTCCAGCCTATACCCATTGATCTCGACACACTCGCTGCATCTGTGTCATCCCACAACAGAGACTTTACTGTTCCTGCACCCTGCTCTACTTTATATGTCTTTGACGACTTTCCACATGTGAAAGTTATCTCGGCTGTTCTTGCCGATGTCGAGAAGTTCTCCAGTACGGTCAATTTGGTTCTTGGCTTACCATCGTTGTCAGATACGTAGTTTTGGGCCTTTACCCAAACTTTATCCGACTCTACTGTATATTCTTTGCTGGCATCTATCTGTATCGTCATGTCACCACCATCGCTGTCACAGTTATATGTCAAGTCCTTGGGTGACACTATCTCTACATAGTCCATTCCATCCTGCTTTACACAGAATTTCAGTTCCTTCTCCGCAAATGTTATCGTTACATGAGCTACACGAGCTTCAATACTCTCATTTTCAATTACTGATATCTGATATGAAAACGAGGTCTCATTGTTACCTGCCAATATCAGCTTACACCATTCAGCATCCGACACACAAACTACTTCTCCTTCATTGCCCTTTTTCTTTTCATCTATCAGATCTTTCGAAAAGCCTTCGTTCTGAGACATAAAGACTGTGTCTTTTGCAAATGAAAATGCAAATTCTTCTACTATAGGTTCTGGCTCTGGCTCCGGTTCTGGTTTGTTACCATTTTTAGGTTCATCGTCATCACAGCCAACCATCATTCCACACGCAGCCACCGATAAGGCTGCTATCCATGTCCTTAATTTCATATTATGTCTGTTTTAGAGTTAAGATTCATTTTTATATTATCACTTTTCACATGGTATAGATTTTAGAACGTCTTTCAACAATTCCCAAAATCTCTCCACGCTCTTTATGTTCACTCGTTCATCAGGCGAATGAGGATGCTCTATTGTCGGACCAAAGCTTATCATATCCCATTGCGGATATGTACCAACCATTATTCCACATTCAAGTCCTGCATGTACTGCCCTAATCAACGCTTCTTTACCATATAGTTTTTTATAGCTTTCACCAACTATTCCGACTATCGCCGATTTCGGATTCGGCTTCCAACCAGGATAGTCTCCACTCATCTCCACTTCCGCTCCTGCAAGTCGGAATACACTTTCTATCGATGAGGCTATATCTTCTTTGGCGGTGTCTATCGAACTTCTTACAAGGAATTTAACTTCCGTTATTCCCTCTTTTGTATCTACTATCGCAAGGTTGCTCGATGTTTCAACCAGACCTTCCATCTCACTACTCATGCTAATGACTCCATTGGCACAACCATGAACTGCATTTATAAGGTCGTCTGCCGACATTTCGTCCATCACCACTTTAGGAGCGTCTACCACTTCTGCCGAAAACGACAATCCAGGTTCAGTTCCAGAATACTCAGCTCTAAACATGTCCTCAAATTCTTCAACTGCCTCCATGAAGTCTTCCTTATCTTCGCTGTCTATCGTCAAGACGGCCCATGATTCTCGTGGTATGGCGTTTCTCATGTTTCCACCATGAACTTCCGAGAGCATAGCTTCATAGTTCGCTGCCGCATATTTCAAGAATCTGAACAACAGTTTGTTCGCATTGGCTCTTCCAAGTGCTATATCCATGCCCGAATGACCTCCACGAAGCCCACTTAGTGACACTTTAACTGCTATGTCTTCTTCTGCGGTCTCCACTTCCGAATAATGAAATTTTGCATTCACATCCAGACCACCAGCACATCCTATATATAGTTCTCCTTCTGTCTCCGAATCAAGGTTGAGCAATATCTTGCCATCCAATTCTCCCTTCTTCAAACCCGAAGCACCAGCCATGCTTGTCTCTTCATCTATGGTCACCAGTATTTCTAGTGGACCATGCACTACACTAGAATCCGACAATACAGCCATGGCCGCAGCCACACCCATACCATTGTCCGCACCAAGTGTGGTACCGTTTGCTCTCACCCAATCTCCATCTATTACGGTCTCTATCGGGTCTTTCTCAAAGTCATGCTTCTTGTCCGCATTCTTCTGAGGCACCATGTCTGCATGTCCTTGCAGTATCACACCAACTCTGTTCTCCATCCCTGGTGTTGCAGGAACTTTGACGATGGTATTGCCCACCTCATCTCTATATGCTTTGAGTCCCAGACTTTCCGCATATTCCTTTATATATTCCAAGGCATTGTCTGCATGGCACGATGGACGAGCTATCTGCGTCAACGCATAAAAGTTCTCCCAGACACGCTGTGGACATAGTGATGCTATACTCTTGCTCATGACTTATTTCTTCCTTTCTACTGGGTTCTTCTCTTTCTCTACTCCTACGAGTGCTCCACTTACTGTGTTCAGTTTTATTGAATATCCACCCATAAGCATTTCTATAGGCAACGTAGCAACTCGTCCACTCTGAGCACACTCGATCTCTTTCTCTGTCAACAGTATATTCCTGTCTATGATCTTCACTTTTACTGTTCCAGGTATTACATATCGCAATCCCGACAACGGATTCTGCTTTCGCAATTTCGAGTTCTCGTCATACGAGTTCACTTTCGCACCACCAAATTCCATGTCTACATAAACTGGCTTTCCTGTGATGTCCATAGCATCCATGAATCCGTCAGTCTCCGAAAATCTGAATAAGACGATACTGTTCATGCTTGTTGCACCCGGCTCCACGTCATAGTATTTTACTACTTTTACTTTCTCTACTTTACCAGCAAACAACGAGACAAACTGACGCTCCATTTTGTCCAACTCTTCAAATACCTTATTATATGAGCCTTCATCATTCAATATGGTTGCATCCTCTCCACCCAACAGCGACATTCTCTTCTCCCTGAGCTTATATATTGTAAGCGCCGCTTCCTCTGCCATGGCTGCCGTCGATGTCTTTGTCAACACCGACCTGTCTAGTCTGACATCATCGAAGCTGAGTACAGGGAGTTCATTGTTTGAATTATCTTCTTCTACATTTGCTCTGCGATGTTTCACTCTCTGTTCTGCCTTTTCGGTATTGATTCCAGCCAAGATGCCATTACTATTCAATAATACAGCAGGCATTCCGCTGCCACTTATCTTATACATCTGGCTTTCATTGGCTTTACCATAAGTCTCTATCGTCACTTTCGACAACTTCCATCTCTTCGAATCTTCTGTCACTACGTCTGTCAAGTTCAGATATTTGTTGGAGTATTTATAGTATGGACCAACTTTCTTCATGGTCACTTCTGCTTCCACTCTGATTCTCAACATCGTTTTTGGCAACGAATATATCACACCACCATTGGCTGCATCTGCATCCTGTGATGCTGGTGTAACTGTAACTGTTCCATTGTCCTTAGCCTCTGCTATGCCCATCGAAAGCACAGCCGCCATGGCCATTATCGCTATATTTTTCATTTCTCGTCTATTATTTCTATTTTATTCTTCTGCAAATATATATATTTCTCTCACATTTTTCAATTCATCGACTTTAACTTTTCCTCTAAGGCTTTCATTTCGTCCCTATACTGCGCCGCAGCTATGAAGTCTAGCTCTTTCGACGCTTTCTTCATGTTTTTCTTCGCCACCGCTATAGCCTTCTCTATCTGTGGCTTCGAGGTGTATTCCACTTCTTTTTCAGCAACAGCCAACTGACCGGTTCTTTCCTCTGCATACTCTTTCACATTGGCCGTCTGAGTCAACAGGTTGCTGGTCAGTTTCTTGTTCAATGCTTGCGGTGTGATGTTGTTTCTTTCATTATACGCCATCTGCTTCGCCCTTCTCTCGTTTGTCGAGTTTATGGTCGCTTCCATCGATGGTGTTATCTTGTCCGCATACATTATCACTTTTCCATTCAGGTTTCTCGCCGCACGACCCGCAGTCTGTGTCAACGACCTCTCCGAACGCAAGAATCCCTCCTTGTCCGCATCCAATATCGCCACAAGCGATACTTCCGGCAAGTCCAGTCCTTCCCTCAGCAGATTAACTCCAACAAGCACGTCAAATTCACCCGCTCTCAATTCTTCCATTATCTTTATTCGGTCAAGCGTGTCAACGTCCGAATGTATGTAGGCCGTACTTATTCCCATCCTTATCAGATAGTCACTCAGCTCTTCTGCCATTCTTTTCGTCAATGTCGTCACCAGCGTCCTCTCATGCATCTTGATCCTCTCGTTCACTTCCTCCATCAGGTCATCCACCTGATTCAAGCTCGGACGCACTTCTATTATCGGATCAAGCAATCCCGTCGGTCTCACTATCTGCTCTACATAAACTCCCCCACTCTTCTCCAGCTCATACTCCGCAGGTGTCGCACTCACATATATCACCTGATTGGTCATCGACTCAAATTCCTCAAAGGTCAATGGTCTGTTGTCTTTAGCCGCAGGCAGTCTGAATCCATATTCTACCAACGACTCCTTACGCGAGCGGTCACCACCATACATCGCTTTTATCTGAGGTATCGTCACGTGACTTTCGTCTATTATTATAAGAAAGTCTTTCGGAAAATAATCCAACAGGCAGAATGGCTTGTCACCTTCATTTCTCCCGTCAAAATATCTCGAGTAATTCTCAACTCCAGGACAATAACCCAGCTCTTTTATCATCTCAATGTCATACTCCACTCGCTGCTGAAGTCTCTTCGCTTCAAGGTTTCTTCCCTCTTCTTCAAATTTCCTCACCTGCACCACAAGGTCATCCTGTATTTGCCTTATCGCCTGCTGAGTCCTGTCTTTGGAGGTCATGAAAATATTAGCTGGGAATACTTTGTACGAGTCCACTTTCTCTATCGTAGAGTTATTTATCGGATCTATAAGTTCCAACGTTTCTATCTCGTCTCCCCAGAATATTATTCTTAAGGCAAAGTCCGCATAAGCCAGATATACATCAACCGTATCTCCCTTCACTCTGAATGTGCCTCTGTCAAACACCACTTCATTTCTGCTGTACAACGAATCAGTAAGCTGCCTAAGCAGAGCTGTCGGGGTTATCATCTGACCCACTTTGACGTCAACTACTCCTTTATAGAAATCATCCGGATTACCAAGACCATACAGACACGATACCGACGACACTATCACGATATCCCTTCTCCCCGACATAAGTTCCATTGTCGAGTTCAACCTCAGTTTGTCCAACTCATCGTTCACCGCCAGGTCCTTTTCTATATAGGTATCTGTCGATGCTATATATGCCTCCGGCTGGTAATAGTCATAGTAGGACACAAAATATTCTACCGCATTGTTTGGGAAAAATTCTTTGAACTCACCATACAACTGTGCCGCCAGCGTCTTGTTATGACTCAGTACCAACGTAGGCCTATGCGTCTGAGCCACTACATTGGCTATCGTGAAGGTCTTTCCCGAGCCAGTAACACCAAGCAACGTCTGGCTCTTTGCACCGGCATTAACTCCCTCTACAAGTTCCTTAATAGCCTGAGGCTGGTCGCCTGTCGGCTGATATTTCGACACAAGTTCAAATTCCATCTTTCCTCTCTGACCTTCTCAATCTGACTTCACATATAAAATAGAGACGACGAAGGCTGCCCACGGCAGCCCTCGTCTATATCCTCTCAACGCATCATTAACGTCTTCTGCTTCGCTTGGCATTACGCTTGTACACCTTGCGGTTCTGCATGTACATCTTTCGGTTATACTTAGAAGAAACCTTCCATTCCATATCAGCAAACTTATAGGTAGCACCTACCATCACTGAATAAAATGCATCATATTTCTTCTTGCCAAGATAGATGGCATCCGATGTCATGTTTCTACTATCCTGACCATCAAGCATGTCGGAATTCGAACCAATAGGCATCACACCCTTTATCTCACACATACCCGACCAGTTCTTGTTGATTCTGATTCTGAAACCACCAAGACCATACCACATAGGAGTCGAAGTAAACGCATCAGCATTCGAGAATGGGTTGTCCTTGCCCAACTCCGCCAAACTGCCTCCTATTGATCCGTCAAGACCATTAATAAAAGGATTGTTTGGCTTGAACAGCAAGACACCAAAACCGGCACTTACATAAGGATCAAAACCTCTACCTGCATTATAACCCAAAATCTGGTTCAAGAACAGATAGTCCACACCAGCAGTAATATCAAAATATGTAGTCTTGAACGAACCGCCCCAGTCTGCATCTCCAGAAAGGAAACCTCCTTCAAGATCCACACGCACATTCAAAGGCTTGATGACTGCCTTGTGAGCAGCGACACCACCACCCACACTAAAACGTCCACCATCCTGTATATCACCAAAGAATATGCTTGGACCAATCTTAGCGTCAACTGAAAAACCTTGCAAGATGAAAGGAACCTTCTTGCGCTTTCCAAATGTCATTCCGTTGTTCCTCTGGGCATCTGCCTCAACGAACACCATCGCCAACGCTACAAATATCGCTAGTAAATATCTGAACATTTTATCTACTATATTTATATCCTTATTCGTACTTATATTATATAGTCAATTTCCAACTGGCTAACATCAGTTCACATGTCACCACATTCTGTTTCATGCAACCAACCATACCAATATGCACACAATTGACAACTTCTTATACGGACTACTCCATAAAAAGTTGCTCAAAGTTAAGAATAAATTTTTTCAAACTAATTGTTTTTCCCTTTTTTTACACTAATTTAGTTGCAATATTTATTAAATGATACGCCATTTAACGTATATTCATTAATATATGAACATTTACAACAATATATCTCTCAAGCCTTTCAACACTTTCGGCATCGATGTTAACGCTCATTGTCTCGTTGAATGCCAAAGCATTAGTGACATACAAACCATCGCACAACACTCTGGCGACGGACACAAACTCGTCATCGGCGGAGGCAGCAACATGCTTTTCATGTCCGACTTCAACGGCATCGTCATACACCCTACTCTCAAGGGCATCGAAATCATGAGCGACAACGGCTCTGATGTAATCGTCCGAGCAGGAGCTGGAGTCATCTGGGACGACTTCGTATCTTTCTGCGTCAACCACAATCTCCATGGCGTCGAAAACCTCTCTGGCATTCCCGGCTCCGTCGGAGCATCACCCGTCCAGAATGTTGGCGCCTATGGCATGGAAGCCGGACAAGCTATCTCTATGGTCAACGGATTCCGCTTCGGCACAGGAGAACCTTTCTCCATCTCTGCCGCCGACTGCCATTTCGGATACAGGAATAGCATTTTCAAAAACGAACTCAAAGACCAAGTAATCGTCGCAACTGTCGATTTCCACCTCAAGCACGAAGCTCCACTCAATCTCGACTACGGTCCTGTCCGCGAAAATGTCGAAGCTCTTGGCGGTGCCTCTCTTGCTAATATCCGAACTGCGATTCTCAACATCCGTTCTAGCAAACTGCCAGATCCTAAGATACAAGGCAACGCAGGCAGCTTCTTCAAGAACCCCGAGGTCGACGCTTCCATCGCCAAGGCTATAGCAAAAGATTTCCCTGCTATGCCTTCCTACGCTCTTCCCGACGGACGTGTCAAAATACCTGCCGGATGGCTCATCGAACAATCTGGATGGAAAGGACGTTCTCTCGGTCCCGCAGCAGTTCACTCCCGACAGGCTCTCGTCCTCGTCAACAACGGAGGTGCAACTGGCACAGATGTCATGAATCTTGCCCAAACCATCCAAAAAGACGTCATGTCCAAGTTCGGCATCACACTCTCAATGGAAGTCTGCCGCATCGACTAACATCTGATTCCTTCCATTTCCAAAGTGTAAGCATTTCATCTTTTTCTGCTTTCATTTTGGTAATGGCACCATCAGATAACTTTAACGTACCCTTAAGATAACCTTACCGTAGGGATAGACTCGATATGCCAAATAACATTTTGTAAGCCAACATTCACTTTTGCTTGCAATATGTTATTTCGAAGCACTCTTGGCCTCAGCGAACAACCTCTGGAAATATATCCTTTTCAAAGCTCGTAGCGCCGCAGCTTTTTTCTTCGCCGCCATCTCATCACCGCTTGATATCACATATTCAGTATTAATGCCTATTGTCTCCTCAAGACTGTCCGCAAGCAAGTTCTGTCCAGTCTTGAAATATGTTGCATCCGACAAAACAAGGTTCGCCAACGTAGGAACGATGTCACTATGACTGCCTCTCCTGCTTTCATCCACTTTTACGTCCACACCTTCAGGCAGATACATATATAACGGAACAGCATATTTCCACCATAGGTCATTTACATTTTCTCCACCATTTTCACTACCGTATGGCAATATCATTCTTATATTATGGTCTCCGGTGATAGCAACAATAGTATTTCGACCTACTTCACTTTCTTTCAATCTCGACATGAAACGCCCAAGTTCGTTACTCTCATACTGATAACCTCTCAAGTATTCCATCGCCACACCATCATCTACAGCGAAGGCTTTCCTGTTCTTGTCCGATATGTCAATATCCGCAAACGGATAACCTTTTGGAAATTCAAATGGCGTATGGCTCGTCGAGGTCAGACACATCACAAACTTTGGCTTGTCTCCACTTCCCGACAGTATTTCGTTGACATACGACAACATCGAATGGTCATAAACCCCCCACGTTTCGTTACACTCCGCATCCGGTTTCTCACTAAGCATCTCATACTTGCCTATCACCTTATCAAACCCTTGATGAGGCAGAACTTCCATAAGATTTCTCCACGACAACTCAATGCCAGTAACAAACATCGTCTCATAACCATTATCCCTAAACAACTTCGCCGCTGCTGTTGGATATTCAATGTCCCTGTAACTCGATGCAAAAAGATGAGGATATGGCGAGTTGACCGTAAAATGTTCCACAGCATCTATCGTACTATTCGCCGCCGACAAGAATTGTCGGAATAGCAAATCCTCTCCCAAATGTTTTCTCATCTCCCCCAAAAGGTCCATACCAAACATCGCTTCGTAGTCTATCAATCGTCCACTCCAGCTCTCTGTCAATATCAGAACCACATTCATGTCCTTGCATTTCGGAGCAGTATCTGTTTTCGCATATAACGCATCCTCTATCGTCACTCTCTTCGCACTATCAATTGGGATGTCAAGCCACACCGATTTCGCTTCATTAATATTCCCAAAACCTTCATTCGACAACGTCTCATCCTGAGTCTCCACCTTGAACTGCTTGCTCTTTTCACTCCATGCTTTTTTCATCATGAATGCCGCATTAGGCACACAATCGTTCATCTTGACCGATGAAGAAACATAAATATCCTCAGCCCTCAACGGGAACGTACTGATAGATCCCCTGATGCTCAGCACAAGAATTATAGTCGCCACAACGATTACAGTCCACTTTACTCCCTTGCCCAGGCCACTTCTTCCCGACTTTTCTTCTTGCTCTTCCTCACTCTTCACCTCCGTTTTCCCACAGCTCACTCCTCTATACAATTTTCCAAGACAATAATATATCAGACATGCAAATATCAATGTTGCAAACACCATTGTCACTATAGGTGTCTCATTCCACACACCTCTTGCCAATGCCGTCGGGTCTTCATCAAAAAAATCAAATGTGACATTATTGAAGTGACAACCAAAATTATTGTAGAATACTATATCCGAAAAACCTAAGACTATCAATGCGGTTGCAATAACCGTCGTGTATATCCAGGCAAACCTTTTCAACCAGGCGCCTTTCACCCATACCGCTACTATATACACCAACACCATCGGCAACGACGCATAAGCCGCCACCTGCATGTCAAACCTGAAAGCATTCCACAACATCAAAGGTATACGATCCGCATTTGCCACAATCGTCCCATCCATCGCATATATACCGACAAACAAAGCCCTGATAGCCATCTGCACTAACACACAGACTACCATCATTATCATTATCGTCAACATTCCAAATGCCAGACGACCTATATTAGCACGGCTTCGTACAACCTTATTCTCCGATCCCATTTATCGTCACTTATTTCATCAAACATTAACACCAGTCAACAAACTGACACGGCATCCAACCTTCATCTTATTACCCAAAAAGGAGAGTCGCCTTAATAGCAACCCTCCTATTATATTAATGTATGGACAAACCAACAAGCGAGTTCAACACATATCCACGCTTCCAGCAACTCATCTCGTCACAACGCACGTCCATTCTTTACTTCACAAGTCCAACAAACGCACTCCAACGAAATGTCCCACACAAAAAACTACTATTCCTCAGAAGCACCAGACATTCCATCAACGGTTGCTCCGCCTTGCAATTTAGCTTTCACCTGAGCCTCTATCTTCTGCTGAAGCTCAATGTTGTCCTTTAATATCGCAAGAACCGACTCACGTCCCTGAGCCAACTTAGAATCCTCATAGCTGAACCATGAGCCGCTCTTCTTAATGATATCCAAGTCTACCGCTATATCAAGTATTTCTCCAACTTTCGAAACACCCTCACCATAACGTATCTCAAACTCAGCCTTCTTGAATGGAGGTGCAACTTTGTTCTTGACAACTTTTGCTCTTGCTGTATTACCAACCACTTCATCACCTTCCTTGATTGGCGACACCTTACGTATATCTATCCTGACAGAAGCATAGAATTTCAAAGCATTACCACCAGTCGTCGTCTCAGGATTGCCAAACATAACGCCAATCTTTTCACGCAACTGGTTAATGAAAATACATGTCGTATTTGTCTTGTTGAGCGCACCAGTAATCTTTCTCAAAGCCTGAGACATAAGTCTCGCTTGAAGTCCAACCTTGTTGTCACCCATGTCTCCCTCAATTTCCGCTTTAGGAGTCAATGCAGCAACAGAGTCTATCACTATCAAATCAATCGCCGATGAACGTATCAACTGTTCAGCAATCTCCAAAGCCTGCTCGCCATTGTCTGGCTGCGACATGAAAAGACTATCAACATCTACGCCCAATTTCTTAGCATAGAACGGATCAAAAGCATGCTCTGCATCTATAAATGCCGCAATACCACCCTGCTTCTGAACTTCAGCTATAGCATGTATCGCCAATGTTGTCTTACCAGATGACTCAGGACCATATATCTCAACGACTCTACCACGAGGATATCCTCCAACGCCCAAAGCCAAATCCAGACCTAAAGAACCTGATGGAATAACCGGGATTTTTTCAACCGCCTTGTCACCCAATTTCATTACCGTACCCTTACCGTACGCCTTGTCAATCTTATCCAGAGTCAACTTCAATGCTTGAAGTTTACTCTCTCTCTCCGTTTTTGAATCTAATTCTGCCATCTTATTAATCTTATTGTGTAAAGTTAAAAAACATAATACACAAACCAATATTTTTCACCAACTTTTTTACCCGATTGCACAAAATTTGTTCCTTTTAAATCTACTTTCCAAAAAAAACGTCACAAACATTTGCAGTTTCAAAAATTGTCACTACCTTTGCACCGTCAATTAGGAAACGAGTTGATAGAGTTCTTTAAAAGGAGTGATGGGTGAGTGGCTGAAACCACCAGTTTGCTAAACTGACGTAC
>JAKSLF010000051.1 GCA_024401355.1 Bacteroidales bacterium | reverse complement strand
AAGAAAGAGAATTAACGAAGAAAAAAACAACAGAAAAGAAAATTAAAACAAATGAAAGTGAAAAAAGTAAAAATAAAGATAAAAATAAAGAAGAATCAACTCATGCTAATAAATTAAGGAAAAGTAAAACTTCGACAAAAAGTGGAAAAAACAGTAAAGTTAGTACAAAGAGCAAAAAAAGTGAGAAAAGCGCTGGGAACCCAAAAAAAAGCAAAAACGAAGATAAAAAAGATAAAGAAGTAAATAAACAGGAACAAAAAAAGAACAAAGAAGGAAGAGGAAGTGGAAGGATGGAATGTGAAGAGTGAGAAGAAGATGGGAAGCCGGATGATGAAGAGAGAGGAAGTTATTAGGATAGAGAAAGTTGTGCGGTGGAAGAGCGTTGGGCGATTGGGGCGTGGACGGAAGAGTAATGGGCGAGGTGGAGAGGAACGAGGAGAGTGGCAGAAGGTTTTTTGTTAAAATTTTGCGGTTGAAAAAATATTTTGCTACATTTGCAATCCAATGTGGAAAATAGTCCCATGATGGATTATTGCGAGGTCGTTTTATTTTGGCGGCTCATCCAAGAGTGAAATGATTAGTTATGGCAAAAGAACATTATAAATATAACCCGGAATCATTGAGTTATGATGTCGTGAAGCATGGTTTCAAATACTATGTTTCGCGTCTCTTCTTCCATATGAGTGTGGGGTTGGTGCTTGGTGTCGGTTTCTTCTTTCTATATATGTATGTGATAGACAGTCCGGAGGAGAAGAAGCTCAAGCGTGAGAATCATGAGTTGCTTGTTCAGTATGAATTGATGAACAAGAAGTTGGCGCAGATAGAGGATGTGCTTGAGGACGTGCACATGCGTGATGAGAATATCTATAGAGTAATATACGAGGCAGATTCGATACCGGTATCAGTTCGCAAGGCAGGTTTTGGTGGTATAAACCGATATGAGTCGATGGAGGGAATGGAGAATTCTGACATGGTTATCTCTACAGCCAAGCGTCTTGACATGATAGCCAAGGAGCTTTATGTTCAGAGTGTCTCGTTTGATGAGATTATTGAGCTTGCCAAGAGGAATGACGAATTGATTAAGTGTATTCCGGCGATTATGCCAATCAATAACAAGGATCTTACACGTACGGCTTCGGGCTGGGGATGGCGTATTCATCCTATATATAAGATAAAGAAATTCCATGAGGGCATGGACTTTTCGGCTCCTACAGGAACAGAAATCTATGCAACGGGCGATGGTGTAGTTACAACTGTTGCGACGGCGTTTAGTGGTTATGGAAAGCATGTCAAGATTGACCATGGCTTTGGTTATGGTTCGATATATGGCCACATGAGCAAGTTTAATGTCAAAGTAGGTCAGAAAGTTAAGCGTGGTGATGTGATAGGCTATGTTGGTTCTACGGGTACCAGTACAGCGCCTCATCTGCACTATGAGGTTGTCCTCAAAGACAAGAAAGTCAATCCACAGTTCTACTACTTCCAGGAGGATCTTACAGCCGAGGAGTATGATAGAATGATAGAGATATCAACTAACTCGAACAAGACATTCGACTAGTATACAACAGATAATCCGACAATCCATCAATCATGACAAGAAAAGAAGTCATAGAGTTGTTTAGACCGCTTGTGACAAACAAGTATGTCTTGGCAGTGGTGATATTTTTGGTGTTGCTGCTCATTGACCAGAACAGTCTTTCTGTTCGCTATGAGCTCAGCCAGAAAGTCGACAAGATGGAGAATGAAAAGCAGATGCTTCAGGGACGTATAGAGCAAACCCGACGTAAGATGGACGAGTTGAAGAGTGACAAGTCGATGCTTGAGAAATTTGCCCGAGAAGAATATTATATGAAAAAACCCGACGAGGTTATATACATTATTAAATAAGGAAGGAAATGGTTAACAAGAACTTAAATATAATACACAGCGTGTGCATGGCTTTGGCATTGATAGGCATTGTGATGTTTGTCCTTGCCTACAAGCATGCATGGCTCGTATTGGCGATAGCTTCTCTTGCGTTGTTTCTCATTCGCTTGTTCATTAGGCTCAAGGAGAAGAACAAGACAACGTTGCGTCTTATGGGGATATTGCTTTTTGGCGCTGTGCTGCTTATGGGCTCTGCCTATCTGATGTATAGAGGTCGCCGCTATTGGGTGCTTCCGTTGCTCATTGATGCTGCGATAGAGCTGTATGTCAGCCTTAGAATGGGGCATGTTGAAGAGTAAGATTCCTATTAATAACCACCATATACTCATACTATGAATTTTGTGATGTTTCTGCTGATCATAGGCATTTATCTGGGTGCCTGTGTCTATATTGCTGTGCGTGTAGCAAAGAGTCTTGACAGCAAAGTTGCCCGTGTTGTTAGCAGCGTCGTCGTGGCGGCTCTCACATTGCTATTTCCGCTCCAGAGAATGATAATGGGTGTGGCTTCGGAGGGCGTTGTCAGAGTTGTATACCTTGTTGGTACTCTGTGGCTTGTGGTGGTTCTGTATAGCATAGTGATGTTCCTCATATTCGGCATAGCCCGATTCATTGCCAAGAAGAAAAATGGTGAAGTTCCGCGTGCTAACATGGGGACAATATGGCGAACGCTGCTGATAGTATTCATTATCATCGTATGTGGTATGGTCAATGCGTATACTCCGAAAGTGACACGCTATACAGTTCATGCAGAAAAGATGAACGAAGGTGACACTATAAAGATAGCTCTTGCCTCGGACATACATGCAGGTTATGCAATCAGAAAAGGCGATGTAGAGCGTCTTGTCAGAATAGTCAACTCGGAGAAAGTTGACTTCTGTATTCTTGCCGGTGATATCTTTGACGGTGACATAAGACCTGTAATTGACAATGACCTGTGTGCACCATTGCGAGAGATGAAGACACGACGAGGTGTCATAGCGGCGATGGGTAACCATGAATATATGGCCGATGGTGAACGGGCGGCAGAATATCTCAGGACACTCAACCTCACACTCTTGCGAGACTCGGCCATGGCGGTGTCGTCTACATCATTTGATATGCAGCCGTACATCTGGTTTATCGGACGTGACGACATGAGCAGGAACTTCCGCATGGGACCGATGGCTGGTTTGAAGGGAACGAAGAATATAGAGGAACTGGACAACGACACATGCCAGGTAAAAATCGTGATAGACCATCAGCCGGGCAGAACAGACGAGAGTGAGCGAATTGGTGCAGACCTTCATGTCTCGGGTCATACGCATTCGGGTCAGGTGTGGCCAATGAAAATCCTGACAGGAATGATATACGAAAACGACTACGGACATACGAACAAGGGGAAGACAGACATCATTGTAACATCCGGTTTTGGAACGTGGGGGCCAAGAGTTCGCATAGGCAATTCGCCGGAAGTAGTCGTAATAGAAATAACTAAGTAAAGACAAGAACTAATAATCAATCAGATAAAGATGAAATATTGTGGAATAATAGCGTTGGCAGCCATAGTTGCAGGATGCGGTTCGGGTAGGATGAAAGACTCAGCCAAGCCGGTATCGCAGCAGATGGTTGAAGCACATGGCTTGGGCGACTTTGACTGTAACAGGAAGCACAAAGAGAGCCTTGCAACAACAGGCTGGGACTATGTGAGCGGACTTGTAGCCAGCTCGGTGCTGAAAGCATACGAGAAATATCCGGAGAAGAGAGAATATCTTGAGGCGGTAAAAGCCTTTGCAGACTACAGCACATCGGAAACAGGAGACTCGGTATTCAAAGCTCCTACGCGAGTGTCGGCCCTTGGCGAAAGTAATGTCGATGACTTGGCAGCAGGGAAAATATACTTTGCCCTGTATAAAGATGCAGTCAGTCGTGGTGACTCGGCAGATGCAAAGAAATATAAGTCGGCCGCTACAATGATGAGAAACAAGTTGAAATATGACCATGCACGCATACCAGCAGGCATGCCGGGCGAAGGTGGATTCTGGCACAAGAAGCAGTATCCGAACCAGATGTGGCTTGACGGGCTCTACATGGCTCCGGCATTCTATGCCCAGTGGCAACATGAATTTGGTAGTGAGCTTGGCGAGCAGGATAACATGGAGTCGTGGAGTGACATAGCATTGCAGTTCAAGACACTTCATGAGATGACATTTGACGAAGACAAGGGACTATGTTATCATGGATGGTCGGCAACAGCCGGCGATGAAGACTCGTTCTGGGCAACCAATCAGAAGAAAAGCGGCTGTAGTCCGGAATTCTGGGCACGCAGCATGGGGTGGTATTTCGGAGCACTTACAGATGTGTTGGAGTGGATGCCGAAAGAGCATGCTGACTATCAGACATTGCTAGCAAACTACAGGACAATTGCTGCAGGACTTAAGCGTTGGCAGGATGAGGAATCGGGTGTGTGGTATCAGTTGCTGCAGTATGACTCGAGTGTGTCGGCGGACGGCAAGGGAGACGCAGTTGATGGTGAGACATATAATATAGGTACTCAGGCGAACTACCTTGAGTCGTCGGCCTCGTGTATGTTTACCTATTGTTATTATAAAGGTATAAGACTGGGTTTGCTTGACCGTGAAGAATATATGCCAGTAGCCGACAAAGCAATGGCAGGAGTGATGAAGCAGTTTATAATCACAGGTGACGATGGCAAGATAGGCATAGGTTCGATATGTGCTTCGGCAGGTCTCGGACCACGAAAAGACCATTCGCGAACAGGAACAATCAACTACTATCTCAATGGTAGTGACGTCGTCATTACCAGCAACGAAGGCAAAGCGATTGGTCCGTTTATCATGGCCGCCGTTGAAGCAGAAAGCAAGTGAAAACACTAAAAAAAAAGAAGATGAAAACACTAAATATATTGATGTTGATGATAGTGTCGCTTGCAGCCTGGGCACAGCCTAATGCGCCGGACATCGTTGTTTCGAAAGACGGCAAAGGACACTTTACATCAATAGAGGAAGCGATAATGTCGGTCAGAGACTATAAGCCGACCCGTACGACCATCTATGTCAAGAAAGGCATCTATGAAGAGAAGATAATCATACCTGCCAACAAGTGTGACATTACCATCATAGGCGAAGATGCGGAAAAGACCATAATCACGTGGGCCGACTATGCAGCGAAAGACAAGATGGGAACATTCAAGACATGGACCATGCGAGTTGATGGGCGAGGCATCCGACTGGAGAACCTGACGATACAGAATACAGCAGGACGAGTGGGGCAGGCAGTAGCCCTTCATATAGAAGGCGACATGTGTGAAGTGATGAATTGCAGATTGCTTGGTGACCAGGACACTCTGTTTTGTGGAACCAATGGCAACCGTGAGTATTTCCGCAACTGCCATATAGAAGGAACTACCGACTTCATCTTTGGTCCGGCGACAGTATGGTTTGAGACGTGTGAACTGCTTTGTAAAGCCAACTCGTATATAACCGCTGCATCCACTCCGGAAGAAGAAGCATTTGGCATGGTGTTCAACAATTGCCAGATAAAAGCGACAGCCGAAGTAGACAAGCTCTTCCTAGGTCGTCCTTGGCGAGCATATTCGGCAGTAGTGTTTATGAATTGCCAGTTGCCGTCGTGCATAGTGCCGGAAGGTTGGCACAACTGGGGTAAAGCTGAAAACGAAAAGACATCGCGATATGCGGAATACAAGAGCATGGGCGAAGGTGCATCGCCATTGACACGTGTAAAGTGGAGTCGTCAGTTGACAGAGAGCCAGGCCGCCGAAATCACACTTGACAAAGTGATGAAAAGAGAAACATCGTGGGATCCGGCATACGCCATAAAATAAGGGAGAGAGTAACGGTGACAGTCAAGAAATATTGGATAATCATCAGTCTTGGCATGATGCTGTTGAGTGGCTGTAAAAGTGGCAACGGCATTGATGTGGAGACTCTAGCGTTGGCGGATGAACTAGCGGCGTCGGAGATGAAGCGAGTGCCAAGTGCCGTGAACCTTGACTTTATGGACAAGCCAAAATGGAACTACGCAGCAGGCGTGGAACTGCTTGGCATGGAATGGTGGGGCAGGGCAACAAACAACGAGAAGCTGCTCGAATATGTATATTCGTATGTAGACTGGTTTGTCGATGCCGATGGAAACATCAAGACATACGACATGGATGAATATAACATCGACAAAGTCAACAACATTAAAGTGCTTCTTGACGTGTATGAGCGCACCAATGAAGAGCGTTTTCTTGTAGCTGCAGGCAGATTGCGTCAGCAGATGAAATCTCATCCGCGGACATTGGAAGGAGGCTGGTGGCATAAGAAAGTGTATGAACATCAGATGTGGCTTGATGGACTCTATATGGGAGCAGCGTCGGTTGCCAGATATGATGCGGAATGTGGTAATGATTCAGTTGACTGGACAGACGTTGTCAACCAGTTTCTGATAGTTGGCAGACATACATACGATGCTGCTACGGGGCTTTATCGCCATGGGTGGGACGAAGCCCGTGAACAAGCGTGGTGTGACAAGGCGACAGGTCGGAGTCAGCATGCGTGGGGCAGAGCCAACGGCTGGTACTTCATGGCGATGGCTGATGCATTGTCATATATACCAGAAGCCACCACAGGTCGAGACACATTGGTAGAGCGATTCAAATCATTGGCAGAGACCCTGCTGACATTGCGTGATGAGAAAAGCGGCATGTGGTATCAGGTGCTAGACAGCAACGGACGGGAAGGAAACTATGTAGAATCGTCGTGCAGCGCAATGTTCATATATGGAATGCTGAAAGGAGTGGAGATAGGCGTGTTGGACAAGCGATTTGTTGAAGAAGCGAAAAAAGCGTATGCCATGTATTGTCAGACATTCATGGACCGCGACGAAAACGGCGAGATGCACGTAACGAACTGTTGTGCCGTGGCAGGTCTTGGCGGAAAGGCCCAGCGAAGCGGAACATTCGAATACTATATACACGAGATAATAAGAAGAGACGACCCTAAAAGTGTCGGACCATTCTTGATGGCATCAGCATTGCTTAAAGAGAAGTTTTGAAAAGAAAGTCAGAATTTCTAATTTTGCATTTGGAAAAAGTAGACACATGGCTTAACGGCCACAAAAAGAAGAGATATGCTATTTGAAGAGATGAAAATAACGAAGTCGCTCAGACGAAACTTGGCCGAAATGGGCCTGACTGAGACGACATTGATACAGCAACGAGCCTTTCCGGTGGCAATGTCGGGGCGTGACGTCCTTGGTATAGCCCAGACAGGTACGGGTAAGACAATAGCATATCTGCTGCCATGCATCAATATGTGGAAATTCACGCCGAACAATCCACCTCAGATATTGATATTAGTACCTACACGTGAACTTGTAGTCCAAGTGCTTGAAGTGGCAAAGAAGCTGACAGCGGACTCGAGCATCAAATGCGTGGGTGTCTTTGGTGGAGTTGGCATGGTGCCTCAAGCAGAAGCAGTAAGAGAAGGAGCCGACATCCTAGTTGGTACACCAGGACGATTGCTTGACTTGATACTTGACGGACACGTGTCGATGAAGAACGTCAAGAAACTTGTAGTCGATGAGGTAGACGAGATGCTTGAGCAGGGCTTCAGAACCCAGTTGGGACGAGTGTTTGACCTGTTGCCAAAGAAACGTCAGAACCTTCTTTTCTCGGCAACACTTACAGGTGATATAGAGAAGATAGTAGACACCTATTTCAATGTGCCAGAACGTGTAGAGGCAGCCCCAATGGGAACGCCGCTTGAAAATATAGACCAGCATCTCATTCATGTGCCAAACTTCAACACAAAGATAAACCTCTTGAAGTATCTGCTCAGGAAAGAAGAGATGACGAGAGTCCTTGTGTTCGTCAGCAGCATTGCGTTGGCTGATAAAGTATTCGACAGAATAGAGGAAGAGTTTGGTGAAGATGCTGACTACATACATTCGAAGAGAACCCAGAGTCAGCGATTCCGTGCAGTAAAGGAATTTGGTGAAGGTGCGATGAGGGTATTGATAGCGACCGACGTAGTAGCCAGAGGTATAGACGTGAGTTGCGTCAGCCATGTTATCAACTTTGACCTTCCGATAGAGCCAGAGCAGTATATACATAGAATAGGTCGTACAGGTAGAGCCGACAAGCAAGGTATATCAATAGCATTCTGCTCTCCACTTGAAGTAGACAAGCTTGAGGAGATAGAGACCTTGATGAGCAACACGAAAATACCTGTGGACGAAATGCCGGCAGACGTAGAAGTAAGCACAGTGTTGACAGACGCAGAGCTGCCAACATACAAAATGCGAAACTCCTTCATGGAGACGAATGCCAAAGCAGGAAGCGCCTTCCATGAGAAGAGTGAGAAGAACAAGAAGACAAACCATAAAGTGAGCCATCAGACGCTGATGAAGCAGAAATATGGCAAACATTATGACCCAAGGAAATAAAAGGACCATAGAAAAGTGACAGTCATGACAAAGCTTGATGCGACAGATTTGCTGATATTGCGGACGCTGCAGGCCAACTGTAACCTTACGTCGAAAGAGTTGGCCCAGAAAGTGCATTTGTCGCCAACGCCAGTCTATGAACGCGTGAAGAGAATGGAGCGCGAGGGCATCATCAAGCAGTATATAGCCGTGATAGATGCAGAATTGGTAGGACATGGCTTTTCGGTGTTCTGTGCGGTGAAGCTGAAGAACTTGAGTCATAAATATGTCGAAGATTTCACTAATGGAATAAAAGACATCAAAGAAGTGACCGAATGCTACAACGTCAGCGGTGAATATGACTACATGTTGAAGATAATGGTTCCGGACATGAAAGCCTATCAGCATTTCATCCTGAACGTCTTGGGACAGATGGAGAGTCTGGGTTCGCTGACAAGTATGTTTGTGATGGACGAGATAAAGCACTCGTATGGATATTTGATATAAAGACCTTAATATATAGGACCATGAGAGAATGGAAAAAGATAAAGGACTATGAAGAGATAATCTTTGAGTTCTACAACGGAATAGCAAGAATAACAATCAATAGGGAACGTTATCGCAACGCCTTCACTCCTCTGACAGTGAAAGAGATGAGTGATGCATTCCTATATTGCCGTGAGTGTAAAGATGTGAATGTCGTAGTGTTGACAGGAGCTGGTGACATGGCATTCTGTGCAGGAGGTGACATGCACGTGAAAGGTAGAGGCGGATATGTTGGTGGTGATGGTGTGCCACGCCTTAATATCCTTGATGTGCAGAAGCAGATAAGATCGTTGCCCAAGCCAGTTATAGCTGCGGTCAATGGTTATGCGATAGGTGGAGGTCATGTGTTGCATGTAGTATGTGACCTGACAATTGCTTCGGAAAATGCCAAATTTGGACAGACGGGACCACGAGTAGGTTCGTTTGATGCAGGTTTTGGTTCGTCGTACTTGGCAAGAATCGTTGGTCAGAAAAAGGCACGTGAAATATGGTTCCTCTGCCGTCAGTATACAGCTCAGGAAGCGATGGAAATGGGCATGGTCAACAAAGTAGTGCCTCTTGACAAACTTGAAGACGAATACGTAGAGTGGGCAGAGCAGATGATGTTGTTGAGTCCGTTGGCATTGCGAATGATAAAGGCAGGATTGAATGCCGAGCTTGACGGCCAGGCAGGAATTCAGGAGTTGGCAGGTGATGCCACAATGCTCTATTACATGACCGACGAAGCTCAGGAAGGTGGTAAGGCATTCCTCGAAAAACGTAAGCCACGCTTTGAGGACTATCCTAAATTCCCATAATAATAGGAACTGAATATGGTATCGGTATTGTTTATTTGTCTTGGTAACATCTGTCGTTCGCCGATGGCGGAGACGATATTCAGGGACATAGTAGAGAAAGAAGGCAAGGAATCGTCGTATAAGATAGACTCTGCTGGGTTGATATCGTTTCATGAAGGAGAGTCGGCCGACAATCGAATGAGGAACTTCGCCTATCAGCGTGGATATCGAATAACCCACATATCGAGGCCTGTCAAGACCCAGGACTTCTATGACTTTGACATGATAATCGGTATGGACGATGACAACATGTCGAAACTAAGAAGACTAAGGCCAGACGATGCGAAAGCTGAATTGCATAAGATGACCGAATATCTCAGAAATATGGACGAGGATGAAGTTCCGGATCCATATTATGGTGGTGCGGCAGGCTTTACCCATGTCATAGACTTGTTGGAAGACGCATGTAGAGGTTTGTATGAAAATACATGTAACAAGTAGAGAGTGACAAAAGACTGAAAAAAGAGCTGATTGCTACTGGAAAGTAGCAATCAGTTTTTCTTTTTACTCAATATAAATAGCACTTTGTGAGTAAAATTGTAAAGTCGAGATAGCAAAAAATGAATAATAGTTATTATTTTTGCTAATAGAACCAAATATGGATGTATAAATATGCATTCGTATCATGAAACAAACAAAGAACGTGCAGACACTTTTTAAAATATATGATGACTTGTTGTCGCATTTGAATCCGTGGATAAAACGCGGACTGATGGATGACATAGACTGGTCGGCACGTCTGATAGGCATAAAGGGTTCGCGAGGCATTGGAAAGACGACATTCTTGCTGAACTATGCCAAGAGTGTAGGGAAAGACAAGAAGTGCCTCTATGTTGATCTGAACAACTTTTATTTTGCGACTCACACGATAATATCGTTGGTAGACGACTTCTGCAAATTGGGTGGTCATACCTTGTTGCTTGACCAGGTGTACAAATATCCGGAGTGGTCAAAAGAGTTGCGATATTGCTACGACAACTATCCTTCGTTGCATATAGTATTTGCTGGTTCGCCGGTCATGAGATTGAAGGAGGAAAATCCAGAGCTTCATGGACTGGTTAAAGTGTATAGCCTTGAAGGATTCTCGTTTAGGGAGTACTTGAACTATATGGCAGGCACTACATTCCCGAAATATAGTGTAGATGAGATATTGGAGAATCACAAGCATATAGCTCAGGAGGTTGTAGCCAAGGTGAAGCCATTGGCATACTTTTCTGATTATCTGCATCATGGTTTCTATCCATATATAATGAATGAGAAAGACGTCTTTTCTAGTATGATAAAGACGATCAATCTTGTTTTGGAGATAGAGATAAGCTATTTGCAGCAGATAGAGCACAAGTGCATGCCGAAACTGCGTAAGTTGCTATATCTTATAACACAGTCGGCGCCGTTTCAGCCCAATGTGAGCAAATTGGCTACAGAAGTAGATACGAGTCGTGCGACAGTGATGAACTACATGCTTTACCTGAAGCAGGCCAGACTGATACATCTGCTATATCAGGAGGGTGATTCGAACCAGAAGAAGCCGGCTCACATATACATGCAGAATCCGAACCTCATGTATTTGTGCAATTATGGTGGAGTTGACAGCGATGCTCTCTACAAGACCTTCTTCTTTAACCAGATGGGATACAAGAATGAAGTGACCAGGGGAGTAGTCGGGGATTTTTGCGTAGATGGAAAGATGTTCTGCATAGGTCAGGTTCCTAAGAATATGAAGCAGGAAGTCATATTGGTCAAGGACATGATAGAAGCAGGAGAGGGTAATGTGATACCATTGTGGCTCTTTGGATTCCTTTATTAATTATTTCTTTGTAATGAAATAAGCATAATTGGAAACCTAAAGAGTTGATATGGCGTAAAATTAAGATGTAAAACAAGAAATCTATCTGCTGTCAAAAGCGGATTGAACGATATAAAACAAAATTAATTATTGTTAGTGTAATAAAAATGGCAAAAGAAAAGAAATTCGTCACAGTTGATGGTAACACTGCCGCTGCACATGTTGCTTACATGTTCTCTGAGGTAGCTGCTATCTATCCTATCACTCCGTCTTCTCCTATGGCGGAGCACGTTGATGAGTGGGCCGTACAGGGCCGCAAGAACATGTTCGGCGACACTGTATTGGTTCAGGAAATGCAGTCAGAGGCAGGTGCTGCAGGTGCAGTACACGGTTCTCTTCAGGCTGGTGCTCTCACAACTACATTTACAGCTTCGCAGGGTCTTCTTTTGATGATCCCTAACATGTACAAGATTGCTGGTGAGTTGCTCCCATCAGTATTCCATGTATCAGCTCGTACAGTTGCTTCTCACTCACTCTGTATCTTCGGTGACCACGGCGACGTTATGGCATGCCGCCAGACAGGTTTCGCTATGCTTGCTGAGGGTTCAGTACAGGAAGTAATGGACCTTTCTGCAGTAGCACACTTGGCAGCACTTGACTGCCGTGTGCCATTCATCAACTTCTTCGACGGTTTCCGTACTTCACACGAGTACCACAAGGTTGAGGAGATTGATCAGGAAGATATCCGTCCTCTTGTGAATATGGAGGCAGTGGAGGAGTTCCGCAAGAGAGCGCTCACTCCAGAGCATCCAGAGGCAAAGGGTATGGCTGAAAACCCTGAGACTTTCTTCGCTCACCGCGAGTCTTGTAACCCATTCTATGACGCAGTTCCTGCTTCAGTAGAAAAGTACATGGCTGCTATCTCTAAGATCACTGGCCGTGAATACAAGCTCTTCTCTTACTACGGTGCTAAGGATGCTGATAAGGTAATCGTTCTTATGGGTTCTGCTACTGAGGCTGCTCGTGAGGCTATCGACTACGCTAACGCTAACGGCAAGAAGTATGGTATGGTATCTGTTCACCTCTACCGTCCATTCTCTGTAGAACACCTCCGTGCTGCAGTTCCTGCTACTTGTAAGACTCTTACAGTTCTTGACAGAACAAAGGAACCAGGCGCAAGCGGTGAGCCATTGTTGCTCGACGTTAAGGACGCATTCTATGGTCAGGCAAATGCTCCTAAGATTGTAGGTGGCCGTTATGGTCTGGGCTCATGCGACGTAACTCCTACTATGATTCTCTCAGTATATGAGAACATGGAGATGGCTGAGCCAAAAGACCACTTCACATTGGGTATCGTTGATGACGTTACTTTCCGTTCGCTCCCAATGAAGGAAGAGATGGCACTCGGTGGAGCTGGTATCTTCGAGGCTAAGTTCTTCGGTCTTGGTGCAGATGGTACTGTAGGTGCAAACAAGAACTCAGTTAAGATTATCGGTGACAATACTAACAAGTATTGCCAAGCATACTTCTCATACGACT
>JAKSLF010000050.1 GCA_024401355.1 Bacteroidales bacterium | reverse complement strand
ACAGCCACAAGGCAGTGAAGGTAATCGAGAACGGCAGGGTTGTGATTATCCGCGATGGTGTGAAATACGACATTACTGGACGCAGGTTGTAGTCTGCATGTGGTGTGGAGACGCGGCGTGCTATGGAGACGTTTTATAAAACGTCTTTACAACGATGAATGATATGGGAACGGGCATCTCTTGGAGGTGTCCGTTTTTCTTTTGTCCTGCCGGACAGGGTTTTGCTTCGCAATGTCTTGCCAGTTTTGTGTCTTCATTTCTCTTCCGAGAGAAACGAAGCAAAGAGCTCGTCGCTGACGCCCTTATGCCTAAACTTCCTTGGCAAATCCTACGCCCGACAAACGCGCTTCGCTTGAACGGTGCCGGCCGCTTAACGGATTCGTCAAGCAAGTTCTTAACGGCAACGGGCTAGAAGGCGACCGTCCCATGGTGCGGTGCGTTTTTTTCGGTCCTGTGGTGCGGTCCGGTTTTGGTGTTTGGTTTTGTGGTGTGGGAAAAAGCATTGGGGGATATTGCTGTAAACATTAAAACTACTATATTTGCATTTAGTAATTTTGTGGTGATAAAAGAGAGTGATGAGTAGTGAAATAGTATATAATATATTTCTGTGTATCACGTGTATATTACAGATTTATGCGGCTGTCATGGCGGTCAGACTGACGAAGGTGACGCGGTATAAGGTGTCGTGGATTCTGGTGTCGGTAGGTTTGGGCTTGATGGCCATAAAGGGGATAATCAATATCATGGGAATATTTATTCCTGGATTTGGTTTTAAGAGCGATCTTCCCTTTACATGGGGCGGCATATTTGTATCGTTGTGTTTTGTAATAAGTGTGTTCCTTATACGCAAGATATTCATATATATAAGAGAGGCGGACGCGCGACAGAGGGCATACGAGAAGGAGCTGCTGAAGACAGTAGTGCAAGCGGAGGAGAATGAGAGGAAGAGATTTGCGACGGAGCTGCATGATGGTCTTGGTCCGTTGTTGTCTTCGATAAAGATGGGTTTTTCTGCCATCAGCAGTGAGATATCGGATGTAGAGATAAGAAAAAACCTGGAGCAGGCAATAGCGGAGGCGATAGTGACAGTCAGAGAAGTGTCGAACAACCTCAGTCCGCATATAGTGAGTACATTTGGAATAGAGAAAGCGGTGAGAAACTTCATGGCCAAGTTGGTTCTTCCGAAAGACTTTGTTATAGAATGTGACTTGACCTTAGGTGAAAGGCGATATGCGAGTACGAAAGAAATAGTTGTCTACAGAGTATTCTGTGAGTTGTTGAACAACACCCTGAGGCATGCCAAAGCGGACAAAGTGTGGTTTGCGATAAGAGAGGACCATGGGATGATAGTGTTGACATACTGTGACAATGGGATAGGTTTTGATCCGGAGAGTCTGCAGGATGCGTCGGTAGGTGGATATGGGTATTATAACATCATATCGCGAGTGTCGTCGTTGAAAGGAACGTCGGACTTCAGGCGACTGGCAGATGGAATGAGAGTAGAGATAAAAGTGCCTGTGGAGGAATAGAGATGGAAAACAAAGAAAACGGGGACATATTCAGTGTGTGGCTGATAGACGACCATCAGTTGTTCAGAGCGGGATTCAGGACATTGCTTTCGAGACTTCCGGAAGTGAAAGTGACATTTGAGGGGTCGGATGGAGCGGAGATGCTAGATCGACTGGATAGTGAAAAGCCGGACTTGATATTTCTGGACATAGCGATGCAGAATCTGGATGGAATCAAAGCGTCGCAGATAGCATTGTCGAAATATCCGGAGTTGACAATCGTCATAGTCTCGATGTTTGGCGAGAGGGAGTACTACACAAAACTAGTGGAGATAGGAGTGAGAGGCTTTTTGCTGAAAAGCTGTGACTTTGAGGAAGTGGAGCAGGCGATATCGATGATAAAGATGGGTGAGATGTACTTCTCGCGAGAATTGATGGACCAGATAGTTGAGAGGCCGAACGGGAAGAGGGAGATGGTGAGTGACGAGCTATCGGACAGGGAGAAAGAAGTGTTGACGCAGATATGTGGTGGCTTGTCGAATCAGGAGATAGCGGAGAAATTGTATTTGAGCAAGCGAACCGTAGAGAAGCACAGAGCGAGTCTGATGGTCAAGACGGGATGTACGAATACGGCGTCGCTGGTAGTCTTTGCGGTGAAAAACGGTCTGTATGAAGTATAAATTGTAAATTCTTTATTATCTTTGTTGCAATAAGACGTAACAAAATAACATAAAGGGGAAAGCTATGGAAACAAACAAAAACTATATAGAGGCATCGGAACTGATAATAAACAGTGATGGATCGGTATTTCATCTTCACTTGAAGCCGGGTGAGTTGGCAGACAACATTATACTGGTGGGTGATCCGGGTCGTGTTGACATGGTATCGTCATATTTCAGTGATATAACCGTCAGGGCAGAAAACAGGGAATTCAGGTCGGTTACAGGAAAATATAATGGAGTGCCGTTGACCGTAGTATCGACAGGCATAGGCACGGACAACATAGACATAGTAGTGAACGAATTGGATGCGCTGGTAAACGTAGACTTTGAGACACGAAAAGCCAAGAGCGAGCATAAGAGACTGAACATTGTAAGAATAGGGACATCGGGTTCGTTGCAGCCAGAGCTTGAAGTAGGATCGTGGTTGTTGTCGGAGACGGCGATAGGCTTTGACGGAATGTTGAACTATTATGCAGGTCGAAATGAAGTAGTAGACCTTGACTTTGAGGAGAAATTCAAGACATTCGTCAATTGGAATCCGCTGCTGACGCATCCGTACGTAGTAGATGGAGACGTGGAACTGTTGAGAAAGCTAGATACGGACAAGAGAATCACGAGGGGAACAACGATTTCGGCTCCGGGCTTTTATGGTCCTCAGGGACGAGTCATCAGATTGTTCCTTGCAGATCCGGACATCAATACAAAGATATCGGCATTCCGTTATGGCGAGAGAAAGATAACGAACTATGAGATGGAATGTTCGGCAATATATGGATTGTCGAAGATGCTTGGTCATAGTGCAGCCACAGTGTGTGCGATAATAGCGAACAGGAAAGCAGGCAACTCGAATGCGGACTACAAGCCATCGGTTCAGGCGCTGGTAGAGCATGTATTGGACAAACTGACAGCAAACAACAAGTAGGAATATGGATATAAGAGAGTTAGAGCCACGGAACGTATGGGGAAGCTTTTATGACGTGACAAGAGTGCCACGTCCGTCGAAGCGAGAGCAAAAGATGGTAGCATTCATAGAAGACTTTGCCAAGAAGAATGGATTGCCATACAAGAAAGACGAAGTAGGGAACATCGTAATATTCAAAGCGGCGAGCAAAGGATGTGAGAACAGGCGTCCGTTGGTATTGCAGAGCCATATAGACATGGTATGTGAGAAGAATGCCGACGTGGAGCATGACTTTGACAACGACCCGATCGAAGCGATAATAGACGGAGAGTGGGTCAGAGCCAAGGGCACGACACTTGGTGCGGATGACGGCATGGGAGTAGCGTGTGAGCTAGCGGTATTGAAAGACGACAGCCTGATGCATGGTCCGATAGAATGTCTGTTTACAGTAGATGAAGAGACAGGCTTGACAGGAGCGATGAACATAAAAGAAGGCTTCTTCACAGGAAAGACCTTGTTGAACCTGGACTCGGAAGATGAAGGCATGGTATTCATTGGATGTGCTGGTGGTTGTTCGACTCAGGCAACATTTGCGATGGAGACAGAGCCGGTGAAAGATGGAATGCTGGGTCTGAAGATAAAAGTGACAGGACTGTTGGGTGGACATTCTGGTGGAGACATACATCTGGAGAGGGGAAATGCGAACAAGATAATGGCGAGACTCGTAGAGCAGGCATACGAAGAGTGTGGACTGAGAGTGTCTACATTCAATGGTGGAAACCTGCGAAATGCGTTGGCTCGTGAAGCGGTTGTTACGGCGGTAGTGCCATTTGCGGAGCGAGAGAACATCAGAGTGTTGATAAACTGTTTTGCGGCAGACATAGAAGAGGAGCTTAAAGTGACAGATCCGGGCTTCAGGCTAGAGATGGAGACGACGGACGAAGTCAGAGAAATATTAAGTGAGAAACTGCAGAAACGACTTATAGCATCATTGTTGGCATGTCCGCATGGAGTAATCGGCATGAGTCATACGATGGCCAATCTGGTAGAGACATCGACAAACCTGGCATCGGTTAAGATGGACGGGAAAACGATAGTCATAGGCACAAGCCAGAGAAGTTCGGTAGAGTCGGCCAAGCGATATGTGCAGAAGATGGTGTCGTCGACATTTGAGTTGGCTGGAGCGGACGTGGAATGTGGCGAAGGCTATCCGGGCTGGAATCCGAACATAGAGTCGCCTATATTGAAACTGTCGCAGGAATCGTACAGGAAGCTATTTGGAAAAGAAGTGGAAGTGCTTGCGATACATGCAGGACTGGAGTGTGGTTTGTTTCTTGACAAATATCCTGGTCTGGACATGGTTTCGATGGGTCCTACATTGAGAGGAGTTCATTCGCCGGACGAGAAGATAGAGATAAAGACAGTCAAGATGTTCTGGGACTATCTAGTAGATGTCATGGCAACATTTGATGCGGACAAAGACAAATAAAAAGGAAGAAAGAGATGAAAAAAACATCTGTAATAACGTATATATTATCGTTGGCAGCAATGGCAGCGTGTACGTCGCAGCAGTCAAAAAATGCAGAAGAACAGGCTGGAGCAGAGACAGACAGCATAGTGTCGGCATTTGCAAAGCCATTGTTTGACGACCCTAATGGTGAGATGGACAGCATATTCAGAGCGAATGGTTATGAATATAGCAAAGGTCTTGAGAATGCCGTCATGAGTGGTGACATGGATGCGACGCAGATGTTGGCGATGATGTATGCATACGGAATAGGAGGAGTGAAGCCGGACATCAAAAAAACATACAAGTTGTATCTGAAACTAGCAGAGAGCGGAGACGCGAATGCCATGGCATACGTAGGATATATGATGCTCTATGAAGGAGTAGGTCCGGTTCAGGACGAGGAAGCCGGAATAGAATGGTTGGAGAAATCGGCAAATCTAAGATGTCCGACCGCCTTTTATTATCTAGGAAACTACTTTGAGCAGACAGGCAAGATACAGGAAGCGAAGACATGTTACCAGAATGCTGTAGCTCTTGGTATGGAACAAGCAAAATATGACCTGGAGAAGTTGAGCAGATAATTAACAACAAGAGAAAAAGAGAAAGATATGAGTAGACGATTACCGGCAGAGTGGGAGCCTCAGAGCTATATTCAACTGACATGGCCCAATGAGGATACGGACTGGTCGCCTATACTAGAAGAAGTATTAGCGTGCTACAAAGAGCTGGCTCATCAGATAGTCAGATTTGACAAGCTATTGATAGTGGCGCGTGATGCAGAAGAAGTGAAGCCATACATAGAAGATATAGACAAAAGCAAATATATCATAGTGGAGACAGAGATAAACGACACATGGGCACGAGACCATGGCTTTATCACCGTCTTTGATGATGGCAAACCAGTCGTGCTGGACTTCCAGTTTAATGGCTGGGGCTTGAAATTTGCTTCGGACAAAGACAACATGATAAACCGTCATTTGTTTTCGATGGCAACAGGGTTGAAGACAAATGCCGTATATGAGAACCACTTGTCGACAGTATTGGAAGGTGGAAGCATCGAGAGTGACGGACATGGAACAATAATGACAACGAGTGAATGTCTGTTGTCTCCGAACAGAAATGGAGCGGAGATGAGAAAAGACATAGAGAAGATGTTGAAAAAAGCCTTTGGTGCGGAGAAGATAATGTGGGTGGAGCATGGTTATCTTGCAGGTGACGATACAGACAGCCATATAGACACCCTTGCGAGACTGGCGCCGAACAACACCATCATGTATGTGAAGTGTGACGACGAGAGTGACGAGCACTATCAGCAGTTGAAAATGATGGAGCATGACATAAAGAAATTTGTGTCGGGTGAGACAGGAAAACCGTATACGCTAGTAGCGTTGCCGATGTGTGAGGCGAAATATGACCCGGAAGACGGTCACAGATTGCCAGCTACATACGCAAACTTCTTGTTTGTAAATGGAGGAGTGCTAGTACCTATATATAATGCATCGACAGATGAAGAAGCGTTGGCAGTGTTCAGGAAGACATTCCCGGACAGGGAAGTTGTCGGGGTAGACTGTTCGGCATTGATACGTCAGCATGGTTCGTTGCATTGTGTCACGATGCAATATCCTTTGAGAATAAGCATGTAAGAAACACGAAATAGATATGTCAAGAAAAATCAATATAGGAATAGTTCAGCAGAGCGTCAACATGCCATTAGCGGAGAACATGGACAAACTGCGTCGGAACATAGAAGAGTGTGCAAAGAAAGGTGCGGAACTGGTAGTGCTTCAGGAGCTGCATAACACGCTATATTTTTGCCAGACGGAAGATACGGAAAAATTCGGTTTGGCAGAATCGATACCAGGTCCGTCGACCGACTTCTACTCGGCAGTAGCCAAGAAAAACGGCATAGTGCTGGTGACCTCATTATTTGAGCGAAGAGCAGCCGGTGTATATCATAATACAGCAGTAGTATTTGACAAAGATGGAAGCATAGCAGGCAAATACAGGAAAATGCATATACCGGATGACCCGGCCTATTATGAGAAATTCTATTTCACGCCGGGTGACATAGGATTTGAGCCGATAGACACAAGTGTCGGAAGACTTGGCGTCATGGTATGTTGGGACCAGTGGTATCCGGAGGGAGCGAGACTCATGGCAATGAAAGGAGCGGAGATATTAATATATCCGACAGCCATAGGCTGGGAGTCGACAGACACGGCAGAGGAAAAAGAGCGTCAGAGAAATGCTTGGGAGACAGTGCAAAAAGGTCATGCGGTGGCCAACGGCATATATGTAGTTGCTGTGAATCGTGTTGGCTATGAAGCAGATCCGTCGGGAGTGACAGGAGGAATAACATTCTGGGGAAACAGTTTTGTTGCTGGTCCTCAGGGTGAGATAGTATATAGAGCAAGCAATGAGAAAGAAGAAAACGCGATAGTGAACATAGACATTGAAAGATCGGAAGACGTCAGAAGGATATGGCCATTCTTCAGAGACAGGAGAATCGATGAATATGGGAATATAGACAAGCGATTTCTTGTGTAATAATAATAGAAAATCATGAAAAGTATAAAGATAATTGCTACAGCGATGACAGCAGCAACATTATTATCGGCATGTGACGAAACAGGGTCAAACCGCCTATTGTCGGACGAATTTGCCACACCACATAATGTGCCTCCATTTGAGCATATAAAATATAGTGACTATGAACCAGCGATGGAAGAAGCTTTGAAGGAAGTGGACCAGACAATCCAGCTCATAGTGGAGAACAGAAGTGAGGCAACATTTGAAAACACAGTAATACCTTTTGACAGAAGAAACGTGAAGCTGGATGTGCTAGCAAACATATTCTTCAACATAAAAGAGACCGACAACTGTGATACATTGGCAATCTTGGCAAAAAACATCTTGCCAAAGCTATCGGAGTCGTCGGATAAAATATACATGAATAATGAGTTGTTTGAGAGAATAAAGCATGTCTATGAAAACAGATCGTCGCTGGACAGCATCGAGCAGCGAGTGGCAGAAAGATACTACAAAAGCTTTGTGAGGAATGGCGCCCTGCTATCAGACAAAGATAAAGAAACACTCAAAGAATACAACAAGAGACTTGCATTACTGTCGCTTAGCTTTGGCAATAACATGCTTGATGAAACAAATGCCTTCAGGCTTGTGATAGACAGTCTGGAAGACTTGAGTGGACTGCCAGAAAGCATAAGAGCCATGGCAGCAGAGAAAGCTGAAAAGGCAGGTATGAAAGGCAAGTGGTTGTTCACTCTACACAATTCGAGCATCATGCCATTCCTTCAGTATTCGGACAGGCATGACTTGAGGAAACAGATGTATGAAGCATATACACATAGGTGTAACAACGGAAATGCGAAAGACAACAAGAATATAGTGCTAGAGATGGCATCGATAAGAGCCAAGAGAGCTAAACTGCTTGGTTACAAGACACATGCGCACTATGTTATAGAAGAAAATATGGCAAAGACGCCGGAAGCTGTTGACACATTCCTTATGGACCTATGGACAGCATCGCTAAAGAAAGCTAAGAATGAGCTATTCGAGATAAAGCAATTTGCATATAAATATGACAAGACCGTAAATGTCGAAGCATGTGACTGGATGTATTGGACAGAGAAAGTCAGAAAAGCTCGATATGACGTAGAAGAGAAAGAATTGTCGGAGTACTTCTCGCTCAGGAATGTGCAGAAAGGAATGTTTGACTTAGCGAACAAGCTATATGGCATCACATTGAAGAAAGCAGAAAACATGCCTGTATATAATGAGGAATGTGAAGTGTATGAAGTGTTTGAAAGCAATGGTGACTATGTAGGTTTGATATACTTTGACTACTTCCCACGTGAAAGCAAGTCGGGTGGAGCTTGGTGCACGTCATTCAGATCGGCACTTGACAACTTTGATGGGTCAAGGACACCGGCGCAGGTGTCGATAGTGTATAACTTCACACAGCCAACAGCAGATGCTCCTGCATTGCTGACCTTTGATGAAGTAGAGACAATGTTCCATGAATTTGGCCATGCGTTGCATGGATTGTTCTCGACGGGCAAATATGTGGCATCATGTGGAGTTGTGCCAAACGACTATGTAGAATTGCCATCGCAAGTCATGGAGAACTGGGCCTCGGAGCCGGAATTGATTAAGAGTTATGCAAAGCACTATAAAACAGGTGAAGTTATACCTGACGCATTGATAAACAAGTTGAAAACAGCATCGACATGGAACAAGGGATTTGCTGCAGTTGAATATCTTGCCACAGCGATACTTGACTTGAAATGGCATTCGATTACAGCAGACCAGACAATTGGTGATGTAGAAAAATTTGAGAAAGAAGTGTTGGATGGAATAGGTCTGATAGAAGAAATCGGTCCGAGATACCACACCACATATCTTGCACATAGTTTTGACGGCGGATATGATGCCGGCTACTATGTGTATAAATGGGCAGAACTGCTGGATGCGGATGCGTTTGGTGCATTCAAAGAGAGTGGTGACATATTTAATAAAGAGCTTGCTAGTAAATTCAGAAAGCATTGTCTGAGTGAAATAGGCAATGATGACCCAATGGCGCAGTATATCAGATTCAGAGGGCAGGCTCCATCGATAGAGCATCTGCTAGTAAGAAGTGGACTCGTAGAAAGCAAGAAATAAAAAAGGAAAGACATGAAACCAGCGAGCAAATATAAAGAAGAATTTGTCGAACTGCTAAAATCGACAGGCAGGGACGACGTTGACTATGTGATAGAGGACATAGAGAAACTCGGTTTTTTCGAAGCTCCAGCATCAACACGCTTCCACTTGAACTATGATGGAGGATTGTGTGAGCACTCGCTCAACGTTTGTAAAGTGGCGCTCAGGCTACGTGAGCAAATGATAGAGATGGTTCCGGAAATGGAGTCGATGTTGCCTAAAGACAGCGTGATAATAGCGAGTCTGTTGCATGACGTATGCAAAGCAGACGTATATAAGCCAGTAGTCAAGAAGCAGAAAAATGCCTTCGGAGTGTGGGAGGATGTACCTGGATATGACGTAGACTATAGTAACTTTCCGATAGGTCATGGTGAAAAATCGGTGATAGTTATATTGCGTTGTGGATTTGACCTCACAGATGATGAGATAATGGCAATAAGATGGCACATGACAGCATGGGATTTGGCATTTCAGAGTCCGGAGCAGAAAAATAACCTGAATACAGCCCGTGACAAATGTCCGCTTTGTACATTGATACAGACCGCAGACACATTGGCGTCAAACATAATAGAACGATAAGAATTGAGGGAAGAGATGTTTCCTATAGCTAGAACTATATTACGATTTGTATGGGAGGATTTTAGGAGACTTCCGATATTGCGATGTCTTGTGCCATTTGCAGTAGGCATCGTTGCTAGCAGGAATGTAGAAACATCATTATTCTATATTGCAGCCGGGACAATAGTTTCGGCTGCTTTGTTGCTTTTATATGTGTGGTATGCAAAACGAGTGAAAGAGAAAAAGTGGGCAGCAGTGAGCAACATAGCGATAGTGCTGGCACTTTTTGCGTTTGGCATGGCGTATAGTCAGATGAGGCGATCTGACATAGTTGGAGAGTCGGGGAGTGCGCAAATTTATGGTTATGTAAGAGAAATAGTGCGAGATACGGAAGACGAGCAAAAATTGTGTATACATGCGGACAGCCTGGTGATAGGTGGCCAGAAATATGTGAATGTGGATGGCTTGATAAAACTTGAAAACGACAGAGAGCGAATAGTGACGGGAAGAGAAATCAGTGGAGAAGTGAAGCTATGGCCATCAAGACAGAGACGATATGCATCGTTTGACAACGAGACATGGATGAGAGGGAAGAACTATAGCTTTGTCGGTACGTCGGACAGCCTTAAGTGTAGTGGCAAAACGAAGTGGACAATGTCGACAATGATATACAAAATAAGAGAAAAAGTGTCGATGAGGTTGATGGCGTCGGGAGTTTCGGAAAAGAATATGGGCATAGTGATGGCATTGTTGATGGGGGACAGAAGCCGACTTGACAAAGGAGTGAGAATGGCATTTACTGATTGTGGGATAGTGCATATATTGGCCGTCAGTGGATTGCATGTAGCACTTGTATATGGGCTTATAGTGATGGCATTGGGCGGACTCAGAGAAAAAAGACCTTGGCTGTATTGGGGAATTGGATTGGTGGTCTTGTGGGTATATGCAATTATATGTGGAATGTCGCCTTCGGTAACCAGAGCGGCAATAATGATGTCAGTAATAGAGACGGGAAGAGTATTGGGGAAGACGAGGGATCCGATGAATACATTATATGTAGCGGTATTTGTGATATTGATGATAAATCCGATGGACATATATTCGATAGGGCTATATTTAAGTTTTATGGCGGTGTGGGGAATCTTAAATCTATATATACCGATACGAAACAAAGTTGGCAAGTATAAATGGAAATGGTTGGGTTATGTTATTGATTCGGTAATGTTGTCGTTTTCGGCACAAGTAGCGACCATGCCAGTTTCGTTGTTATATTTTCATAGATTCCCGATATATTTTCTTATTCATAATGTGTTGTTGGTGTGGATGGTTGGTCCTATGATAAGCATAGCGATAGTGGCAATAGTTTGTGGAGGATCGATACCGGTTGGCGAAATAGTGGATATGATACTGACGAAATTCTGTGAATATGCGGAGTGGGCATCGTCATGGCCAAATAGTGTCGTAGAAAATGTGCCTTGTGGAATTGCTGAGAGCGTCAGTATGATATTATTATTGTATGTGATAGGATGGTTGATTGGTGAAAGGTGGGCATATTGGAAAGTTGCTCGTCTCAGACTGACTGTCGTATTTTGTGTATTTATGGTTGTTGCGTCGTTTTTGGTGTCGGGTGTCTATTATAATATGAAGAGAGCAACTGTTGTGTATGATATATATGGATGTCCGACAGTTCATGTGGTGGATAGAGGGCGAAGTGTGCATGTCTTGCTGGATACATTGGACAAGGCTGAATTGAAATTTTCGGAAGAGATAGATAGTTATTACCATATATATAAATCGGAGATGCATCTTATGAGAGATGGAATGGAGATAGAGACTCCATGTGGAAGGCTGGTAATTGTTGACTCGAAAGAGAAGATGAAAGAGAGCGGAGATGAGATAGTGCTTGTAACAGGAGAAGTGGGGCCATGTGAGAATAAGGCTGAGAAAATATTGCTTTCAGGAAGAGCGATAAGGAAAAAAGACTGGATGGAGTCGGAATCTGCGTGGAAGTGTGAGTCAACAGACGAAGAGCCTTGGATTGTAGAGAATGGATGGATAGGAAAAATGAAGGAGAACATAGAATAAAGAAAAGATTGTAGGTAAAAAAAGAAGAGATTATGTGGATAAAGAGCAGGATGAACTTGGTTTTGTTAGTAGATATATATATATTTGTAGCGATTAACAACAAACACAAACACTAACATTTGATTTTGGGTATTCCAATGAATTATTTTTTGTCACATATAAATGGGCTTGAGCTGGCAGTTTTGGATGCAGGTGTTTTTTTGTATCTGGATATAATAATCAGATGCTTGTATGTATATCTAGCTTTTTTCTTGTCTTATAGAATGTATAGGTTATCGTCCAACGAAGATTATTCGGAGTGGAAGCGAATGTTGTGTATGATGACAGGTGTAGCTATGACAATATTGCTTGTGCATCAGATTCTTGGATTATTAGTCAGTGTGGTATTGAAATCGCCTTCTGGGATGTTTGTTAGTTTGAGCAAGAACTTTAATATGCTTTCGATACCAGCGATAGGAGTTGTCGGCATGATGTTGACTAGACATGCGATACTATCGGGTAGAATGTTGATGTATATGTATGGTCCGATAATATTGTTCCTAGTTTTGGGAACTATATACTGTGGTCCGGCGTGGGATATTTTCAATATAATATTCACGGCGATCTTGTCGACAGGTCTGTGTGTTTTGGGTTATTTGTATTATAGGAGATTCAACAAGGTTTTGCGAGAGCATTATGCGAACACGGAAGTGTATGACTTGAGTTGGCTTGGTATGTTGCTGGTGATGTTTCTAGCTGCTGGCTTTATGAGGACACTGATGGCGGTGGTTGACATTCCGGGAAGTCATGTGATGCCATTAATGGTGAATATGCTAATATGGTATGTGATGTGTCGTAGGGTAGAGGACTATGAGGATGCGAAAGTGATGGGTAGTATACCGAGTTTATTTGAATTTGGGAAGAAGGAAGATGGTTTTGCGGAGTTGATTGCCGAGGATGACCAGTTGGGTGAGAAGATTAGGGAGGCATGTTATGACAAGAAGATGATAGTATTATTTGACTTGAATCTGCTTAGTTTGGCAGAAGTTGTTGGCTGTACTAAGTTGGAGTTATCGCAGTATTTTTTGAATCACCATACCACCTTCTTCAGTTATGTGAACAACATGCGTTTGGAATATGCAGCGGAGATGTTGAAGCAGGGTAAGGAGAGTGTACAAGAAGTTGGTAAAAATGCTGGTTTTGGTTTTGAGAGAGTTTTCAAGAGTTTGTTTGAGGACAAGTATGGTTGTAGTCCTAGTGAGTATAGGAAGCGACATGGTCAGCATAATAGTTTTTAACTATTGTGTAAACCTCACATTATTATAGTGTTGTGAGTGAAGTTGAATATTGTTAAAAAAATTTCTTACGAAATATTTGGATAGGATGTAAAAATCGTCTAATTTTGCACTCGCTTTCCAAG